>NZ_APNL01000010.1:0-147259 GCF_040361435.1 Salinisphaera sp. C84B14 | reverse complement strand
GGCTTGTGACAGCATCCGCCAGAGAGGATCCGCCAAGCCGCCTAGAGCGATAGTAAACAACGCGCATAAGAAGACAGAGGTTGCCGCCCAGTAGCCGAGTGTGTGCATGGGCCGTGCCGGCTCGGCGAAATATACGGGTGCCAACACGCGTAGGTAGTAAACGAGCGAGACCACGGTATTGACCAGCGCGAGCACCGCCAGCCAGGCGTAGCCGGATTCAATCGTGGTGACGAACAGCGCCAGCTTGCCGACGAAACCGGCAAGCGGTGGAATACCCACCAGCGATAGGAAACTCAGGATCAGTGCGGCCGCGAGCAGCGGATGAGCGGTGGCGAGGCCGCGATAGTCGGCCAGGTTCGTGCGCCCGCGTAGTTGCGTCACGACACCAAATGCTGCGAGGTTCGCGACGGCATAACCTGCGAGAAAGAACAGCAAAGCCGGCAGGGCATAGGGGTCGAGCCCCAGCACGACAACCGCCATCAGTGCGTAGCCGGATTGCGAGACCGAGGACCAGCCCAGCATGCGCCGCACGTCATTCTGAGCAAGCGCGCCCAGGTTGCCGATGGTCATGGTCGCGACCGCGATCGTAGCAACCACGGCGCGCCAGGCAATGTCTTGCTGCGGGAACAGATCGACGAAGCGGGCCAGCGCGATGGCCGCGCCGACCTTGGGTGCAATAGTGAGAAAGGCGGCCGCGGGCGGCGGCGCGCCCTCGGCGACATCCGGCATCCAGGTATGGGCCGGCACGGCAGCGAGCTTGAACGCGACACCCACAACGACAAGGCTGAAGGCGACGAGCGTCATCCATTGCGGACTGTCGTTCGTGCGGGCGGCCAACTCGCCGTAGTCCGTGGTGGCAAACAGCCCGAACATCAACGTCACTCCGAGCACGAGTAGGGTGTTCGCCAACGCGCCAACCAGAAAATACTTCATGCCGGCTTCGACCGACAGCGGCCAGCTACGGTGGTACGCGGCCAGCGTATAGCCCGTCACCGAGGACAGCAGGACGGCCATAATCAGTTGCATCAGGTCTGCCGCGCCGGCAAGCAGCATGGCCCCGAGTGTGGCCAACAACAAGATCGCATAGTATTCGCCGTGGCGCCGGTCGCTGCGCAGCCATTCGGGCGTCAGCAGAACGCTCAAGGCAGCCGTGGCCAGGATGATCACGCGCGCCCAGATGCTGGCGCCGTCGAAGGCCCAGACCCCCGAAAAAGTCAGTCTCGGGGCCTCGCCCAATTGGGCGAGACAGAACGCGGCTGCCACGGTCAGACCGATGAGCGCGCCCGGGGCAGCCAACCACTGATCGCGCTCGCGCATGAAGCTCGCCGCCAGTAGCAGCACCACCGCGCTGACCAGAACGCTGAGTTCGGGGAGAACGTCGCTGACCGGCATCCTAGAACCCGGCCGTCAATAAGGCGGTTGCACTGTTGATCGGTGTCAGCAGCCAATTTGGATATATGCCGATCACCACGATCAGCAGTGCGAGTATGGCGAGGACGCCGATTTCGACGCGCGCGAGATCGCCGAAGCTCTTGCGGTCCGCCGGCAGCTCACCGAAAAACAGCTGTTGCAGCATCTGCAGGAAGAGCGCGGCGGTAATCAGAATACCCAGCAGCGCGATGGCGGCCAGCCACGGATAGACGCTGAAAGCACCGACAAATATCTGCAGCTCGGCAACGAAACCGGCGAGCCCCGGCAAACCCAGGCTCGCGAACGACGCGAGAACCGTGAAACGTGTGAGGTTCGGCGCGACCTGGCTCAGACCGCCGTACTGCTCGAGGTCGTAGTCGCCGGTGCGCTGCCAGAACGCGCCGCAGATTAAGAACAGCGCGCCGGTGATCAGTCCGTGTGCGACCATTTCTACGGTGGCACCGGTTAACGCCATCTGCCGCGCGGCCTGCTCGCCGCCTATCGTTGCGGCCGCGGCGATACCCAGCAGCACATAACCCATATGATTGACTGACGTATAGGCAATGCGGCGTTTGAGATCGCGCTGCGCCATCGAGACCAGCGCACCCCATAGGATCGAGATGACCGCCAGAACGGCCAGCGCGAAAGCATAGCGTGCGAAGGTCTCGCTGAGCATCGAATAGGGAATGCGAATGAGACCATAGGCGCCCATCTTGAGGAGCACGCCCGCGAGCACGGCCGAAGCCGGACCGGGCGCATTCACGTGCGCTGGCGGCAGCCAGGTATGCAGGGGTACGAACGGCGTCTTGATACCGAAGCCGACGACGAATCCCACAAGGACTAGCGTCGCGCGCAGGTCCATGCCTGCGAGTGCCTGTTCGGCGATCAGCGTACGCATGTCGAAGGTCAGCGGGTCGGTCGCCAGCACCAGGCCGATGATCGCCAGCAGAATGGCCAAAGAACCGGCGAACGTATAGACAAAGAACTTGATCGCGGCTCGCTCGGCATCGCCGTGGCCCCAACGCCCGATCAGGAAGAACAGACCAACCAGGCTCAGGTCGAAGAAGACATAGAACAGCGCCAGATCCAGAGTAAGGAACACGCCGAGCGATACCGCTTCGAGAAATAGAAACCACGCGTAGTATTCTCGCGCCCGACCCCGCGTTTCCGCAGGCCAAGCGATCGCCGCGACGAACAGCAGGGCGCTCATTGTGGCGACTACCAGCGCGATACCATCGACACCCATACGCCAGCCGATGCCGAGTGCCGGAATCCAGGGATAGTCGATGACGTACTGGAACGCGGGTGCGCCTGCGCTGGTATCGAAGCCGAGCCAGACCGCTGCGAGCAGGAGTAACGGCGCACTGCCTACGCCGCAGGCGAGCCATCGGTACGCTGGTTCATTCAGGCGTAAGAAACTGAACGCGAGCGCGCCCAGCAGCGGGATCAGAATGGTGGCCGTGAGCATGCTAGCGCCCCACAAAGAGAATGATCGCCAACACCACGGCGCCCGCGGCCATGAAGGCAAGATAGTGGTGTGAAAGCCCGGTCTGGAAACGGCGGCTGTCATCGCCGCTCAGGGCAAACCAGCGATTGGCGCCCTCCGGCAGGCCGTCGGCAAGACGGTCTAGCCCTCGATAGGCGACACGCGCTGTGAAGAGCCCGCCGGCGCCGATTCGGCGCACGGCGCCATCGATGATGGCATCGTCGAATCCTGCGCAGCGCTGTGCGAGCGCCTGAATGGGGCGCCCGATCAAGCGATCGATCGCGAAGGGCAGGCCAAGCCAGTCGGCGCAGCTTGCGAGCGCGCCGCTCGCGCCCAGGGCCGGGTGCTGGCGCGCGATCATGAGGCCGGCGTAAAGACCGACGCCGACAGCCAGCAACGAGCCAATGGTCTCCCAGGCCGGAGGCGCCGGAAACGGGGTCGCGAACCAGCCGCCCAACGCCTGCTGTATGACCGGCACCCAGAGTAGGGCTAGCGCCAGGCTGGCTGTGGCCAGCAAACCGATCGCTATTGTTTCGGTCGTTCGCGACGTGGCGGCGATATCGTCGGCACCGGGACCGTAGACGCTATAGACAAAGCGCATGGCATAGGCTGCGCTCAGGGCGCCGGCGAGCATGACGGCAAACGCCAACCAAGGGCTGAAATGCCCGGCCGCCGCGACCATCATTTCCTTCGTCCACGCTGCGCCCAGCGGCGGTATGCCGGCCAAGGCGAGCCCGCCGACCGCAGTTGCCACGGCCGTGACCGGCAGCACGCGGCCGAAGCCCATCTCCGTTAGGCTGAAACTCACGGCCTGACGGCCCGCGATGCCGGCGCTTAGAAACAGCAATGCCTTGAATACCGCGTGCGCCACCAGATGCAGCAGCGCTATTTCAGGATAGCCAGCGCCGACCGCGACGAACATCAAACCGTAGTGTGCAGAGGTGGAAGCCGCGAGCAATTTCTTTGCGTGAGGCTGGAGCAGGGCGGTCAGACCGCCTGCAAGCGCCGTGGCGAGACCGATGCCGATTGTGGCAGGTTCAAACCAAGGCATCTGAGCGAGTATCGGTTCGAGCCGGATCAACAGATAGGCCCCCGCAGCGACCATGGTGGCCGAATGCAGCAGGGCAGACACCGACGTCGGCCCGTCCATGGCACGAAACAACCACGGCGCGAACGGGAGCTGGCCGGATTTCGCGGCCGCGCTCAGTACGATCCCGGCAACCAGAATCGTTTGCTGCGGCCCACCGAGGGTTTCGAGCGCGGCAAAAGCGAAGGTACCCGTATCCCTGAACACGACCATGGCCGCGACGAACAGTCCGAGATCGCCGAAACGGGTCATCACGAATGCGTAGCGCGCCGAGGCCGCATGCGATACGCGTTGCCGTTCGTGCCCGATCAAGGCCCAAGAGCAGGCGCCGACTAGCTCCCAGCCGATAAGCAGGGTGATAAGGTCGGCCGCGATCACCAGCAACAGCATGGCGCCGACGAACAGCAGTAACAGCGATACCAGACGGTTCAAACCCTGCAAGCGTTCGTGGGCCGCGGCGTAGGCCAGCACGGGTAGCGCAATGACCGGTACCAGCAACGCCATGACGACCGACCGTGAGGTCAGCACCACCTCGAACTGAAGCGGGGTACTCCAGGCGAATCGTCCGACCCAGCCCTCCAGGCCCGCAAAAACCGTCAGCAACTGTGTGGCGAGCAGCACACCAAGGCCCGCAGCGCCCAGAGCGGGGCGGCGCTGCATCGGCGACGCATGAACGATCACGGCAGCGAAAAGCGGAAACAGGGCGACAAGCCAGAGCATGATCAATGCTTCAGCGTCGTCAGGCCTTCGGTGACATCAGCCTGGCGATTGCGGTAGACCGCAGTGATCAATGCGAAGCCTACGGCCATTTCGACCGCCATCACGGCCATCACGATAATGGTCAGCAGCTGGCCTGTCGGCAGGCCGCCTGCGGTAAGCGACCAGAAACCGACCGCTGCGAGCATGACGCCGTTGAGCATCAGTTCGAGGCCCATCATCAGCATCACGAAAGACTGTTGCGACAACGTGCCGTAGAGCCCGATGCCGATGAGCGCGGCGGCGACGACCAATATCGTTGTGAGTGTCATGAGCGCCTCTCGATCAGTGGTGATGATGGGCGTGGCCGCCGCCCTGTTCCGGCTGACGGCCCGCCGGCTCGCCACCCGGTTCCAGGGGCGGCGGTACCGAGCCCGTATCGGCGGCGCCGAAGCGTCCGCTGCGGCTCGACAGAATGACGCTGGCAACCATGGTTGCCAGCAGCGTGACACCGGCGGTTTCGAAGATGAGCATCGAGTCGCCGAGCAGTTCCTTGCCGAGACCGGCGACGACCTCGGTGCCCGGTGCGACCGGGTTGGAGGCAAAGCGCGTGACAATGATCAGACCGGCCAGTGCCGCGAAGAGGAAGACGCCGGCCGCGATCGAGAAACGGTGCTGGTGCACCATCATCATCGGATTCAGGCCCGCCGGGTTCATCATGTACATGACCATGAACAACGCCATCACCATCATCTCCACTGCCATCATGAAGACGGTCGCGATGCCGAGATATGGCGCGTTCAGCAAGACCATGATCAAGCCGACGGCGATGAACGACAGCATCAGGAGGAACGAGGCGCGAACCATCGAGTCGGTGCAGAACACGCGCCAGCCGCTTACCACGGCGATCGCCGCGAAGATCCAGAATGCGATATCGGTGACGTTCATAGCGCCAGTACTCCGGCCCATACCAGGTGCACGAACGATAGCGGCAGTAGCACCGTCCAGATCAAAGTCATCATCCGACTTGGCGAAATCCGAGCCAGCTGGTGGCTGAGGCCGACCAGGGCCAGAAGCACGGCTGCGGTCTTGAGCACCAGCCATACCGGCCCGGGCAGCCAGGGCCCCAGGTAGCCGCCCAGGAATACACTGGCCGCTACGGTGGCCACCGCTGTAAGCATCGCGAGCCGCGCGAATTCCCAGACCAGTCGCGGCGCGCCGGATACCTCGGCCGCGGTGCCGCCCGCAATATCCGCCGAGTCGGCATAGTTGAACGGGCCTCTGAAGCTTAGAGACAGGCCAAGCAGCAGGAAAAGCGGGAGCCCGAGCGGCTGGCGGATGACATTCCAGAGTTCGCGCTGGGATTCGATGATCTTCGGAACAGCCAGCGACTCGGCGGGCAACGCCGCGGCGATAAGCACGAACATGCTGATCAGCATCACCGGCAGCCCGATGGCGACATAGCGGTAGGCGCCGATCAGGCCGAGTTGAGAGTTGGCCGACCAACCGTGCAGGAAGACGACCACGACCGTCAGCGCTTCGACGGCGCCCCACCAGACGATGCCGACTTCGAGGTCCGCAAGCACGCTGGCACCGGAGAAGGGCACGAGCGCGACGCCGGTACCGGCCAGCCCGGCATACAGTGCAGGCGCCAGACGCCAGTTCAGCAAATCCGGCGCTTCAGTCAGATTGGACTGCTGGCGCAGCATCGTAGCGCACCGGTAGAGCGGGTTGGCGAGCGGGGCGCGCGGCGGTCGACCTTCGCGCGCGGCCGACCATAGACCGTCGAGCACGGCTATGTACCACGCCATGCCGAGGAGGAAAGCGACCCAGGCCACGGTCAGAACGATCGGGGTCATGGGGCCTCCAGTGGCGCCATGCGACACAGCGCGGCGCTATCGAAACTGTTGAGCACCAGCAGCGCCTCACTCCATTCAAGTCCGGGTAACAGCTCGGTTACGCGATAGTCGATCGGCGGTGCCCGAAGCGCCCAGGGCGCCTCGACAAGTGCGCCTTGGTCCATCATCGCGTCGGGTGCCGCCGAAACGAGTGCCAGCGCTTGTTCGGCTTCGTCGAACCATTGCGCCAGACGCGCTCGACAGTCGCTCTTCGTTTGCGTAACCGGCGTGAAGTCAAGTCGCGTGTACGTTGGGTTATCGCTGCGGTCGTCGATGGCGTCGCCGGCAGCGCGTTGTGCCGGCCCACCGAGTTCACGCGCCAGTCGGTCATCGATACGACCGAGCCCCGGCGCGAGCGCAGCACGCAAACCCGCGCGGGCGGCGGCTTTTCGCAGTGGCTCAATAGTGACCCTTTCGTTAGCGCGTACACGCACCGCCAAAATTTGGGCGCGGCGGCTCAATGTCGGCAATCCGACAAGCGACAGTACGCGGGCGATGCACACGAGATGGTGTGCAGCGCGTGCGCGCTCGATCTGAGCCAAGGCCGTCGTTTCGTGCAACAAGCGGTCGAACGGTACGCGATCGACGTCGCGCGGCGGATAGGGTGGGTGAACCACTTCGGCTGACTGGATCACGTCGCCCTGGAACGTGACCTCTAGTACCAGCCCAGCGGGCCAGTACGGCATGAACGGGCCGATCTGGGTGGTGTAGATATCCAGCGCCAGACCGTCGCGAATATCGGGCGTCGGCGGCATGGGCATCATGCGTCCATAGGGCACGCCACCCATCATTCCTTCGCCGCCTTGACCGTGATCGCCCTTGCCGCGCCAGGGAGCGGGTGGCTCGTCCGCGAGCCGGTGGGTCTCCGACGCATGGGCGCCGGAAATCAGGTTGCGGTAAAGCGCACGTAAAGAAATTACTGGATCGTCGGATGACGCAGCGCGCTGCGCTTCGTCCACGTCGTCGCCCTGTTCGTCTCCCCACCAGAACGTAGCGCGTGGGTGCGGCAGCTGGTCGTGGAGCCGGTCGAGATAGGCCTGGTCGCTATCCCGGACGCGGCCTGCAACCAACAGGATGCTGGCGTGTCGGGGTGTGGCGGTCACGTCGATATCCGCACTCTGCAGCAAGCGCTCGACGGCAGGGGCGCGGTCGCGCCCCATGGCCACGAATACCGGCACGGGGGCGCGTGCCGCCAGGCGTTCGAGCATCTTCACTGCCACCGGAAGATGCCTTCGCGCCAGCCGTAGAGGATGCCCACCGTGAGGATAGCGAGGAACATGCCCATCTCCGCGAGCGCCTTGACGCCTTCGGCGACGTACACGACCGCCCATGGGTACATGAACATCATCTCCATCTCGAAGGCGATGAACAGTAGCGTCATCGAGTAGTAACGCACATGAAAACGCTGCCAGGCGTGCGTGTTCGGTGCGCTACCCCCGAGAAACGGGATCTTCTGCGACTCGACCACGCGATCGCGACGAGTGCGTGCCGCGACCCACTGCAACAGCAGGGCGCCCGCCACGATCGTGCCCATGATGGTGAGTAGGCCCGTTAACGCCATTGCGTTTTATCCTCTTTGGCTCGCTGCAAGCCCGTACGCAAAGTCCACAGACATGCTAACGAGATGAACGCCCTCCATACATCCGGTGATTTCCCTATCAGTACCAGGCGCGGATACCGACCACGAAAGCGGTCGACGACGTTTCCTCACCTTCGGCCTGGGCGATGTCCTTGGTTTCGCCGTAGGTCTGCTCCCAACGCACGCCGATATAAGGCGCGAACTCGCGCTTGATCTCGTAGCGCAGCCGGATCCCCATCTCGGTGTTATTGAGACCGCTGCCCAGTCCGTATTCCGGCACATCCTGGGCTGAGGCATTGATTTCGGCCCGTGGCTGCAGGATCAAACGCTGGGTAAGCAACAGCTCGTACTCGAATTCGCCGCGGAAACTCACGTCGCCGTCTTCGCTAACGAACAACGCCGTATCTGATTCGAACCAGTAGGGCGCGAGCCCCTGCAGGCCGAGTACGGCAAAGCCGCGGTCCGGGTTTGGATTGACGTCGTAGCGCAGACCGGCCTGGGCGCTCCAGAAAGGCGTGATCGTGCGGTTGTAGAGTGCTTGGAACTCGGTGTCCTCGGGCGAGCCGCCGCGCATTGGGCCTTCACCCTCGGTCTTTAGCCAAAGTTTGTTGTAATCACCACCGATCCAACCCTGGGCGTCCCAGAGATAGTTGTTGGTGCCGTCGACATCACCGTATTCGAGGCGATCGATCAGAAAGAACTTATGGACCTGCTGATCGTGGATCGGTTTTTTCCAGTTGAGCGGTGCGCCGCTGTTCGGGTCGGCAGGCCCCCCGGGTATCACTGAGTCGAGATCGGCTTTGCCATCGGAGGCGGCAAGAGCCGGGGCCGTAGATCCCAAGAAAAGGACAGTCGCGCTGAGGATGGCTGGGGTCGATTGTTTAAGCATTGTTTTCTCCCGATTGATCGCTTACCCGCACGACGCGGAACATGCCCATTTCCATGTGATAGAGCAGGTGGCAGTGGAAGGCCCAGCGGCCGGGCTCGTCGGCCGTGACCAGCAGCGAGGCGCGCGAACCCGGCAGCACGCTCAGGGTGTGCTTGAACGGCAGGTGCTCGCCCTGGCCATTTTCAAGCTCCATGAACATGCCGTGCAGATGGATGGGATGTTCCATCATCGTGTCGTTGACCATGATCAACCGGATCCGCTCGCCGTACGGAAATTCGATCGGTGTGGCATTGGAGTACTTCACACCGTCGAACGACCACATATAGCGGTCCATATTGCCGGTGAGATGGATCTCGATGGTCTTCGACGGTTCACGCCGGTCCTGCATTGGAACGACGTTACGCAGCTGGCTGTAGGTGAGCACGCGATGATTGACGTCCTCCAGCCCGGTGCCGCGCTCGGCGAGGCGATCACGCTGTACGTTGGCGATGTTGATATTGCCGGCACCGTGCATGTCGGGGCCGTGCTTGGCGATCACCGGCCCGGATTGTTCCATCATTGCGCCCGTACCCATGGTCCCGGCATTCGGGCCCGTGCCATGGGCCATCTTTTTCATATCGTGGCCCATGCCGGCCATTTTTCCAGACATCTTCGAGTCGGCCATCTTGTGGCCTTGATGCGACATCCCGGCCATGCCCGATTCCTTTTTGGGCATGTTCATCTTTTGCATCGAGCCGTGATCCATCGCCATCTGGCCGTGGCCCATCGGTTTCGCGCTCTTGCTGTGCGACATGTCCATGCCGCCCATGTCCATCTGGCTCATGTCCATGCCCATATCCATCATCGTGCGCTGCGGCTGTTCGCGCAGTGCCGGCACGGGGGCGACCATGCCCGCCCGCGGCGCGAGCGTGCCGCGGGCATAGCCGCTGCGGTCCATGGTTTCGGCCATGATCGTGTAGGCCTGATCGGCCCGGGGCTCGACCACCACGTCGAAGGTCTCGGCCACGCCGATCTGAAACTCGTCGGTCTCGACCGGCTGCACTTCCTTGCCGTCGGCCGCTACCACGGTCATCGGCAAGCCCGGCATGCGGACGTTGAAATAGGTCATCGCGGAGGCGTTGATCACGCGCAGGCGAATACGCTCGCCGGGCGTGAACAGGCCGGTCCAGTTGGCATCCGGGTGTACGCCGTTCATCAGGTAGCTATAGGTGTAACCGGTGACGTCGGCGATATCGCGCGGGCTCATGCGCATGTCGCCCCAGGCAAGGCGATCCTTCAGCGTGGTGGCGACGCCGGATTGGCGAAAATCCTCGGCCAGATCGCCGAGCGTGCGCTCGCTGAAGTTGTAGTAATCGCTCATTTCCTTGAGCTTTGCGAGCAGACGATGCGGATCCTCGAAGGTCCAGTCGTTGAGTACGATGACGTACTCGCGGTCGGCATTGATGCCGTCGTCGCCTTGCGAATGAATCACGATCGGCCCGGTCTGGCCAACTTGCTCCTGCAGCCCGGAATGGCTGTGGTACCAGTAGGTGCCGGCCTGGCGCACCGGAAAATCGACTTCGAAGGTCTCGCCGGGATCGATGCCGGGAAAGGCGACGCCGGGCACGCCGTCCATCTGGAACGGCAGCAAAATGCCGTGCCAGTGGATCGAGGTCGACTCGTCGAGATGGTTATGCACCCGCAGGTGGGCGTTCTGTCCTTCCCAGAGTTCGACGATCGGGCCGGGCGTGGTGTGGTTCAGCGTAATGGCCGACGCGCGACCGCCGGCGATATCGATCATCTCGCGGCGGACATGGACGTCCATCACCACATCGCGTGCGGCGCCGCCCGGGACCTGAGCGGCGGCGGTGTCGAGGTATCTTGCCGCGCCAGCGGCCAGGCCGTTGCGGGCATAGGCTGGTAACAACGCATTGAAGCCGGCCAGCACGCCGGTCGCGCCCATGGCGCGCAACAGGCGACGCCGGTCGCTATCGTGTGTATGTCGAGTCATTTAAATATCCTCGTTATTCAATTGGTTCGGATGACATGCGAGCCGTGTTTCGACGATTGCACGCCTAATGCGCGTGCCCATCGTCGTGACCCGCGGTTGAGTCGCCGCCGCTCTCTGGCCCCTTGGTGCCCTCATCGTGATGCTCCTCGTTCGAGCCGGCGCTGTGCGCGTCGTTATGGCCTTTACTCGAGCCGGTCGTCGCATCCACTTCGCGAGTTGCGTTTCCACCACCATGATCGGGTGCGCCGCCAATGGCGTGGTGTCCGACGCCGCTCGCTTCGGCCCGTGCCAGCATTTGGTCATAGTCGGCCGCTGACATTCCCGGCAATTTCTCGACGAACGCGGTCATAGCCCACATGTCTGCGTCGCTGTGTGACGAGCCCCACTCGGGCATGCCGGACGCCTTGACGCCGTGCTTGATCACCCAGAAGATTTCGCTTGGGCTTTTCTCTTTGGCCGCGTGGGTGAGCTCGGGTGGTCTGGGATACATGCCGCGCGCCGCGACCGACTGTTGGCCGCCGGGCGGGGCATGACAATCGCTGCACATAGCGTCGAAGTTGGCAGCGCCTGCCAGTAACTGGTCTTCAGAGCCCAGCTTCGGGGCTTCGATGCCGGAGGCCTGTTGTTCAACCGAGCGATGGACCGTTTTCTGTAATGCCCAGCGCGTGATCGGCCAGTGTTCGCTAGTCGCCGCGACGTTATAAACACCGGAATAAATGACTCCGGCGGCTGCGCCGCCTACGATGAGCAAGCTCACGAGTAGGGTCGCTATGACAATTTTCCAAGTTCGCACAATGCGTCTCCGTGGGAACGGTGACGCAGCACGGCGCTCTAGGACTTTGCTGAGATAACCGCCAAGTGGCGACTTTCAACAATCTCCTAGTGAAACGCTATGCAAAAGCTGCAACCACCGTTCTGATTGATGTTCGGCGCATGCGTGATGCACCAAAAGCTTCAATTAGACGCGAATAGACGGCGGTCGATAGGGAGGGTGTTCGAACCCGGGTGCGACCGAAACAGACGCACGGCTCACCAAGTGCGCCGCAGGGGGAAACAGCGCATCAGTTCGGAAGCTGGTGTCGACTGCACTCGAGGAGCAATGGCCCATGAACGTGCAGCAGCACCGCTCATGGGATGGGGAGTCGCCATTACCCTGTACGTGCTTCGTCGCGTGCGAGTGCTCGCTGGCCGTCGCACCCGGGTTCGTAACAGCGGATGTTTCCGCGTTAGCGTGCTCGGAATCGTGCAGGCAAGATATCCCCGGAACGCCCGCCTGGGCGACCAAGGCTTGCAACAGCAAAATTAGAACCAAGAAGGCACGCATTCTTCTACTATATCAAAATGGACGAGGCTCGCAATGGCCGCCGGCTAAGTTTTGCTCGAGCAAAAAAGGTTTTTGTAAATCATCGAGGTTGGGTGGTTCTAAGGCGCGAGGCGCATGCATGCGAGGTCGGACATGTTCTCGTCTCTGCTTACATTAGCGACCGGAGACCTTAGAGTTTTTTGAAGCTTATATGCAGCTTAAGGTAGCGATGGGTTCGCGGTGCTCGGAATCGACGTAGAAAGCGTTGAGGGCGGAAGGCACAGCCCCGAGTCATTACAGGCTTGTACCACGGCCTCGACGGTGGGTATGTCGTTGTTGGCAACGTTATCCAGAGCTGCTATCAACTTAACCTTGCCCGAATACACCAGGATCGGGTCTTCAAGGCCGACGTCGAGTTCATCGCCCGGTGGGTATGCAAGCTCGGTCGATAACAGCACGCCGTTAGCAAATACCTTTATTTCGGTCGGTATAAGAAAGTCGAAAGAGGCGGGGTTGGCGTTGATATGCCACTCCGAAGCGATGTCCAGTTCTATTTGGATCGTATTGCCGTCGCGCGTTGCGTCGAGATCCACGTGGGCCGCGCTAAAACGTTGTGTTTGCGGCGGGGCGGAGTTCGAGGCTGTTGGTGACTCTGACGCGGTATAGAGGTCAACAACCTTCCGCTTGCCATCCCGGTTATTAACGGTCGACTGGTCGGTCGTCGATTGCACTTCGGATTTCGTACTAGGCGCGGTCCATTGCGAGAAAAGAAAAAGGCCGCTGACCGTGACCGCGATGGTCGCTGGCAACAGCCAAGTGAGGACAAAACTCTTACGGGTCGACACGCGTCTGCTCTCCACTGGTTTCGATGGCTGTTTTCAAAGTGCCCACCGTAAATAGATCGGGTAGGCGTCGGTGCACGGTCCCGTCCGGCTTCAAGACCACGGCGAAGGGCAGGCCGGCGCCACCGAAGGATCGTAGGTAGGCATCAAGCGCAGCGTCCGGCCGCGTGAGATCGGCGCGTAGAACGCGCATCTGGGCTGCATCGACGGATTTCACAATCGTGGCGTCGGCGTAAACGGTTTGTTCCAGAACTTTGCAGTTAATACACCAATCCGCCGTGAACTCGACAAGCACCGGCGCGCCGGCAGTGCGGGCCTCGGCAAGCGCGCGCTCCGTTAGCGGCTGCCAAGGCAACGCGTGCTGTGCGCCGGCCCCACGATCAAAGCCGAGCGTGACGGCGCCGGCCACGCCAGCGACCAAGACGAGCGCCGGTACCAAACGCGCGCCGAATCCGGGGCCGACCACCAATACGCGGATCAACCAGAAAGCCAGGGTCCCGAGCCAGGCGGTCCACAGCAGGGTGCCGACGCGTTCCGCGAGCACGGTCGTTGCAAAGAATGTCGCACCGGCCAGGAGAATCAAGCCCATGACCTGCTGCACGCGTGACAGCCATGCGCCGCTGCGTGGTATGCGTGTCAGTAGTCCGGGTTGGGCCAGCAGAACGAGGTAGGGCAGGGCCAACCCGACGCCCACCGCCATGAACAGCGCGAAGATCGTGCTCGGCGCCTGCGTGAGCGCAAATGCCATGACGCCGCCCAGGAAAGGCCCGGTGCAGGGCGCGGACAAGACCGCGGCCAGAAAACCGGCCAAGTAGGGTTCGGCATAGCCGTTGCCCTGGACGCGATAGACCCATTGGGGCGGTTGCACGCCGCGCCCCGCGAGACTGTAAACGCCAAGGCCGGCGAGCAGAAAGGCCAGTGCTGTACGAAACCAGAAAGCCTGGAACAGGGTGCCCCAGGTCCAGTTCAGCATGGCGGTCGCCAAAGCGAGCGCGCCGAAGAAGGTGAGCGTGCCGGCCAGCAGCGCGATCGCTGCCAAAAAGCGCTGTCGCGTACCGCTGCCCACCACACGCGCGATCGTGCGCAACTTGATGGGCAACGCGGGTAGCACACACGGCGTGAGATTGAGCAGCACGCCGGCGAACAGCGCCAGCAGGAGATTCGTCCAGATCGTCATCGCCTGGCGTTTTGGCGGCGGCGATCCCGCGCCCTGGAATGGTCGTGCTCGCGGTTTCGCTCATGCGCGCCCCGCGATCGGATGACGTGCGCCGCGCCGAACAGGATCAGCGCGGCGCCCCCCGCCAGAATCCAGATATAGGCCGGCAAGTGCAGCGCCTGACTACCGAGCAGTACGCTCAGTACGGTCAGCGGCAAAATGCCCACGCCAGTTGTCCAAACGAAGGTCCACCGTGGCACGCCGGCGAGTCCCGCGGCGTAATTGACCAGATTGAAGGACATGATCGGTATCAGGCGCGCGGTCAGCAGTGTCGTAATACTGCTATCACTCACGAATGCATCCAACCGCGCCTGGTAACGCAGCGGAACCAAGCGCGTCCGCGCGGCCGGGCCCAGGGCCCTTGCGATTTCGTAACTCAGTATTGCGCCGATCATTGCACCCGCCCAGGTGAGCAGTACACCCAGCCCGGAGCCGAAGACGACGCCATTGGCGATTGCGATCACCTCGGCCGGGAACGGTACGAACGAATGAGCCGTCATCAGGCCGATGGAAGCCGCAGGCGCCCAGGGGCCAGCGCGCTCAAGGAGCGTGCGCAAACCGTCACTACTGAAATCGATAGCAAACAGGCTGTATTCGACCAGGCACCAGATGATGACGATATCGATCCAGAGCAATGCCGCGGTTAGCACCACAGCCGCTATCAGCCACCCGCTGCGCGCGGTGCGAAGCAATGTGCGGAAGACCACGGCCAACAACACGAGGCCCAGTGCGGCCAACGCCAGGCAGACGAACAGCAAATCTGCGTTCATCGCCATCGGCCTTCTCGCCGATCTTTTCGTTTCGGTAGGAAATTAAGCTTGAACATGGGTACCACGGGCGGTCATGAGCCCCCAGAGCCAGTTGATTTTGTAGGTTTCGATCTGCACGGCGGCGTAGCCGCTTTCTTTGAGCATTCGAGCGCACTCATGCGTTCGATAGGTCCGTGCGTGCGCATGAGCGCGCAGCCGTTGATAGCGCTCGAACAGCCGGCACATCAGATAATCGCCACACCAGTCCGTGAGCATGAGCTGGCCGCCGGGTCGCAGCACGCGCTGCATTTCGATCAACGCGTCGAGCGGCCGCGCGACGTAGTGAAACATGCTGCAGGAAACGACGAGGTCGAACTGTGCGTCGGCAAATGGGAGCTGCTCTGCCCATCCCTCATGAAGCGCTATATCAGACGGGAGTTTGCGGCGCGCGATTTTGAGCATGGCGGGTACCGGATCCACGCCCACGAGCCGAGTTGGGGGATGAACGGTCGCAAGACGATAAAGCAGGGCGCCCGTTCCGCAGCCCACATCGAGTAATCGATCCTCCTCGCCCAGCGGCAAACGCGCGATCGTCTCCTGCATCGTCGCCTCGATATAGAACGACCACTTCCGATCATAGCGGCCCGCAATCCGAGCGTATTCCGCGACAACCTCTTGGTACGGAGCTTGGGTTTGCATGTCGGAAACAAGCCTTTGATTGGATGGCCGACGTCATGCATCGATCGGGTCCATACCCAGCGCGGACGGCTCATGACGTGATCGCCGGTAACGCCCCGGATACAGCAACGCGACGCGCCTGTATCCGGGGCAGCACACTCTCAGTCGTTACTTGTTCGGCTGCTTGGTCATGCGCAGGTAGGGCTTGAGTTCGTTCCAGCCGGCCGGGAACAGCTTCTCGGCTTCTTCATTGGACAACGCCGGCGACACGATCACGTCGTCGCCGTCCTGCCAATTGGCCGGGGTGGTGACCTTGTAGTTGTCGGTCAGCTGCAACGAATCGATCACCCGCAGAATCTCGTCGAAATTACGCCCGGCACTCTTCGGATAGGTCAGCGTCATCCGGATCTTCTTGTTGGAATCGATGATGAACACGCTGCGCACGGTCGACGTGTCGCCGGCGTTCGGGTGAATCATGTCGTAGAGTTCCGCGACCTTGCGGTCGGAGTCGCCGATGATCGGGAAGTTCACGGACTGGCCTTGGGTTTCCTCGATATCGGCCGACCAGCGTTTGTGATCATCCACCGAATCCACCGAGACCACGATGGCTTTCACATCGCGTTGGGCGAAGTTTTCCTTGAGTCCGCCGACCGCGCCCAACTCCGTGGTGCAGACCGGTGTGAAATCGGCCGGATGCGACATCAACATGCCCCAGCCGTCGCCAAGCCATTCGTGGAAATCGATCTCGCCTTCGGTGGTATCGGCGGTGAAATTCGGGGCGGTATCGCCTAGATGTAAGCTCATTTCTATACTCCTGTTCGATCAAGAAGAGGCCGGCGGCCACCGGGATTGGGGCCGCCGGCGCATTCGTGTCTAGCCCTTGTCGGTCGAACCGTCCGGGCCGTTCATATTCTCCATCTTGCTCTGCATCATCTTGTTGCAGGTTTCCATCATGTCGTTCATCCGGGTCATCATTTTCATCATCGGCATGTCCTTGTTGTTCATGCCCATGCCATGACCCTTTTCACTATCGTCTTGCATCATCTGCCCCATGTTGTCCGCGGGTGCCGACTGGGTATCGTCGCCTGGCGTGGCGGCGAGTACGGCGGGTGCGCCCGCGATCAGAGCGGCGGCAATAATCGTTTTTACTGTTGTACGCATGGTTCTAGTCCTCTTTGGATTGTGCAGAAGGCGCGCTCAACGGCGCTGTCTGCTGTGAATAACGGGTTTGCGTGTTTGGTTCCTGTCGGGCCGTTGAATCATCAGTAGCTTTCGGTCGCATGCTCCACATCATCCAGCCCATCATGATCATGCAGGGCAGGATGAACAGCAGCGGCCCGGCCCCGATGGCCACGACCCAGTTCCAGTTGAATACGAGCCCGATTACCGCGGCGACCAAGCCGCCCACGAGCACGCTGCGTGGCTCGAGCCAGCGCCGGGCCGGATGACCCGAGTCGGACGACGAAGTCGATGCTTCGGAATTGCAGCTTTTCACCATTGATTTCCTCGATGGTTGCCTGAAGACAGGCCTAATACGTCGTGTAAACGTCATCACTCAGCGTGTGAATCACGAAAGGTTCCTGCTTTTCGCCACCCATGCCGGGGGATCCCATCGGCATTCCGGGCAGCGAGATGCCACGGATATCGGGCTGTTCGTCCAGCAGTTTGTTGATTACTTGCGCCGGCACATGGCCGACGACGACATAGTTGCCGACCATCATGGTGTGGCAGGAGGAGAGCTTGGCGGGCACGCCGTGCTGACGGTTGATGCCGGCCATATCGTTGGTGTCGAGCACTTCGACGTCGAAACCGTTTTCATTGAGGTAGTCGGCGTATTTCTCGCAGCACATACAGCCGGGGTTGTGATACAGGGCGGCCTGGATCGGCGCCGCGAAAGCGATGCCGGTAAAGGCCGAGGCAAACGCCAGGAGCGACCACATCGCTATGGCGCGAATTAGAATGTTCTTCATCGGAATATGACTCCACGTGACTTGAATCGATGTGTCCGGATTCATCCTCAGGGGCACGGTTTTCGCATTACCCGTATTTCGTCGGGTCACGACGATCGTGTGCTGCGGAGCGCTGCGGTCGGGCACAAATTGCCCGAGCGACCGCCAGGAAGAATCCGAGGAACGTGGCGCGTTAGGCGCCCGTCGGATCAGGCGTGGAGGTCACGCGGAGGGAAGGGATCGGGGCCATCCAGCAGCCGGCCGCGATGGGCGGACGGGGAAGGAAACAGCGCCGCGGGCGCCGGATGAAAAACCGGCATATCGGTACGGTTCATGCTGGCGACCATCGCGCAGGCGGCCACGGCACAGCTGGCGGTAGCCGATGCCGAATGCGGCTGATTCGACAACTCGTTCTGGCAAAGTGCGCAATCGTCCATCCGGGTCTCGGACTCCATGGACCATGCCATGACCGCGGGGCTCGCCAGTACGCTGCCGAGCATAACGATCATCACGAGCAATTGGGCAATGAACCGCTTCATATAAAAACTATAGGGCTTGGATTTTATCTTTACAAGACTGAAGCCGGGTACGGAGTCGAGGTTTTTTATACACGATAGTAACTCGGTTTATGAACGAACGCGGTAGTAACGCATCATGCCGTTATCCTCGTGTTCCATGTTGTGGCAGTGATACAAATAAAGCCCCTCGAAGTCGGCGAAGGTCAACGCGACACGCACGCGTTCGCCCGGCAACACAAGCACCGTGTCGTGTAGCCCGGAATCGACCAGTCCGGCCGCCAGACCGCTCCAGCCCCGGCGGCCGCCGATTTGCTCTCGCCCGACGACCGCGAACTGCAGCCCGTGCACGTGCATGGGATGCGGCATCATGGAGTCATTGACAAATTCCCAGACCTCGGTGTGTCCCAGGGGCACGATTTCGTGGTCGGCCACGGTGGCGCCTTCGAACCGGCGGCCGTTGATGGCGAAGCCGCGCATCATGACCATGCCCAACTTGAAGCGGCGCAACGGGGTGTCGCGCTCGACCGGTGGCGTCTGCAAATCCTCGGCGAGACGTTCAGGCAGTCGTTCCTTGCCGCGTTCGCGCCGTGTTACGCGCAAGGCGAGTAACGGGACGCGTGTGCCTGCGGGGAGGTCTGCGCCGCCCATCATGCCGCTACCCATCATTCCGCCGCCCATCATGTTGTCCATCATCCCGGCCTGGTAGCTGTCGCTGAGCAGGCGCAGTTCATCGCCGGGGTCGTTTGCGGATAAATCCACCCACAGATCGATGCGCTGGGCCGGCGCCAGGGCCACGAAGGGATATTGGCGCGGCGCCGCCAGCAGGCCACCGTCGGTGCCGAGCACAGTCATGGGCCGGCCGTCGCTCCAGGCCAGTTTGTAGATGCGCGAGTTGGAGCCATTGAGTATTCGTAGACGGTACGGCCGGGTGGCGACTTCGCGTGCGCTATCCGGTTGTCCGTTGACCAGGATGCGGTCGCCGAGAAAGCCGCGCATGCGGGTCATCATGGTGCCCATGCCGCTGCCGATATAGGTCAACTCGTTGTCGCCGGCGAAGCGGCGGTCTTGCAGAACCAGGATCATTTCCTGATCCCCGGCCGGCAGCCCCAGGGCGCGCTCGGCCTCGTCCTCGATGACCAGCGGGCCGGCCAAACCCGCATAGCTTTGAAAGCCCACCCGGCCGCCGTCCGGTCCGTGCGGGTGCGGGTGGTACCAATACAGCCCGGCGCGGTCGCGCACATCGAAGGCTACGGTCATGGCTTCGTCGGGCTTGATCGGCAGCCGTGGCTGGCCGTCCACATCCGGCGGCACGTGCAGCCCGTGCCAATGCACGGTGGTGTCCTCCGGCAGGCTGTTCTCCAACCGGGCGTGGAAACGCTGGCCGCGGCGCAGCCGGATCAGCGGCCCGGTGTAGCTGTCGCCCACCGGGGTGATGGTATCCGCGGGGCCATTACGCAGTTCGGCCGTGTAGCGCCAGACTTCGCTTGGCGTGCCGGGCAAAATGGGCACGGTATCCGGACGCGCGCGCAGCCGAATGTCGACGTCGAAGGGGCCATTTTCGAGGCCGTAATGGCCCGCGCCTTCGCGTTTCGTACCCGCGGCCGCGTTGTCTTTACACGCCGTCAACAGAGCTGTGGGCGTCAAAGCGGTGATACCCGCAAGGCCGCCCACGCAACGCAATAGCATGCGGCGTCTGGGGTCGATAGTCGTCATCAGCTACGCAGGTATTTGATCAGCGGCACCACGGCGAGCACCAATACGCTCAACACGAGAAGTGCAAACAGCACCCACGCGGCCATCATCGGGCCACCCATCATGCCGCATTGCATCATTGATCCGTTCATCAGACCGCCGTCGCCCATGCGGCCCGGGCCGGTCTGTCCCGCGGCAGGGGCGATCCCGATAATGGAGCCAAGCAGGCTCAACAGCAATGCTACGAATAGCTTCATGGTGTTTTCCATGCTTTTGGTCGGTAGAGATTCAGGTATCGAGCCGTACTTGTCATTCAAAATTACTCTAGCGTGCCCGGCCAGCGGTGGGGATTCGGGCAGCCCGAGCCGGGACTCAGCGATCGGGCCGATACGCTCACTCGCGGTATCTTGCATGTGCCCACATCAGTGATGCAGCGCCGGTTGTGATCCAGACGTCGGCCAGGTTGAATGCCGGCCAGTGGTACTGTGCGAAATGGAAATCGAGAAAGTCCACGACGTAGCCGCGTAGCAGGCGATCCGTCAAGTTGCCCAGCGCACCGCCTAAAATCGCACTGAGCGCGATCCCTTGACCTTGCGAAGTCACCCCGCGCCACAGCCAGCGCAACAGAAAGGCCGATATGACAACGGCGACACCGATCAGGAATGCCCGTTGCCACCCACCCGCATCGGCCAGAAAGCTGAATGCGGCACCCGTATTATGTAGATGTGTCCAGCTAAAAAACTCTGTGACGGCTCTGCGCTCACCATAGTCAAGATAGGTGCTGGCCGCGTACTTGGCTGCTTGATCTACGAGCAGCAGCGCAAGAGACAACCCCAGCCACCGCAGCTTGTCGGTCGGGCTAGCACTTTTCAGCGTGCCGCCTATCGACCCCGTAGACACGAGCTGTGACTCCTGTTCGCAGTGCACGTATATATCGCCACGTCAAAGGGCTCCCGTGGGCGACGATGCCTGAAGTTCGTCTCGCGTTTTGCGCGCGTCCTTCAGGATGCGGACACCGCCGCGTAGGACGATGAAACCAACGACCAGACCGATAATGAGGTCGGGGTAACGCGTGTCGAAGTAGTAGACAAGCGCGCCGCCGACAATGACGCCAACATTGGCGATCACATCGTTGGCCGAAAAGATCCAACTCGCGCGCATATGGACGCCGCCTTCCCGATGGCGGGCGATGATGAGCAAACACGTGATATTCGCGACAAGTGCCGCCAAGCCCATCGCTATCATGTAGGCGGGCTCGGGATCGCTGCCCATAACGGTCCGCCGGACCACTTCGCCCAAGGCGAACAAAGCGAGCAATATCTGCACAACGCCGCCAATGGAAGCCGCGCGCGCCTTGTGATGGACGGCGCGCCCCACCGCATACAGCCCGGCAGAATAAACCGCCGCATCGGCGAAGTTGTCGAGTGAATCGGCGATCAGCGCGGTGGAGCCGCCCAGCAAACCAATCCCGAATTCAGCCAGAAACATGACGCCATTGATCGCCAGCAGCCAGTAGAGCGCCTTTTGTTGGGCCTGGTCTTCGGCCTCGAATTCACAGCCGCAATCGGCCATCGCGTGTTACCTCCACCGGCGCAATCGTGCACCGACTCTGTTGAACATATAGCGACGATAAAACCTCTAGCAACTAAAGGGTCAAGCAGTCAGCGCGAAGAATCCCTTTGCCTTTTCCCTGCCCAAACGAGCATGCTCAGCGCGATCCCAATGAAAGCCAGTACCGGCTTGTCCCGCCAGCGGACGTAGGGCGTGGTCCCCGTGCGCGGTGTAACCTCTGCCGGCAAAACAGTCGACTCGAACTGTGGCGCGCGGGCCAGCGCTTGACCGTTGTGGTCGATCATGGCCGTGAGGCCGGTGTTGGTTGAACGTAAGAGCGGACGCCCAGTCTCAATGGCGCGCATTTGCGCAATTTGCAGATGTTGATGCGGCCCGAGGGAATCCCCGAACCAGGCGTCGTTACTCAGGTTGACCAACAACTGCGCGGCCGGGAGCAGGTCGGCGACTTCAGCGCCGAACGCCACATCAAAGCAAATCAATGCACCGATGGGCACGCCGGAGGCATATAGCAGTCGCGGTCGCTGGCCTGCACTGAAGTCTTCTACCGGCGCGCCCAGGATATTGAGCCATGGGCCGACGAGTCCGCGCAGTGGGACGTATTCACCGAAGGGCACCAGATGGCGCTTGTAATAGAACCGACGCGGACGAGCCAAACTGACGGCGGCATTGTATGCCTGGCCTTGGTCGGTGCGCACGGGAATCCCGAGTATCAGGGTCGATCCGCGTGCGCCGAGGCGTGTTTGGAATCGGTCTAAATATTCAGAGGCTTGACCGAACCACGCCGGCACGGCGGTTTCCGGCCAGACGATAAGGTCGGTTCCCGCGTAGGGTTGGGTAAGCGCTCGATAGCGCCTCAAGGTGAACGCGAGCGCCTCCGGCTTCCACTTCCTGTCTTGTTTCATATTCCCCTGCACAAGCGCGACGGACAGGGGTTTGGCGACCGGCTCGGTCCATTCACGATCAAGCAGTGATGTGCCGAGCAATAGCGCCACCAGTGCGCCGCTTGTGATTGCCAGGCGCCACAAGCTGAAACGAAGCATCGTCCACGCCAGAGCACCTGCCATCACGGCCACAACAAAGCTCACGCCCAGCACGCCAAACACCGGTGCGATTGCGGCAAGCGGTGTGCCGATCTGGCTGTAACCTAGAAAAAGCCAAGGAAAGCCGGTCAGGAACCAGAGCCGGACCCATTCGCTCAATACCCATGCCGCCGGCAATCCAAGCCACAGTGCGAAACCACCCGTCCGCGAGCATAAGGTGCGCACGAGAAATATCGCTGACCACGGGAACAAGGCCAACAAGGCCACAAAGGCCGCAGTGAGGAACATGGCAAGCGCAGGCCCGCTGCCGTAGCGACTGATGCTGATAAACACCCAGGACACGCCTACGCCGAAGTAACCCAGGCCGAAGAAATAGCTCGTCCAGAGCGCTTGGCGTTTCGGTAGATGGGCGGCCAGTAGGAATAGAGCAGCCGGCGACAGCACGGCGAGCCAATACCAACCCAACGGCGCGAAAGCTAGCGGCAGAAGCGCGCCAGCAAGCAAAGCCACGCTATAGACCGCGAGCAGGCCCGGGAATACTGTTATGTTGCGCGCCGGCACGCGGTTGATCAATGCTTGCTTGCACACACGATATTCCTACGCTTGAGTTGCCAGCGGGCGATAGGAGCGCCACGATAAATCCTCGAGTTGCTAGAGCTTCAAGCACGAGGTATTCATGACGCAATCCGATCTGCGTATTGGCGATCTCGCCCGACGCACGGGCGTAGGCGTGGCCACGATCCGCTACTATGGCGATGTAGGTCTGCTACCGGAAGCGGGCCGCAGTGAGGGGGGTCAGCGCTATTACGATACATCTCACCTTGAACGGCTCATATTCATCAAACGTTGCCGGGAACTGGGTTTCAGCCAAGACGATGTACGCACGCTCCTGACACATGCCGATCAGAGTGAGGCTTCCTGTGAAGACGTCGCTCGACTCGCAGAAAAGCATCTTGAAGCCGTGCGTGACAAGCTTGCGACCTTGCAAGCTTTGGAAAACTCACTGGACGATATGATCCATGCCTGCCATGGGGGGCGGATCGAAGATTGCCGCATCGTCAAGGCCCTGGCGAATAACCACTAGCGTTGCCGATACGCTGCGGACAAGCGTCGCAGTTAGCGTACGATTTTTCCGTTTCGTGAGATGACCCCGTCAACGTCAAATGGGCTTTTCGCGCTGTCACGATGGTGCCAACATCTCTATCGTTATCAATCTCAGCTTCGTTTTTAACGCCGACGAGTAGGAATCCCGGCGACAATGCGCCGATACTCGTTACACTCGCCATCCACCGCCGACGGGTGTGGTCGCTCTCGTTCATGGCGAATATTGACGGGCCATCGACGATCGGTAGTTTCCGGCCCCCATGACCGGTCTAGCTGCGCAGATACTTGACGAGCGCCACGATGGCAAGCACCAGCACGACGAGGACAAGAAGCGCGAATAGCATGCAGGCGAACATCATCGGCCCGCCCATCATCATGCCGCCGTTCATCATTCCTCCGTCCATCATGCCGCCCTCGCCCATCCGGCCGGGCCCGGCTTGCTCCGCGGCGTTGGCGATGCCGGCGAACGCGGCGAAGAGAGTGAGGTAGATGCTTTCAAGTATTTTCATGGTCTTGCTCCTTAGCGTGGTTGAAACGAGGTCCTCGATTTGTGGAAGCTACGGATGCCGCGGCCTGGCGCTGTGCCCAGGGTCTGTGACCCGCCGTTCTATCCGGCACGCGAGTCTCTGTATTGATCGGCGGCGATCAAGCGTCACGATGTCCTCCGGGTCTGGTTGTGCCCGACTCCGTGTCGGCCTCCCGCGACAAACCGCGTCCCCGCCAGAACGAGAAAATCACAGGGAACACGATCAGCACCATGACCAGCGCCGAAGCCACGCCGCCGAGCATGGGCGCGGCAATGCGCTTCATCATCTCAGCGCCCGAGCCGTGGCTGAGCATGATGGGGATCAGCCCCATGAACAGGGCCAGGCCTGTCATCAACATTGGCCGGATGCGGTGGGTAGCGCCGACTTCGATGGCCGCGATCAGGTCCGTGTGGCTGTGGATCAGTCCTTCGTTGCGGTAGCGCAGCCAGGACAAATCCAGATACACCATCATGAGCAGGCCCAGCTCCACGGCCAGGCCGGAGACTGCGATAATGCCCACGGCGACTGCTACGGACAGCTTGTAGCCCAGCGCCCACAGCAGCCAGACGCTGCCGACCAGCGAGAACGGCAGGCTGAGCATGATGATCGCGGTCTCGACCAGCGAACCCCGATGCATGAACAGCATGAAGAAGATCAGGCCGATGGTCAGCGGCACCAAAATTTGCAGGCGTGCCGCGGCCCGTTGGTAGTACTTGAACTTGCCGGCCCACTCCAGGCGATAGCCGGGCGGGATGTCGACCTGGTCCGCGACCACCTGTTTGGCCTTGGCCACATAGTCGACGATGCCGATTTCGGATTTGACATCCACGTTCACGTAGCCGGCGAGCTGGCCGTTTTCGTCGCGGATGCTCGGCGGCCCGGTGGTGAACTCGATGTCGGCCACCTGGGAGATCGGGATCTGGGCACCGTCGGCGGTGGTGACCAATGTGCGCTTGAGCGACTGGATGTCATCCCGAAAGCCACGCGCGTAGCGCACGAGGATGTCGTAGCGCTCGCGGCCCTCGACCGTCTGCGACACCGCACGGCCGCCCATGGCGGCGACGATCACGTCCTGGACGTCGCCGACGTTGAGCCCGTAGCGGGCGGCGGCGGCCCGATCCACGATAAAGTCCAGGAAGTAGCCGCCGGTGGTACGCTCCGCGAAGGCACTGCGCGTGTACGGTGCGGTCCGTGGGTCTTCCTGCAGAGCCTGTTCGATGGCGATGCCGGTGGATTCGATCTTTTTCAGATTCGGGCCGAGCACCTTGATGCCCAGCGACGAGCGAATGCCGGTAGCCAGCATCTCGGTGCGGGTCTGGATCGGCATCCACCAGATATTGGGCATGCCGGCGAAGTCCATCGCCTGGTCCATCTCCTGGATCAGCTTGTCCCAGGTCATGCCCTCGCGCCACCGGTCCTTGGGCTCGAGCATGATGTTGATCTCGAACATGTTCAGCGGGGCCGGGTCGGTGGCCGTGGAGGCGCGCCCGACCTTGCCGAACACACGCTTGACCTCGGGGAATTCCTTCAACCGGCGGTCCATGGTCTGAATCGTTTGATTGGCCTGCTCGATGGACATGCCGGGCAGGGCGGTGGGCATGTACAGGATCGAGCCCTCGTTGAGCGGCGGCATGAACTCGCTGCCGAGCTGCTGATACACCGGCACTGTGGCCACCAGGGCCGCCGCGGCCAGGCCGATGACGAGCCAACGGGCATGGACCGCGGCCCGAACCACCGGCATGTAGGCCCGCTGCAGGCCACGGTTCAGTCGGCTCTTGTCGCCGCGGATCTTGCCGCGAATCAGCAGCACGGCCAGGGCCGGCACCAGCGTGACCGACAGCAGCGCGGCGAAGAACATGGAATAGGTCTTGGTATAGGCCAGCGGTTTGAACAGACGCCCTTCGCTGCCTTCCAGGGCAAACACCGGCAGGAACGACACCGCGATGATCAGCAGCGAGAAGAAGATGGACGGTCCCACCTCCTGCATGCCTTCGATGATCACCGCCGTGCGCGATTTGGCGAGCTCTTCGGGCGGCGCTTCGCCAGACTGCCAGGCGGCCAACCGCTTGTGGATGTTGTCGATGATGACGATAGCGGCGTCCACCATGGCGCCGATGGCCACGGCGATGCCCCCCAGCGACATGATGTTGGCGGTCAGGCCCTGGTAGTACATCGGGATGAAGGCCAGCAGCACCGCAATCGGCAGGGTGATCACGGCCACCAGCGCCGAGCGCAGGTGCAGCAGGAACACCAGGAGCACCACGGAGACGATGAGCATCTCCTCGGTCAGAATCCGCTTGAGCGTGTCGATGGCACGCTCGATCAGCGAGGAGCGGTCGTAGACGGGCACGATCTCCACGCCCTCGGGCAGCGAGGCCCGGACCTCGTCCAGGCGCTGCTTGACGCGGTCGATCACGTCCAGCGCGTTCTCGCCGTAGCGCATCACCACGGTGCCGCCTACGGTCAGGCCGTCGCCGTTGAGGTCGGCCTGGCCGCGGCGCATGGCCGGCCCGAGGTGGATGTCGGCGACCTGGTCCAGGGTGACGGGTGTGCCGCCGGGCCCGGTGCCCAGCACGACATGCTTCAAATCATCGACGGATTTCACGTAGCCGCGGCCCCGGATGAAGTGCTCGTGGCCGGAGACCTCCAGCACCCGGCCGCCGACATCGTTGTTGGACTCGCGCACCGCCTCGATCACCTGGTCCAGCGAGAAGCCTTGAGACGCCAGCTTGTTGGGGTCGACGTTGACCTGATATTCCTTCTCGTAGCCGCCGACCGAGGCCACCTCGGCGACGCCGTCGACCGCCTCCAGGGCATAGCGGATGTTGAAGTCCTGGATGCTGCGCAGCTCGGCCAGATTCTGGTTACCGGATGTATCCTTCAAGGCATACTGGTATACCCAGCCGACGCCGGTGGCGTCCGGGCCCAGGGTGGGATTGACGCCCTCCGGCAGGTCCTTGCTCGCCGAGTTGAGGTATTCCAGTACTCGCGAACGCGCCCAGTAGATGTCGGTTCCGCCCTCGAAGACTACGTAGACGAACGACAGGCCCATGAAGCTCTGGCCGCGGACCGATTCAACGTTGGGCGCGGCGAGCATGGAGGTGACCAGCGGATAGGTGATCTGGTCCTCGACCAGGTCCGGGCTGCGGCCGGGCCAGTCCGTGAACACGATCACTTGCACAGGGGACAGATCGGGGATCGCGTCCAGCGGCGCGCCGTCCAGCGAGCGCCAGCCCCAGGCTGTGGCCGCGGCTACCACGATCAGGGTGAGTAGCCAGTTACGCGCGCAGTACGCGATCAGCCGCTGGATCCAGTCCGGCCGGTCGCCGGCGCCGTGCATTTTTTCGCTCACCATTGCTTGATCCCCGTCTTCAGGCGTGTTTCGGCGTCGATCAGGAAGTTACCGGAGGTCACGACCGTCTCGCCGGCCTCCAGCCCGGAGGTGACTTCGATGTAGTCCTCGTTGCGCTGGCCGGTCTCGATGTAGCGCGGCTGCAGGCGGCCGTCGCCAAGGTCCACGAACACCACGCGCGCGTCGCCGGAGAACAGGACCGCCGACTCGGGTACAGACAGACGCTTCCCGAGATCGGCCTGCAGCTCGACCTCGGCGTACATGTTTGGCTTGAGCCGCCCGTCCGGGTTGGGCAACGACAGGCGGATCTGGCCGGTGCGAGTCTGCCCCTGGAAGTAGGGGTAGACGTAGTCGACCTCGGCCTCGTAGTGGGCGTCGGGCAGATAGGGCAGGGTGACCTCGGCGGTCATGCCCGCATCGATCAGCGGCAGCTCGCTGTCGTAGACCTGGGCGTCGATCCAGACCGTGGACAGATCGGCAATGCGCATCAAGATCTGGCCTTTCTTGACGGCCGAGCCCTCGACCACGTTCTTCTCTACCACTGTGCCGGTCGCCGGCGCATGGATCGGCAGGTACTTGATCGGCTCACCGCGCCGCTCGATCGCGCGCACCTGCGCCGGGGCGATATCCCACAGCATCAACCGCTGGCGGGCGGCCTGAACCAGGCTGTCGTCCGGGCCGCGGCGGGACAGCCGCTGCAGGGTCTGCAGATACTCCTGCTGGGCCGAGAACAACTCGGGGCTATAGATGCCGAACAGCATCTGGCCGCGCTCGACCGGCGCGCCGACGTAGTCGATCTTCAGGTTGCCGACCCAGCCGTCGTACTTGAGCGTGACATCACTCAACTCGGTTTCGTCGTAGACCACCTCGCCCACGGCGCGAATCTCGCGCACCAGCTGGCGACGTTCGACTTTGCCGGTCTCGAGGCCGATGAGCTGCCGCCGGCGGTTATCGAGGTTGATCGTGGGCATGTCCGAAGCTGCGTCGGCGACTTGCCCGCCTGAATCCATTTCCCCCTTGGCTCCGCCGCCGAGGCGACGGCCGCCGGTGGCGAGCTGTAAGCCCTGTCGACCGGTCGCCAGGTCGAAGCTGATCCGGGTTTTGCCGAGGCCGGCCTTCTTGATCTGCAGGGTTAGCGGCCAGGCACCACTCATTTTCAGGTTGAACGGACCCGCGTAGCGCCCCGGCTCGGTCTCTTCGAGCTCGGCTGGGGCCTGCATGGCCGCCATGCCCCCCATCGCCGGCATGGTGGCCACCGCCTTGATGCTGGCACCGGAGACTGGATTGCCGTCGCTGTCTTCTAGCCGGATGGCCAGCCGGTTTTTACCGACCACCGGCGTTTCGGGGGAGACCGCAATTGCGAGTCGAAACGGTCCCGATTGGTAGGTCGGGGCCTGGGCCAGGGATGCCGGGCCGGCGTCGGCGCCACCCGCGTCGCGCAACAGCAGCCAGCCGCCGATGCCGGCCGCCGCCAGGATCGCGATCAGGGCGCTGATCACTAATCTCTTATTCATGCATAAACTCCTCGGAATTCATGGCGGCCGGCACCGTGATGCCTGTCAGCTCGCCGCCGCTCCAGCGCCTCAATTCAGCCAGCGCGGTGAAGTAGTCCGCGCGGGCGCTTTCCAGTTCCAGTTCCGCGTTGAGCTTGCGTTGCTCGGCGGTAATCACATCCAGGAACGCGCCACCGCCGGCGCCGTATTCGGATCGGGCGGCGCCCAGGTTTTCCAGCGTGCGCGGGATCAGCTCGTTCTCGTACAAGGCGATGGCGTGCTTGGCTTCCTCCACCGCGGCGTGGGCCTGTTCCAATTGGCTCAGCAGCGTGGTCCGGCGGTCTGCCAGCTCGTATTCCGTGCGCATGGTCTCGGCTTTGGCCTCGTCGAGGCGAGCGCGGTATTTGCTGCGGTCCAGCGGGAGGCTGATACCGACACCGGCGATCCAGCGTTTCTCGCCGGCGTCCCACAGGCTGTTATAGCCGCCGAAGACCTTGAAGTCGGGATAGAACGCTTTTCTGGCCAGCGCTTCGCGGTCCTCATCGGCGGCAATGCGCTTTTGGATTTGCGCCAGTTCGGGATGACTGGACAGGGCGCTGCGGCGTAAGCGGCTATAGGGCGGCAAGCTTCCGGGGAGGGGCAACCCTGCCGGCCCGGCAACGGGCGCGGTGGCCTTTCGATTGAGCAGGTTGTTGATTTTGGCCCGCACGCTGCGCTTGATGCGTCGCAGCTTGATGGCCTGGTGTTTCAGGCGCTGGAGTTCAACCTCGGCCTGCAACACATCCTGCTGGCCGGTCAATCCCGCAGCGTAGCGATTTTCCGCTATCCGGCGCAGCTCATCCACCAAGTCTTGATTGGCGACATTGATCTCCAGCGCCTGGTGTACGTAATACCATTCGGCATAAGCCGAGCGGGTGGCCGAGGCTAGGCGCAGCCGCACCGCCGCGACGTTATCGTCGGCCGCGAGCGCTTCTTTACGCGCAGCGTCCGCGCGCAGACCCAAGGTGCCGGGCCAGGGAAAATCCTGGCTGACCTCGAAACGAATATTGGTACTGCGCTCACGTCCGGACGGCGTTTCAAAGCCGCCAATGGTCTCCGGCGCCACCGCACCCGAAAGTTGCGGGTCAGGCAGCGCCCCGGCGGGTTCGATACGCGCTTCGGCGGCGTCGACCGCCGAGCGCATCGCGGCCAGACCGGCGTTTTCAGACAGCACCCGCTCGACCAGATCATTGGGTTCCAAGAGCTCGTCGCTCGGACCGTTGGCGGCGGCGACATTGGTGGCGGTGCCAAGCAGCAGAAGTAATATCAGCAGCGCAGGCCGCTCGGCCGAGCGGGACCAAAAACCGCGGCTACGGCTTAATTGTGCAGGCTGGCGCTGCGCAGGATGCGAATGGGACATGCCCCATCTCCAAAGCGGTTGAAACATATCGGCGCGCGGAGCACCGACAGGTAAACGTCTAGCTTTGGATCAGGGACGGGGGACGGATGAGATCTTCAGGATGTGCCGGTAGAGTTCTGGTTCTAAGCGCCATCGCGCGCGCAGCCTGTGGCAACGGCAATGTAAAGACAAGAGGCGTGTCATTGAAAGTCGCCGTGCCGCCTGTGGCACAGGGTGCATCGCAAGCGGCGCAGGCGTCGCATTGTTCGCAGCCACACTCGTTCTGCTGAGCGGTGTCGCTTGTTTGCTCGTCGCCAGCAGCCGCTCCCAACCCGGTGGTTTTTTCGGCAGACACTTCCATGCAGGGGGGCACACCAAACGCCGCCGCCGTGGCTGGCAGCGGCATTGAAATCGCCAGGAAGGCGATCAGCATGGCGCGTAGCAATGTCATTACAAGTTTAGTTTAAGCTAAATCCCGATGGGTTTGCACGATAGAGCTTGTGGGGGTCGCGGTGGATTAGACCCGACCCACGACAAATCGATTGCGGCAAGCCTAAAGTCTCTACTTGGGTACGGAGTCAAGCGGCATCTGCCCAGACATTGGTAGCCGACTGCATCCACAGCCGCATGCGGGGCGGCTGATCCTTCCTCGGTCGAGATTTCAAAGCGGTGCCAACATCGTTCAAGCGCTCCAGATCGGCGGTGACCGGAGTTGCGGCCTGGGTGCCGACCGTCATCGCCGCGACCGAGAAACCGTGGCGCTCACGGTCGACAACATGACCTGCGCCATGTGTCCCGTCACCATGCGCAAGGCTCTGCAACGGGTTCGGCCGCAGGCCCTGAGCCACACAGCAAAGCCAGCGAATCGGCAATGTAGATGCCGTCATAGGCGGCGTAGATCCGACCGGAGAAGCCCACGTCGATACGCGTGAGCGATAGGCAAAGACCGCCGTGAGAACGGCCCGCCCCATTTACGCAGGAATTCGCCATCCGGGCCGAACTGCTGCCGTTGCCCGATCAGCCGCCCATGCCCGATCCTTGCGCCGGCGTGCCTGACAATCCGTGGTGCCCGGTTACTGGCGATGGCAACAACGGTAAGGGGAACGACAATGCGGCGGCACGGACTTCCCCCCGGGGCAGCGGCGACGGTTGAGGCCATGGGTTTGCAGCGTCGCTTTTGCCTGTTTTCGGCGTTGATTCCAAAGTCCGGTCATCTCGCCCTGTTGGTTGAACTGCTTTTCAGCGGCGCGGGCGTACGAAGCGCGGGCCAGATACTCCAACTCAACACACCGAGCGCCGCGAGTTGCAGGATCGCCTTGGTCCAGAAGCCGATGATCGCCCCCTCAACCAAATGAAACAGCACGAACAGCGTAAGCAGCGGTGCGATATAACGATGCCCTCGCCACAAACCAACGACGAAGTACGCGACCAAAGCAAGGGAGATATAGATGTTGCAGGCGCGATACGATAGCCACCCGAAATTGATCACCTCCGGCGCCCAGCCTTGGGCGCGGTAAATCAGAACGCTGGTCGCGCAGGCGGCGAATAAAAGTTGCAATACAATCAGCGTAATGGTCTGCCATCGATTAAGCGACCACACTTGTCGTTCCACTCTCATTGGCTCGGCTCCATGTCAAAATCGATAAACGGCGAGCTTTTTCGTTCAGTCGGCCACACTCGCCACCGCATCGAAAAACATCGTTGGCCGCTGCCACAGCGAGTTGACGAAGATCGCGGTCACGCTGGCCGCCATGGCGACCATGGCCCACACCGGGTAAATCAGGCCCGTGGCTGCCAGCGGAATACCGATGCCGTTGAACAAAAAAGCCAGGCCCACGTTCTGCAACATCTTGCGATAGCCCCAGCGGCTGATCTGCCAGGCCGTGATGACCGCACCGAGCTGTCCGTTGAGGATGATGATATCGGCCGCGTCGATGGCGATGTCGGTGCCTGAGCCCATGGCGATGCCGATATCGGCCTGCATCAGCGCCGGGGCGTCATTGATGCCGTCGCCGACCATCGCAAGACGCACGTTGTGCTGCATGTCACGCAGACGTTCGGCTTTCTGATCGGGGAGCACGCCGGCATACACGTCGTCGATGCCGGCACGTTTGGCGATATGGGTCGCAGTGCGCTTGTTGTCGCCGGTGAGCATGGCGGTGCGGATGCCCAACTCGTGCAAGCGGGCGATGGTATCGACGGTGTCGGCGCGCAGCGCATCGCCAAGCGCGATTGCGCCGAGCAAGCGATCGCCGCGGGCCACGACAATCACCGTGTGGCCCTGTTGTTCGGCAGCGTCGATGCGTTCCTGCAAGGCATCCAACGCGATGCCGGCCGCACTCAGGAACGCCGGGCTGCCGACCCGCACGGTCTCGCCGTCGATCTGCGCTGTCACGCCGCGGCCGGACTCGGCCTGAAAATCGGCCACGTCGGGGAAACCCAGTCCGCGTTCAAGTGCGGCTTCGACCACGGCCCGGCCCAGCGGATGCTCCGACGCTGCTTCCACCGCCGCGGCAACCGCCAGCAGCGTGTCGTCGTTGCCATCGACGCCATGGATATCACGCACCGCCGGCCGGCCTTCGGTGAGCGTGCCGGTCTTGTCGAACACCACGGTGTCGATTTTGCGCAACGCCTGGAAGGCTTCGCCGGTGCGCATCAGCACGCCCTTGTCCGCGGCCTCGCCGGCACCGCGCACGATCGACAACGGCGCGGAGATGCCGACCGCGCAGGGATAGCCCATTACCAGTACGGTCAGCGCGGCGAACACCGCCCGCTGGAATTCGGGGTCGGCGCCGAAGGCCAGCGGCCCGAGGGCCCACCCCAGAAAAGCGAGCGCGGAAATCGCGAGCACCGTCGGCGTATAGACTTGCAACACCCGATCGACGATGTGCAGCAGGCCGGGCTTGAGCGCGCGGGCGTCTTCGACACTGGATATCACTTGATGCAAAAAACTGTCGTCGCCGACCGCGGTGACCCGGATCAGCAGGGTGCCGTTGCCGTTGATGGCGCCGCCGACGACGCTGTCGCCGGTGGTTTTTTCCACCGGTAGCGGCTCGCCGGTGATCAACGATTCGTCGACCGCCGAGCCGCCGTCAGTCACTTCGCCGTCGACCGGAATGCGCTCGCCAGGACGCACACGCACGGTCATGCCGGCTGCAACCTGCGCCACGGGCTTATCCTGCTCGCCGTCATCGGTGACCACGTGCGCGGTCTCGGGCTGCAGATCCAGCAGCCGCTTGACCGATTGTGCGCTGCGGGTCTTGACGATCAGCGACAGCCATTCGGAAAACAGGTGATAGGTCAGCACCATCACCGACACCGCAAAAAACGCCGCTGTCGGATAACCCGGCGGTTGCGCTGCCAACCCGATCGCCCCGCCGATCAGACCGGCGAAGGCGCCGATCTCGACCAGTACGTGTTGATTGAGAATGCCACGGCGTAGCGCCTGAACAGCCATCACCAGCATATGCCGGGCCAGCCCGAACATCATGGCGAGCGCGAGCGCGGCGACCAGCACCGGCTCGTAACCAGCTAGCACGCCGCTCGCGCGCAGCGCGAACAGGATCAGCCCGCCGGCGGCCAGCCCTGCGCTGCCGGCCAATGCAGTGGCGTGGCCGCGTCCGCGCAGTACGGCATAGCCGAAGCCAATCAGACTGACATAGACCAGCGACGACAGGCCTAGGGTCCAGGCGCTGGTGGTATCCACGATCAGGCCCACCGCGGCCAGGCTCAGTGTCAGCGCTGCCAGGAAGCGGTTGCGCTCGATGGCAAGCGCCTGCTCCTGCCGTTCGAACGGTTCGACCTTGCGCGGATCGCTCAAGGTATAGCCGATCTGCTGGAGGGTGCCCATCAGGGTTTCGGCGTCGGTCTGCCCATCGTCGTATTCGACCAGCGCCTGCTCGTGGGTCAGGCTGACCGCCACCCGCTGGACGCCGGGTTTGGCACCCAGTGCCCGTTCGATGGTGCCGGTACACAACGAGCAGTGCATGCCGCCGATATGGGCGCGCACGCTGCGGATGCCGGAATCGCCAGTGGTGTCATCGCTCCACGGGTGAAGCGCGTCGGAATTTGCGGTTGTCTCGTTCATGGCATCACCTTTTAATGGAGAACGCGCGGTGCACAATGCGTGTTCGCCTCAACATGAGCAGTCGCCGTCCTGCTGCACTGGTGGACAGGGCACCGACCCATAAGAGCAGTACACGCAACAATCACCAGCTTCGGGGCGCAGCAAGGCACCGCAGCCACCGCACTCGTAGAAGTACTGACAAGCATCGGTCGGCATGGTCTCTTGGGCTTCATGCCCGCAGGCTGGACAAACGAGCGTGGTTTCCAGCGTCACGGTACTCATAGGTCACTCCGCGTGCAGATACGCATATCGAAAAGAAACTGCCCGGCTGTGCGCTCGCAAGACACGGCCTCACAACGCCAGCCCGATGGACCAAACACCGAGTAGTACGAGCACTGCGCCGGTGATGCGCGGCATGCGGGCGGCGAAACGGGCGATTGCATTCAATAGCCGCCTTCCACGTTGGGTGAACACCGCGAGCACGAGCGGGCTGGACAATGCGAGGCCAAAGATCAGCAGGGACACGCCGCCATAGGCCATTCCGCCGCCGGCGGCGGCCTGGGCGGCTGCGCCACCGAGCAATACCGCCAGTAACGGCGCCGCGCAGGCCGGGATATTGAAGCCGAACAAAACGCCGAGCGCGGCGCCCCCGGACGTCGTTGGGACGTGGGGCAGCAGCCGGTCGCTCTGGCGAATCAGCCACGGCGCGCCGCCCGCCAGATATGCCAAACCGAGTGCGACATACAAGCTGCCCAGTGCCATCCACAAGCCGTGCTGGATGCCTAGGAATCGGGCGCCAATCACGGCCGCGAGCACGCCCAGTCCGGTCATCATGCCGGCACGGGCCAAGGTGAAAACCAGCGTCTGGTACAAACGCTGACGCTCCGGCAGTCGATCCAGAAACTTCAGGAACAAGAGGTGGCTGCCCACCGAGCACGGCTCCACGAAAGCCAGCAGTCCAAGGCCGGCGGCCAGTACTCCGGCCTGTGCGATCTCCAAGGCTTAGGCCGGCTCGGCCGTGTAACCGGCATCCCGAACGGCTTTGGCCAACGTTTCGGGCGACACCTGATTGGCATCGTGCGCGATACGCGCCTGCCTGGCGTCCAGTGACACCGAGGCGCCTTTGACACCGGCCTGCTGTTCGATCACGTTTTGCACGATCTGCACGCAGCCTTGGCAGTGCATGCCGTCGATACTGAGTAGGGTGGTTTGCATGAGGTGCTCCTTGTTAGCCAAGCTCAACCAACTTCGGTCAAGCCGCGCATGGTGTTTAAAGGAGCGTAGTACCTGGAGTTGACTCCAGGTCAAGAATTATTTGCGCTTTTGTGCTTCCGATTATTCAGTCGGCGCGTCGAGTCCGTCGATGATCGGGCAACCCTGGTCGCTGCCGCGGCATAGCTGCAAAAGGTTCCCGAGCTCCTGTTGCAGCCGATCCAGATCGGCCATACGGGTTCGAATATCTTGCAGTTTTTGTTCAGTCAATCGCGCGACTTCCGGTCGAGCGGCATCACGGCAGCTCCGGGATTCGAGTAGTACCCGGATTTCGTTGAGCGAAAAATCACAGCGTTGGGCGCGCTGGATGAAATGTAGACGGGCGAGATCCCGCGCGACATAGCGCCTTCGCCCTCGGCTATCCCGCGCAACGGGGGACAACAGCCCAATTTTCTCGTAATAACGCAGCGTATCGACGGACATTCCGACTTGCCGGGCAGTTTCACCGATGCCAGAGATAGGAATCACCTCTTAAGGCTCATGTGTAAGTGTGTGAATAGATCCTTATATACATTGAGGGTGTAGATAAATTCAAAGGAAGCGCCGTAGTAACCTTCTGACTTTATTCCCTTTTTCCGAAATCGGCTTCAAAAGCCCAGTTCGAGAAACACGCGTTTATTCAGCGGCTTACAAGGTTTGTCTACACCCTCATTACGAAGGCCATAAAAAGCCTTAACCTCGCACGGTCTACGTTCGCTATCGGAATGCTAAATTGAATTCCAAGCCGTCTTCCTAAGCTGTCCGAATTCGCTGGGTCGTCTAAGCTGCGAGGCACGGGAAGGGGACAGCTCATCGCTGTCCCCTTGCTTAAGCGACGTTACGCTATTTTCTCCAATCGAAATTTAGTCGCGAGTGTGAGGGCCAGCGTGAATATGCGACTGCGGATCAGTATGGTCCCCGCCTTCCTGATTTTCCTTTTCCGCACCACGTTTGGGGACATTCTCGGACGCCCGCCCAGGCTCGCCCGAGTGGTCAATGACGTCGTAATCGTCGGCGCCTTTCGGGCCGGTGTTGCCTCGGCTAGGTGACGGGGCTGTCTCGGATTCCGCACCACGTTTGGGGACATTCTCGGACGCCCACCCAGGCTCGCCCGAGTGGTCAATGACGTCGTAATCGTCGGCGCCTCTCGGACCGGTGTTGCCTCGGCTAGGCGACGGGGCTGTCTCGGAACTGCCTTCGACTCTTACCACCGCCTGAGTATTCCCTGAAGCTGTGGTGTCAGCCGATTCGGCTTCATGGCCTGCCCCAGCGCTTGCGGTCATAAATATCGCGCTACTGAGGAACAGAGAAGTCGCGATAAACCAATGTGATGCGGACGGATTAACATTTGAGATGTGCATGAGTTCACTCCCGTAATTCATATCAACGATAAAGCTGCAAAACGCGATCGCAATTGACCAGTTCGTCTAGCCTCAAGCTACCAATTTGCTTTTATAGCTCGGAGCGCGGCGTACGTCTGCGGACACAAGCAGATTTGATTAGAGTCTGCTTAATCCAGGCGCGTTTGAGCCGCTGCCAATGCGAAAAGGCTACGACGCTCTGGCGGGAGGACGGTATGGTGGTAAAGTAAATCCGCTGCCAACCTCACTTTGATCAAGGGCAGCAGGCTTTACCGCAGAATAATAATCCGTTTTGAACAAGAAATTGCTAGCGCCTATGGCACTCGCTGCGCAATGGCCGACAGATGCGCACTTATGATGCTTATGACCCTCGGAGCCATCATGATGTTCATCGTTGGCGGTAGGAGTGGCGTTTCTCGGTTCGCTGCCGACTGTGGATTGCCCGTGATCGCCGGCGAGCTGGATAGAAACGCGCGGTGGCGTTTGTCCGCTAGCCTGCGTGGCAAACGCGGCCAATAAAAGCGATAGTGCGAACATGAAACGCATGTGATCGAACGTAGATGCGGTTAGGCTAAAAATCAAGAGCGTGATGTGCTGAGTAACAACGTGAGTTGAGGGTGTCGGAAGTAGTTAACTATTTGGAATATAAAATAACCCGTCGTCCATCAGACACAGACTCAGTGTTGGTTGGGCCGTCGCCGGCGTGGCCTGTGTTCGTACAGGGCCAGATGTAGGTAAAAGCCGGCGATTGGGAGCGCCGTATTCTTGCTTGGTCGCGCGTGTTACGGGGCCAATAGTTTGCCCATCTCGTTCAGAGAGAAGCCCAGCCGCTTCGCGCCTTGGATAAACCGCAGGCGTTCCATGGCGCCGGGTGGAGAACGGCGATAGCCGCTGGGCGTGCGCGGTGGTTCCGGCACGAAGCCGAGCCGTTCGTGGACACGGATGGTTTCAACGCCCGTATTGGCGTTTTGTGTCAACTGGCCTATGGAATAACTCAAGACGACCATTCTTCACGCACAACGCGAGATTTCTACAGTCGAGTGGACAATACCCAAGTCATTGGGGATCAACGCTTTGTAGTAGGTTGGCGACTGCGGGTGGTGTGTCACAATACTGAACGCCGCCGCATAAATACCTGGCCCGATCGACCACACGTGAAAATCGGCCAGACGGTTGTCATCCGCCGATTCGATCGCCTCACGTAGCCGCTCGCGGACATCGGGTTCGGCGCGTTGATCCAGCAGCACGCCTGTGGTCAATCCCAGTAACTGTTTCGCCCAGCGCACGACCAGGATGGCGCCGACCACGCCCATCACCGGATCGAGCCAGACCGCACCGAGGTATTTCCCGGCCAGCAGGGCGAAGATCGCCAGCAACGAGGTCAGCGCGTCCACCAGCACGTGCAGATAGGCCGCGCGCATGTTGTGGTCTTGCCCATGGCCGTGATCGTGGGCGTCGTGGCCATGCGCGTGGTGGGCTGCGTGCCCATGAAAATGGTCGTGTCCGTGCTCGTGACCATGGTCGCCCAGAATCAACATGCACAGGCCGTTGATGATCAGGCCCACCACGGCCACGGCGATCGCCCAATTGAATTGAATCGCGACCGGGTTCAGGGCCCGTTCCACGCTCTCCCAGACCATGACCGCGGCAAAGATTGCCAGCAGCAGAGCGCCGGTATAGCCGCCCAGCGCGTTGACCTTGCCGGTGCCGAAGGTAAAGCGCGGGTCGTGGGCGTGACGCCGCGCGTAAATATAGGCGAACGCGCTGATGCCCAGCGCCAGCGCGTGGGTGCCCATGTGGATGCCGTCGGCGAGTAGTGCCATCGAACCGAAAGCCACGCCGGCGGCGATCTCGACGCCCATGGTGACCAGCGTGATGGCCGTGACGATCAGGGTGCGACGCTCGCCCGCCCGGGGGCGATCCTGGCCGAAGCTGTGATCGTGTTCCCAGTGGCTGATGTCTTCGGTGTGCATGGAGCGCTCCTTGTCTACGGGGCGACGCGCGGCGCCTGCGTTGTTGGATTTGGTCGCTGCTTCGACGGACTGGTCCTTGGGAGTTCAACCCCGGCGCCGGCCGTGCGGCACCGGGGCGAACGAAACGGATCGTGCTCGTCGGTGCTAGGCGATCGGCTCCGCCTCATAACCGGCCGATCGCATCGCCTGGCGCAGGCTTTCATCATCCGCGGTACTGTCCACTGCCACAACCTTGCTTTCCAGGTCGATGTTGATGGTCGCATCCGGGTCGGTTTGTTCGATTGCCCGGGTAACGGTGTTAACGCAATGGCCACACGACATATCTTCAACGGTATAACGCTGCATCGCAGGCTCCTGTATTGGAAATGTGAAATCAATCGTGAGGCTTCCCACGGTGGGAAGGTCAAGCTATTCGCAGTGGTGAATCTCGTTTGGCGCGCTACATCCCGAGCTCGGTCAATCCTGCATGGTCTTCCGGTCGTGGCCCTTGTGGCCACAAAAAGCGACGCTGCTCTTTCTCAATAGGTACGTCGTTGATGCTGGCTTCCCGGCGCTGCATGAGGCCGTTGTCGTCAAACTCCCACTGCTCGTTGCCGTAGCAGCGAAACCACTGGCCAGCGGTGTCGTGACATTCATACTGGAAACGCACTGCGATGCGGCGTTCGTGATACGCCCATAACTCCTTGATCAGGCGGTAACCCAGTTCCCGCTGCCACTTTTGCGTCAAGAACTGAACGATAGCGTCTCGGCCTTCGATGAATTCCGAGCGGTTGCGCCAGACACTTTCCGGAGTATAGGCCAGCGAGACTTTCTCCGGATCGCGCGTGTTCCAGGCGTCTTCGGCCATTCGGACCTTCTGTCGAGCGGACTCCTGCGTGAAGGGCGGGAGCGGGGGCTTTTGTGTCATGGGGTGGTCTCCTTGAAAAGGTCGCTTCATCGGTCGTCTCGAAGTGAGCGATACATTGACGTCGAGCAAACATTGGTGCTTGCCACGCGTGGAAGGTCAAGGCTGGAAAACGCCCTGTCGACGATTGGAGCGGATGACCGGACCGGACGAAAATAACCGCTTGACCTTCCCATCGTGGCAACGTTGATACTCCGTCGCCATGGCACCCAACGCACCGGAGAAACCGTCATGGCTTCTGTAGAACCTCTACTATCAAACGATCCATCGGGCTCGCATCCGGTGGGGCAGACCCTACGTGTCGGTATCGCTGGCATGAGCTGTGCATCCTGCGTCGGCCGCGTGGAAAAAGCCCTGCGCGCCGTCGATCGGGTCGAGTCGGCGAATGTGAACCTGGCCACCGAACGGGCCGAGGTCACGTTTTCATCCGCGCCCGACACGGCCGCGGTCCAGACCGCGATTCAGCAAGCCGGTTATTCGATCGTCGAGGAGACGATCGAGTTGGCCGTTGAAGGTATGAGCTGCGCGTCCTGCGTCGGCCGTATCGAGAAAGCCCTGGCGGCCGTGCCCGGTGTGCTGGAAGCCCACGTGAATCTGGCCACTGAAAAGGCGCAGGTGCGCCACGTCGCCGGCATGGTCGACGCCAAGGCGCTGGAAACTGCAGTCAGTGACGCTGGCTATGCGGCCCGCACGGTAGCGGACAACGACAGCGGCGATCAGCAAGCTCAGGCGCGGGCCGAGGAGATCGGCGCGCTCAAGCGCAGCATCCTGTTCGCGGGCGCGGCGACGTTGCCGATCTTTGTGCTCGAGATGGGTAGCCACATATTCACGAGCCTGCACGACGGACTGATGGCAACGCTCGGTCAGCAGAACCTGTTCTATCTGTTCTTCGTGCTCGCCAGTTTCGTACAGTTCGGGCCGGGTCTACGCTTCTACAAGAAGGGCTGGCCGGCCTTGATGCGCGGCGGCCCCGACATGAACTCGCTGGTCATGCTGGGCACGAGTGCGGCCTACGGTTATTCGCTGGTGGCGACCTTTCTGCCCAGCGTGCTGCCCGAGGGCACCGTCAACGTCTACTATGAAGCCTCGGCCATGATCGTGACGCTGATCCTGATCGGGCGTTACATGGAGGCGCTGAGCAAGGGGCGTACCAGCGAGGCCATCAAGCGTCTGATGACGCTGCGGGCCAAGACGGCCCGGGTGATCCGTGACGGCGAGCCCGTGGAAGTGGCGCTCGAAGACGTGCAGGTCGGCGATATCGTGCAGGTCCGCCCCGGTGAAAAGGTGCCGGTGGACGGCGAGGTGGCCGAGGGAACGTCCTACGTCGACGAGTCCATGATCACCGGCGAGCCGGTGCCGGTTCAAAAGAGTGCGGGCGCCGAAGTCGTGGGCGGCACGCTCAACAAGACCGGCAGTTTCTCGTTTACCGCTACCAAGGTCGGCGGCGATACCATGCTGGCCCAGATCATCCGCATGGTCGAAGCCGCGCAGGGTGCCAAGTTGCCGATCCAGGCGCTGGTCGATCGCGTGACCGGCGTCTTCGTGCCGGTGGTGCTCGCGGCCGCAGCGTTGACCTTCGGGATCTGGCTGCTATTCGGTCCCACGCCCGCATTGACGTTCGCCCTGGTGAACGCGGTCGCCGTGCTGATCATCGCCTGCCCCTGTGCCATGGGGCTGGCCACGCCGACCTCAATCATGGTCGGTACCGGCCGGGCCGCGGAAATGGGCGTGCTGTTTCGCAAGGGCGAGGCGCTACAAAGCCTGCGCGGTATCGACACCATCGCTTTGGATAAGACCGGAACCCTGACCAAGGGGCGCCCGGAGCTCACCGATCTGGTCACCGCCGACGGTTTCGAACGTGACGACGTGCTGCAAACCGTTGCCGCCGTGGAGGCCCATTCGGAGCACCCGGTCGCCGAGGCGATCGTGGAGGCCGCGCGTGCGTCGGGCGTTAAGCTCATCAAGGCCGCGGACTTCGAGGCCACACCCGGCTACGGCGTATCCGCCACCGTCGATGAGCGCGCCGTCGCGATCGGCGCGGACCGCTTCATGCGCCAGATGGCTCTGGACGTGACCGCGTTCGCGGAGACCGCGAGCCGCCTGGCCGACGAGGGCAAGACGCCGCTCTACGCCGCGATCGACGGCCGTCTGGCCGCGATCATCGCAGTCGCCGATCCGATCAAGGAATCGACACCCGGCGCCATCGAGGCCTTGCACGGTCTGGGGCTGCGCGTGGCCATGATCACCGGCGACAACCAGCGCACCGCCAACGCCATCGCCCGGCGGTTGGGTATCGACGAGGTGATCGCCGAGGTTCTGCCGGACGGCAAGGTCGAAGCGGTCAAGCGCCTGCGGGGGAACGACCGCAAGCTGGCGTTCGTCGGCGATGGCATCAACGACGCGCCGGCGCTGGCCGAGGCCGATGTCGGCCTGGCGATCGGCACTGGCACTGACGTCGCCATCGAAAGCGCCGACGTGGTGCTCATGTCCGGCGACCTGCGCAACGTGCCCAACGCCATCGGTCTGTCGCGCGCGACGATCACCAACATCAAGCAGAACCTGTTCTGGGCTTTCGCGTACAACGCCGCGCTGATCCCGGTCGCCGCCGGCGTGCTGTACCCGGCGTATGGGGTATTGATGTCGCCGATTTTTGCGGCGGCTGCGATGGCTTTGTCCAGCATCTTCGTGCTCGGCAATGCGTTGCGCCTACGTCGGTTCGCGCCGCCCATGGGGTTCGAGGAAGCCCCGGCATCGCAAAGTCCCGCCACGACCGTGGCGGCCCGGTAGCCGCGGCCGAACGAGGAGGTCGCGAGCCGGCGAGGCGGCCAGTCAACGCGTGGCGACAAACCTGGCGGTTGATGATGAAGTGCCCGTCGAAGGGCCCTACGGCACTTCGTTTCTGCGCGAAAACATGCCGGCCCGATCGTGGGAACGGCGCTTGCCCGTGGGCTGCAACAGCCCATCCACATCGACCAAGGCGTTCGCACAGCGCGCGATCTGTACTTCGACGGGCATTTTGAAGCGTTGGCCGAACGCCATGCTAACGTTGTCCGAGGCGACAGCGACTGGAGCGTGGCGCACCGGCTGGGTCACTGACGCCGTGGGCCAGGATCTGGCCGATCTCGACAGCTGGAAATCTTACGTCGCGGGCCGCCCGCCATGGTCGACGCGCCGCAGGACCTGCTAACCCAACGTGGTCTGAGGGCCGGCGGTCTGCACGCGGACGCGTTTTTCATCCCGGAAACTGGCTCGGCGGTCGAAGCCTGACCGGTCGAGCCCCCTTTGAGGCATGAGGCGATCATGAACATAGGCCAAGCCGCCGAAGCATCCGGTATCTCCGCGAAGATGATCCGCTACTACGAGCGGGTGAATCTCATCCCGCCCGTAGGCCGCACCGAATCCGGCTATCGCGTCTATACCGATGCCGACATTCACACCCTGAAGTTTATCCAGCGGGCGCGAAGCCTTGGTTTTTCCGTCAAGCAGATGCACGAGCTGGTGTCCCTCTGGCGCGACCGCAGTCGCAGCAGCGCCAACGTCAAGTCCGTGGCTCTGGCGCACGTGGCCGAACTCGAAGACAAGATCGAAGCGCTGAATTCCATGCGGGAGACGCTGCAGCATCTGGCTGAGCACTGCCGCGGCGATCACCGGCCGGATTGTCCCATCATCGAGGGCCTGTCCGAGGGAGAGCAGCCGCCCGAGCCGCCGCAAAATACGAACCGGCGGCGCATGCGTGCACCCGCGGGCGGCCGCCGATCGGGCGTTAACACAAGCCCCTGACCGCGCCGTAAATAGCCGGGCTAGATCCCTTGCTGCAACAAATGTCGCTACCGAATATGGGACCGTGAGTCACCGATGAATTCGACATCGCACCACACGCACACCGGCGGCGCTTCTTTGAACCAGACCGCACTCAGTGCAACCATATACTGCCTGAGCGGCTGCGCTATTGCTGAGGTGGTTGGCATGGTTACGGGGTTCGGTCGCAACTATCGCGATTGCGGTTGTTCTCGCGTTCTTTTTTGGCTATTTCCTGACCATGCTGCAGCTGCTGCTCCGAGCCGGGTTCACTTTCTTTCAGCGCCTCGCTCAAACTCACTCTGGCCGCCGATACCGCGTCGATCGCGATCACGGAGACAGTGGATAATCTCATGATGTTGGTCATCCCCGGCGCGATGGCGGCTGGTGTGGCCTCACTATTGTTCTGCATCAGTATTGTGCTGGCATTGCTTATCGCCGGTGCCGCAGCGTTCCCCGTTAACCGCTAGCTGATCGCCCGTGGCAAAGCGCATGCTGTGGCCAAGCGCCCCATTGATTAAAAACAGTCGCTCGGCGATCAAAACCGCTGCGAACGCTGGACGAGGCTTAGCGTATGATTTTCTCCGTTTCGTGAGTTGGCCCAGAAAGGCGGCTGACCGCATTGATTGGTCAGCCGGTCGGTTGGTGGGACGATCAGATAGAGTACGCTGGCGATCGCGATATTCAGATACAGCACGTTCGCGATCTTGACGTCACCCACGAGTGGCCGACACGAATCAGCTCGGCCGCATTAGACAGCACCTTTATATTCTTGGTCCGTGTGTCGAGCTTGCTGCCGAGGCGCGACGACGCCGCCTGATAGACCGCCCGCAGCTCCTCATCATTCTGGCGGGGCCCAAGGTCCGCCGGAGCGCCCAGGTAGTTCCGCAGATCTTAGCTCTCTTGCATGAACCCAGTTCCTTGCTCGATTGGTCGTGAACGCATCAATTCCGCTTGTTCTACCTGCCAGAGTCCAACGCTAGGGGCTGTCACGATCGATGCCCTCGTGGGGTATATACGGCGTCCGAGGGACAGGCACCGCAAGACCCCGGTAGCCATGCGCTCGTGCGAGCGATAATATAGGCTCATGTGAACGCATCGCGTTTGGAGCCTTTCTATGGAAGACATCACTGCCGTTGAACGCGTGCTCGGATTCGAACACTCCGAACGCTCATCCGTGCTGCTCATGGCTGAGCGCATCCAGCGCGGGTTCCCGGTCAACACGCTCATGCATCTGCAACGCGCGGTGGCACCCGGAGACAAGGGGTTCGTGCACCGCATTGTCGCGCGGCCCACGCTTCAGCGACGGCGCAAGATGCGGCAACCCCTCAATCCTCACGACAGCGAGAAGGCGCATCGCGTTGCGCGAGCCTGGACGGCCGCGGTTCGTGTCTACCAGGACGATGAAACCGCCCGTGCCTTTCTCGAGCGCAAACACCCCTTGTTCGACGACCAGGCGCCGATGGCAGTCGCGATGCAGAACAGCGCCGGTCTGGAAGCCGTTGAGGATCTGCTGGGACGTCTGGAGCATGGCAGCGCCTTGTGAGCGGCCAGCGACTCGATCGAACGCTGTATGCGTATCGAATCGGCGACCCGGACGGGCGCTATCCCATCTTCGACGGCACCGGTTCGACTATCGCGCCGGGGCGATGGAACACGATGACTACCCCCGTCATCTACGCCGGCGAGCACTACTCGACGTCGATGCTCGAAAAGCTCGTTCATGCGAACGGGCTCATGCCACCGAACCAGCACTACATCGAGATCACGCTGCCGGGCGGCTTGTCCTACGAGATCGTGACCAAGGATGCGCTGCCCGGTTGGGACACGGCATTGCCCACGGTTGCCCGGGAGTTCGGCCACGACTGGGTAAAGGGGCGTCGAAGCGCGATACTCATCGTGCCGTCGTTCGTGGCCCGGATCGAGTCGAACATCCTGATCAACCCGGGGCATCCCGAGTGCGCGCAGATCGAGCACACATTGCCCGCGCCGATCTGGTGGGATCGCAGGCTTTTCAGTGCTTGATCGTCATCCAGTGCAGTGGCTCAGATGGGGCCGGGCGGCGCGGAGGTCGATCGCTTGAGTGAATCGACGCGAATCACGCAAGTCATTGAGCCAACCTGCGATCTCAGGCCCGTCAGCGCAGATGAAAAAGGCCACCGCAGCGTCTACTACTCGATCGACGATGCTCAGCGGCTGCTGCCGCTGGTGCCGGCTGTCTGCTGGCGATCGTTCAGGCGACCATCGATACCCGTAACGCCACCGTGCGCTATACGGCGAAGGCGTCCGCGATCGGGTCCTCGGATTGGCTGGCCGGAAAAGAGCCCACCATCTAACAGGACAAGGCAGACCGAGGCGGTTCGGCGATTGCCGTTCCGCTTCGGCTTTCCCGTGCGCGCTAGCGATTGATGGATTATGCTGGCACTGCGAGCAATGCGCAGGAGTGCTAGCAGTGTCAGCCGTCACCATTCGCAACCTTTCCGAAGAAACCCACCGTGCGCTCAAGGTGCGGGCCGCAAAGCACGGCCGCAGCATGGAAGCTGAACTGCGCGCCATTCTCGAAAATGCCGTGCGCCCGAAGACGCGCCTCGGCACAGCGCTCGCCGAGTTCGGCCGGGAAATGGGCGGCGTGGAGTTGCCAACGAACCGCGACGATTCACCCCTCGAGCCAGCGACGTTCGAGTGATCATTCTCGATACCAACGTCGTCTCAGAACCCATGAAGCCCCAGGCGAACCCGCTGGTAAAGCAGTGGCTGGACCGCCAGGACCCCGAGACGCTCTACCTTACGGCCGTCAACCTGGCTGAACTGTTGGCGGGGGTAGAGCAGATGTCGGTAGGCCAACGCCAGAATGATCTGTGGCATGGCCTGACCCGTTTGTTACGGGCGTTGTTCGACCAGCGCATTTTGCCGTTCGACCAGCGGGAGGCCGAGGTGTTCGCTCAGATGAGCGCAACGGTCAGGGCCAGCGGCCGTGTATTGCCTATGGCTGATGGTCAGATCGCCGCGATTGCCGCGACGCACGTTTCAGCGTGGCCACGCGCGACATCGAGCCGTTCGAGGCTGCCGGGGTGCCCGTTATCAATCCGTGGGCCGAGTAGGGCGGCGTTCGGCGTATGAAGGCCATGACCGCCACGAGTGATACCCATGTGCAGCTCAGCCCCCGCTGATCCCAAACCGGCGTGCGCGGAGTGCCAAGAACCGCTGGTGCTCGAGGATGCATCGGGCGACTACTATTACTGGCGCTATCGTGAGCCTTTCTGCAAGGGCGCACGCGTGATGGCACGCAGCGAGCAACACTCCGAGGGATACTGAAGTCAGTGGCGAAACGGGCGCATCTATCGCGCCGCGATCACGGAAGCACGGCGTCGCGCTTTCGATGAAGGTGACGCCGAGCGGCAGGGCACATTCAAGCCCTCTATCGGCGAGTTGTTTTCGAGCCTATGTCGTCGACTGCCGGCAAATCACCGTACGCTGATTTCGACATTCCCAAAGCATCCGACCATCGCGGTCTGCTGAGCCCGGTTTGTATCGAACGCTACAGCGAGGAAATCGACCGTCTTGTCTGATTGGTCGTAGCGCGGCTCACCAGCGAGCTCTAGCGAAGCGACCTCGGCGCTACGGTCATGCTGCTTGAGGTGGCGCACGATATGCGATCGCAGTGCCGCCTTAGTCATGTCGCGACACTCCACATCGAATTGACCCCGCAATCCCGCATCGATATGTGCGGCCACGGGCAGGACGCAGGCTACGAGCACGAAGAAGCCGAGTACAGCCAGGATAAAGGCGAGTACGGTCGTTACCAGGGCGTTGGAGACCCGGCGAAGCATAGAAGAACTGTGGCGGTCGGCTACACGGTCGGGGCAACTCGGTGGGTCGGTCGGGGTAAATAGTTGTAGTGCGCTCAGCAACCGGTACGCGGTTTAAAAAGGACCCAGCCTCACTATGACCCTTCTACAAAATTTCCAGTTTGTCGGACTCAGCCGTAAGCGATCCAAGAGCCATTCGTTGAACCGTTGCTAGAAACGTGGGGGGATGACGCCGAAAAGGCGATTCTGCATCTGCGTATTTCTGGGCTTCCAGCGCCCTAACAGCCTGCGCTGACGGTACCCAAGGCATAAAGAGCCATATAGTTGACCGAGGGCGGTAGTAATACTCGATGAGGAAGGGGCAGGCCCCGTCTATCGCTCGCGGGTTTGCTACTCTTAACTATCGAAGTACGTCGCGGAGACCTGCTATGGCGACCTATGTGATCCTGGCGATCCAGCTCCTTGCCGTTCTTCTGGGCCTTGGAGTTCTGTATATCTCAGTGATTTCCAAGCGCGAGGAACAGCAGGAACGTTTGCGCAAAGATCAGTCTTCGAAGCATTCACACTTCGTCGATTGTAAGTCCCGACCTGGACGCTAGCAGAAGATCGATCCGGCGCACTGGTGTGTCTCGGGTTTTTCGGGCCAGCAAACTTAGTAGCGGCGCGTCCAATCCCTGATAGCGTTACTTTTATCTCGCGCGCAGTCCTTACAGCGCCTCGGCACGCATCAGTCGCAAACGTTTCGAGTCCACCGATTAGTAAGTGACTACTCTTCTAACCCTCGCCATAGCTCGTGGGCTGTTCCTCATATCGAATGAGCGCCGGTAGTGCCCGACTGGGCCCCGGCAGGGGCCCAGTCGGGGCCCTAAGACGGCCGATTCGAACCACGCTAAACGCAAAAGGCCCCAATCGGGCCCCGGCCGGGGCCCGATTGGGGCCCTCGTGGGTTCACGCGTCTAGTTCTGTGCCGAAGCAAGATACGTTTTGGGCAGGCCGTTGCCGGATTTACGCGTTCGCGTCTTAACCTCGAACGCTTGTCGAACGGCGTAACGGGTCTGCCTCTGTAACCAGCCCGTTCCAACGAACTTATAAGTACGCGCTTAAGAGCGCCCGTTACGTAAGGGGGGCTACATCCCCAGCGCCCTCTATTTCGCACTCGCGCATACGCGAGGTCTGCGAACCGTTACACCCAATGTACATAGCGGTATTCGCTGCGCGAGCGGAACGTTGCCGCCTTGAAAAGTCGAAAAGTTACGAAAATCGGAACTTTGCGCCCTCGCAACTATTTGCCCGGACGGCAAGATATCTGAAATGGCTAATCCATTATGAAGGAGGTCAAAGAAAGCAATAACCCCTTATTCGTAAATGGTTAACTGAACCTCTCACCCTTTACGTAATTGGGTGCCATTTCAATAGGCAGTAAAAACGGAGTCAGAACCGGAGTCTGGCAGGCACCCGAAATATCTCCTTCATAAAGGGGTTCTTACTCCAAACACCCTTTACTTCCGCGCGCGCGTGCGCAGGAAGGATATCTGGCCCAACGCCCCACTTGATAGTGAAGTGGGCAGGGCACCGCTACACGATCGAGGCGATATAGTGAACGACACAGAAGACAAGCTAGGACAGGGGCTCGACCAAGCCTACGAAGGGGCGCTCGCAGGCGCTCAGTTTCTCTACGAGCGCGCATTCGCGGCGGCCGAAGCGTTCTGGGAGGCACATCACCGGAACCATAAACTACGGCCGAAACACGAATGGGGCTTTATCGGCGTGAGAGTGCGCCTACGCAACGGCTCAGTACAGATCGAATGGTTTCGCGCGAAGTATTGGCAACCGCGCTACCGTTCTGGCAACCACACTAGGCGACAGCCCGCCTTGCAATACCTGCCGCGGGGCAAGTCCATGCGTTACTCTGCCGCTGCGTTTCGCCGTGTTCGAGCCAAAGAGTGGGAAATCGACTTGGCGATGCTATTCGAAAATGAGTTCGAGGCGATTCGTCGACAGAGCCAAATGCTCGGTAAGGTACGTCGGTACATTATTGAGACGCGAAAGGCAGCCGCTGCCGAGCGCGCGTTGCCAGCAAGCGACGATGCGCTATCCCCTATTTGCGATTGAGATCGCGTAAGCGCATATCCGTATGGGTGCGATGGCTCTGGCAAGCTAACCATCGCACTGTTGTCACGGCCAAGCGGATCGATCGCATGATCGAGCAGGCCAAAGCGCCCGCATGACGGCTCGCAGCCAGCACCCGGTCTGGCTCACAATACGCATCGATTCTTCTTGTACGCCGTCCTCATGAACCACGACACGCCCATGGCCGAGGTCATCGCCGGCATGGCCCGGGCCGAACACGCCGCCTGCTACGAGTTCGTGCGCCGCCAGACGCGCGAGGATCAGCAGACCCTCGAGACCGGTGCAACAATGCTGCGCGATATCGCCACAGATCTGCGCGCCCGCGATGTCGCGGCCCTGATGTCGTGGAAATCACCCGAGGCTTACGAGCCCGTGCCCGAGGCACTGCTCAAGCAGGCCCTCAAGAACGCGGCCGGCAACGACCCGGCGCGTGTTCGCGCCGCGCTCGAGCCCATGGCCTTCGCTGATCTGTGCGCCATGGCCACCGCGGCGGACTATCTGCGCCAGGCCGCCCAGCATCTGCGCCTCTACGGCGGTCACGGCAACGCCGCGAAGCCCCAACGCGAGCTGATCTGAGAAAATTCTTAGGCATTTTTGATCAAAAATGCGACCGCCTGAAACGCCCGCCATATAAGGCTTTGCGCCGATCGCGCGCGCGAGTTCCACGCGGGAATTTCGACCACGGATAGCCGATGAAACTCTTCGATCTGCGCACTGCGATCGCGTTCTATCGCGGCAAGATTCGCGCCTAGGTCAATCGCGATCCGATCTACGCCGACGAATACATCATCGTGGTCCGTTTCGGCAGCGAAGAATGGGCGGTTGTGGAAACGGGCGCCGGCGCCTACCGGCCTTCAAGACGATCGATGCCGTCATCCGCGTCGTTCACCAGCTCGGCCTGTCCCATGCCGAGGTCGAGACACGCCCACGATAGAGCGTCTGCCGTTCGGGCCGAACAGGGCGCAGTCAACTCACGCATCGGCTGTGTCGGTAACTGTGCACTTAGTTCTGAGGTTGGATTCTGGGGCCGCGAAGAGTCGCCGTAGCTAACCTGTCGTTTCCGTGGTACCCCGTGGGATGTAAAAGGGGGGGCAATAACCAGTTCCTCAATGATCGATATGGGTCGTTAAATGACCCACCGCTTCGGTATGCTTGCGTGAAAGAAAAAAACTAAAGAACAGTGGACTTGCGACCTCTTCTCCGGTCAGTGTTGCGTTTAGTAGACCTACATGACTTAGCACGCCATCCGGGCGTAGGCACCTACCGTGTTACGGAGGACCGGCCAGGCTGGGGTGAAGGTATTTGGTTGGACGTTGGTGCCCGTCTTCTCGGCTATCTCCACTCCCAGGAAACCATATTTAGCCATGACTACGTGGCGCTCGGACCCTGCTTCGAAGAAATCCAAGGGCACTACCCGGAGCTTTCGAACGAGGATCTCGAGCACGTCGTCATCCTCCTCGCTACGCCGAGCCAGTCATGGATGCGGGTGCCCGAAGCGCCCGAGCAGATCGACGCGACGAGAGAAGCCGCTGCGCTGCTGGAACGCCCGGCCTATGAAAGTGCAGATCGGGCTCGCTTGACCCGAACCGGCCGCCAGGCCATCCGTTTGGCCTCATCGGCCAGCAGCTTCCTGTTGACTCGCTTTCGGGCGTTGGAAATTGCCGGCGCGCTGCGGGACGGGCTTTTCGTCGAGGCCCAGGATGCGCTCAAGACGGTATTGCAGAAAATCGCTGAGCTCGCAGAGGACATCCGTAACACACGTGAGCAGCCTGGCCGGGGCGATCGCGTCGAGATGTTCCGTAGCCAGTCCGAGGCCTACAACAACGCGCTGAGCGAGACCAACGCGGCAGTTGTCGATGCCCAAGAGCTGCTGGGAACGTCAGAGATCACCGAAGCGATGGATCGTCATGCCGGGCAGCACGGCGGCGCCGATGCCGAGCAATTCAGCCTCGAACTCTACAACGCGCTGCGGCTGCTGGAGCGGCTCGGCCGCATGTATGCCGACTTTATCCATCACATCACCAGCGCTGGGGAAAAGCCGGTCGGAGTGCGTGACCTGCCGGGGCTTGCGGCGTACCTGGCGCTGTGTCCTCCCGACGAAGCCTTGGTTGCCGCTTGCCATGCACAGTCCGGCCCTCTGGCGGTCTGTTGGCCCCATGCGGCGCTCGCCGACTTTGACGGCATCCTGCCGGCGATTTCCACCGAAACCGAGGTAGCGGTCGCGCCGGTGGCGCGACCCGAGGAAGGCGATGACCGGATAACGCCGATGGACCTGTTTCTGGAGGCTCATCGAGAACACATTCGCCAGCTCCTGTTCGAGCGGCCGATTCGGCTGTCCGAGGCGCGCACACAGGGGTGGCTGTCCGCACACGGTCAATCGATGGTGGACCAGCTCGTGGGCGTTTTCACCGCACCGCGGCGGCTGGTCGAGGACGAGGCCATTGAAATGCGCCTGGTGGCTGATGCGATGCGAATCCCGATCGATGGCCACCGTGCGCTAACCGGGGATGACTTGGAGTTACGGCTACGCGGTGAGGATCACGCCGCCGCTGGCCCACCGCCTGACGGAGACAACTATGCAGTGGTCTGAGGTTGGAGAGGTGCACGCTTATTTGCTGCGCCACCGCTATGTGGAGACCAAGCCCCGTCGGCGCCGCCACACCGGTGAGGATCACATCGCTAGCCTGCTGGCCGCAGCCGAGGACACCGATGTGATGCAGCAGTTTCGGGAGCTGCTCGCCGGTCAGGGGTTGGAGTTGCTGCGCTACGAAGGCGGCGAGATGCCGGGCATCGAGGTGGATAGTCAGCTGTGGATGCTGGCCCGCCAGGCCGACGCCCAACCACCCCAGTATTTCTCGCGTGATCGTGTACTCGAACGCATGCAGATCAAGCAGGGGGACACGCGCGCCAGCGCCGGCGTCTGGTTTCTGCACACTTGGCTGATGTACTTGGCGGTGACTTATACCTACATCAACCGCGGAATGACTGCTGCCAGCCGCTATCAAGACGCCAGATTTCCCGCTTCGCGCCTGGAGACTGCCCTGCGCGAGCACTGCGATGGGCTCCGTGGCTCTGCTGGCGAGACCGACGATGCCACGCAGGTACTCACCATCCTAACCAGTGCCGACGGAATGGACTTCAAGCGGCGCGTGGCTGCCTTCTGCGAGGTCATGGTCGAGGCCGGCTTGCTGACGATTGTGCCCAGCACGGCAGAAGAACCGGTGTACCAACAGACACTGCTGGGCGCCGTCGAAATCCAACGCAACTACGACCGTGGTCTGGCTCTGCTCGATCCCGGCGAGGACGCCCTGGCGCAGATCACCAATCTGGCCACCCGTCGCGGCAACGGCGAAGACGAGGACGATTAGCATGTTCGGAATTAACCGCTTCGAGGCGACCAACTACGTTAACGGCCGCGGCGACGATCCCAAGTTGCCGTGGATGCCCCGTTTCTGCGGCACCATCCTGCCGTTCTACGGCCTGTCCACCGCGCTTCGCCTGGATAACGGCGGCGGCAAAACTTCGTTGGCCAATGCCATCGTAGGGCTGATCTCGCGGGACCGGGCCCTCATGAGCCGCGTATATGCCTGCCTGCCTCCGCATACCGATAAAAGCGGCCATTGGGGGCATGTCCGAATTGAGCTAATTGATCTGACCGAAGACGCGCTGCAAGCGCGCCCGACCGGCCAGTCGACCTTTACTGCAGAGACGTGGGTGTTTGGACTTTGCGGGTTCCGGGGCCGAGGCCGAGACCGTAATTACTACTTCTATCGGGGCACCTTCGAGGACGCACCGACCATCGGCACGCTCGACGGTGTAACGGGCCTACTGCCCAACGGGGTGTTCCAGAAAAGCGTCCGGGGGGGCGATCGCGCCAGCTGGGGTGTGACTGAGTCGGACTGGCGCCGGCAGATGGATCTATTTATCGCCAGCGGCAATGCCAAGAAACTGGCTGAATACCAGAAGGCCGGCAGCGGTGATCAGGCCGCCCAGTTCTTCGACCTCAAGAAGCGCGATGCTGAGCGTTTCGACCAGACTTTCTTTTACGACGTGCTGGCCCCGGAGATCATGTCGGGAATCATGGGGGACGTGGCCGAAAAGGACGAGCACTACCTTGAGGACACGATCTTTAAGAGCCTGTATCGCTCGATTCAAAACGAGCGCGATATTGAGACGGCGAAAAAAGAATTCGACCGCTGCAAGAGGGTGCAGGAAAGCACCCATGCCGCGGATGCCGCCGCCGGTGAGGCCGAGGCGGCACAGAAGCGCTACGACGGCCAGTACCAGTCGATCGCCCTGACACTGGCCGCACTGCGTGAGCAGATCAGCAACGACCCGCTGCCAGGGCTGCCCACGGTGAGCTTTCCTGACGATGATCTGACTGGCCAGCTTGCCCGTCACACCGTGATTGGGGCGGGGAAAGGGGTGCTGGTGAGAGACGTGGGGTTGGCTGCGGCATCTGGGCTAAAGGTCAGGCGACTCAATGAGATCGCCAGTCGCAACCAGTTGAAAGGCACACGAATTACGCAAGTCATTGAGCCAACTTGCGATCTCAGGCCCGTCAGCGCAGATGACAAGGGCCACCGCAGCGTCTACTACTCGATCGACGACGCTCAGCGGCTCCTGCCGCTGGTGCCGAATCTGCGCCCGCACGTGCGTAATGACCTGAGCGAAGCCCTAGAAATCGCCTACGAGTGGATGACGCGGGCTACTTCCACTAACCCCGTGCGTGTGGAGCTCGACGAGATTGAGGAGACGATGAACGCCGCCGACGATCAGGTTCGGCGCCTTGGCGATGAAATAACCAGGCTGAGTGAGCGCATCAGCGAACTTGATAATGAGCACACGGAATTCGAGGAAGGCCGTCAGGCCTACCTGGATGTGCGTTCGAGCCCGTTCTTTGAGCCCGAGGAAGCCGAGCACGCCGATAAGTTGGTGTATCTCGTGGACGAGGAGCGTCAAGAAGCCCAGAAAGAAATGAACGCCTTCACCGCGCGCTCGGCACGCCTCGAGCCCCTGCTGCCGGATTGGGCCCAGTTCGTTGCTGAGTTTGGGTCTGAGGCTGACCCCGCGCTCGTGCATCAACAGCTTCAGGCCGAGCATGATTCGGCCGAGGAGCGATACCGAACGGCCAGGCGCCAGACCCAAGAAGCGCGAGACGGGTTGGACACCACCAAACAAGCGCGTGACGCGACCAAACGGGAGCAGGATGAAGCCGAGGCTCGGCACGAGCACCTGGTCGAGCAGCAGGCGGTGCATCAACGATTTGCCGAAGCCTTCCCTGAGACCCGGGCTTCCGGATTCGAGGAAGATCAGCGAAAAACACTGCAAGCCTGTTCCGACAAGCGCGCCGACCTCAAGCGCGAAATCGAACGCCTCCAGGACCTGGAGCACGCTCTGCTGGCTTTCCGGACTCAGCAGGGGCAGGACGCCGACCCGGCTGCCTGGTTGCAGCAAGCGGATGCTAGGCGTGAACAGGCCGGCATTGAGCGGCATGAGAAAAAGGCTGAGGGTAAGGAGTTAAAAGCCCAACTGGAGGCGCTGGAGGCCGATGAGCTGGCAGCCCCCGATGCCCGTTACCGGGCGGCCTTGCAGCATCTGTCGGAGACCGATATTCCGGCCGAACCGCTGCATGAGTTCATCGATGGCCTCTCCCTACCGGGGCCGCGTCGCGCTGAAGTGCTGACCCATTTCTCAGCGCTGCTGTTCGCGCCGGTGGGCTCGGATGCGGCGGGTGCGGAGCGCGCGGCTGCCTCGCTGGAAGCCGCAGAGATGCGCTTGCCCTGTTTCGTGGGCCGTGAGTTGGTGCAATACGCCCGCGAGGGTCGGCTCGATGTTCAGGATAACCGGGCCACCGGGCTGCTGGCCGGCCTACGCACGCTGGATGTGGAGTGTCTGCTGGATCCAGCCAAGATCGAAGAGCGCAAAGAGGACCTGAGAGCGCAGATTGCCGCCGCCGATCAAGCCATCGAGCGGCTCGAAGCGGAACGTCGACGGCTGGCGCCCGAGGGGAAGGCCGTGAGTAATGCCCGCGAAGCGCGCGACGCGCTGACAGCCAACGTGGAGACGCGTCTGCCCGAAGCGCGTACCGAGCACGGAGACAACGAGGCGACAGCAATCGCGATCAACGAACGGCTCACGGGCAACAGCTTGGCAATGATCCGTGGCGCCGCGGCCTTCGAGCAAGCCGGCGGGAATCAAGCGGTGGTTGATGCAAAGTTGGCGGTGGAGCGGGCCGCAAATGCCACCCGGCGTGCAAGGGAGCGCGTAGAAACCGCCGAGGGCCGCCTAAACATGGCCGAGACGTCCCAGTTGGAGGCTGATGAGGCGCGGGGCCAGGCCTACCCGCCTGAGCAACGCCGGCGCGTGGATCAGGCGCAGACGTTCGTGAAGCTGAAGGGCCCGGCCTGGCAGGTCACCCGCGAAGAACAGGGCCAGCGAATCGAGGCAACGTTGGATCGGGCGCAGAACCGGGTAAGTTTCCAGCAGACCCTCAAGCGCGCCGCCAAGTACGTAGACATTAGGCAACGACGGGCCGATGGCCAGACGCCGGAACAAGAAAGGGCGGATGCTCAGAGGGCGCGAGAACAGAAAACCCGCTTTCTCCGGGAGGCACAACAGCAACTCGAGCAGGCGCGCGGGGATCGCCCGCGCTACGTGAAGGCGCGGGACGCCGTGGACCACGCGCTGGCCGAACTGCTGCAACAGGACCGCCTGACCCGCTCGTTCAGCGCGGAGCTCAAGCCCGGGGCGATCGACGGGGGCCAGCTCGCCGAGCACGAGATCTGCATCGCGTCCGGCAACCTGCGACACGCGCTGCGCGTCATGGACCTCCACGACATCGAGGAGACCGCCGGCGAACTGGCCGTGAAGCTGAGAGAGCTCGACCTGGAGCACAAGCGACGCAGCCTGCGCGACCACCGTGCCGACCGTAACCGCCAGGTTGGCCGCATGCTGGAACTGATCAATAGCCTGAGAGCCGAAGATAGTGATCTGGGACCCTCGGAGCGCGAGCATTTGCGGCCTGTCGAAGGGCTCGACCAAGCCGATCGTGTTCACCGGTTGGCTGAGAGCTACCTCGGGCTGCGTGAGGCAGCGAAGGAGAAGCTGGAGGCGGTGAGCACCGCGGCCCAGGTCAGCATGGACGAGGCGATCAATCGCATGGGCAACCTGATCACCAGCGCGGGCCAACACCTCAGAATCCTCCAGCGCGTGGCCAAGGATACGCAGGACCCGGATGCTTTGCGGTTCGAGATCAAGGCCACGGCCCTTGATCGGGAGTCGGCTCAGGAGTTGGTGCGTGACATTCGGACCACTATTCACGGGCAGGTGTCGGTGTTGCAGGACGACATGAACCAGGCGCGACATCACTCCAGCGAGGATCAGCGGGCCGAGGATCAGATTCGCGCTCGTATCCGCGAGATGTGCTACCGGCGGCTGTTCAAGGATCCCAGCATCCGGTTCTCATCACCGGAGATCCGGGGCGATGGCAAGTTTCACGAGCTGACCCAGCATCTGAGCACCGGACAGAAGACTGCCATGACGCTGGCCTGGCTCATTCGCTTGACCGAGTTCTCTACCGAGAGGGATTCTCGCCGGCTGCCGACCGCCGCAGCTCGGCGGAAGGCGCGCGAAAATCAGCAAACCATCATGCTGATCGACGGCCTGTTCTCGGACCTGTCGAAGAAGAAGCTGATCGACGCCGGCATGGCTGAGATCCAGAACACTCGCGGCCGCCTTCAGGTGATCGGCTTCATTCACCCGCCGGAATACGTCAACAATTTTGACTACTTTCCGGTATTTCTGTTCGGCACTTCCCACTCCAGCACCGAGGGCGGCTGGACCAACATCGAGGAACAGCAGCTCCACGAAGGCGTGGTCATCGGCAAGCTGCGGCTGGAACAGACGCCCGGGCCGGGAGACGTACATTGAGCACCACGAAGGTCCGCGAGGCGCTGCGTAAGCTGCAACCGGCATCGGGGACCATGCGGCCAACCCCGCTGGTGGCCCGAGTGGCTCGGGTCAGTAAGTTGACCGAGCCTGAGGTGCGGGCTGGCCTGTTGGAGCTTAAAGAGCTTAATGAGCTGCACGGCTCGTTTAACTCTCAAGGCCAGCCCCTGACGCTCATCGAGCTTCGCCTCCAGGCGAAAACTGTGACGGCCGACGAAAGGGCATGGCAGGCCGCTATGGCCGACGAGAGCCTATCGGACATAGATCAGGAAGCGCTGGCGCCGTTGTACTCTAAGCTGGCCGATTGGTCGCCGCAGGACATGGGCCGGTTGATTAACGGGCTCCAGCGGTTGCGGGCTGAGCAGGACAGTCTGGAGGGCGTACCCCGCTTCGTAATCAGCGCCCGCTACCTACTCGGATCCTCGAAGCTCCTGGACACACTACCCAGCCTCGCTCTGCGCCGCTTCGGGCTGGCCGGTCATCTGTCCACCGGGCGTACCTGGCATCTCATGATGGCCGGCCCCCCGAAGCCTAAAACCGTGGTGCTGGTGGAGAACCCGGTGGCTTTCGAAGCGGCAGTTGCCGCGACCGCTGATCTGCCACTGGCCTGGATGGTGACTTACGGTTACGGCCTGTCGATGGCTGGCGAGGACTACGGCCGGGGACTGGCAGGTGCGGTGGAGGCCCGGGACTACGCTCGCCTGGTGCGCGCCGGGCAGCCGCCTACACCGGCAGCGGCGTTTGCATGCGAACGCCTGACCTTCTGGGGCGACCTCGACCCCGAAGGCTTTCGTATTTTTCAAAGGCTACAGCATCGTTTGCCCCATCTTCGGCTTTCAGCGCTGTACCAGCCGATGTTGGATCTGCTTGAGGCTACGGGTGGGCACCCGCTAGCTAAGGCAACCGGCAAGCAAGGTCAAAATCTTCACGATGAACATCCACTCGCCGTGCGATGTGGAGAGCGCGGAATTGATCAAGAGAGCATTTGCACTCCTGCGATCCTGCGGGAATTCGCATGTGAGGCTATAGCGTGACCGACTATCTTTCGTATTAATTAGCGCTTGGTTCTAGTCCAAGGATTTAACCCGCCGCAGAAGCGGCCACTTAAACTCTGGAACTTTGGATCAATATGCCACTAAAACAGGGGGATGATCGACGCCTAAAGTCTTTCGTAAGATGTGCTTGGCTCACTGCGACCAGTGGACTTGCCCGGGTCCATTAGACACTTCTGGCCTATGATTTGAGCATAGGAGGAAGTGTAATGAGCAATCAAAGATATACCCCGGAATTCAAGGATGAAGCGGTTCGGCAAGTACTGGATCGCGGTTATCCGGTAGCTGATGTCGCCGAGCGCCTCGGCGTGTCGGCTCACAGCCTGTACAAATGGGTGAAGGCGGTTAAGCCGGATAACACCGAGCAGCAGGCCAACGAGCTGGTCGAGGCGAAAAGCGAGATCCTCAAGCTGCGCGCACGGCTGCGCCGCACCGAAGAGGAGCGCGATATCCTAAAAAAGGCTGCGCGGCAAGGTAGCGCGCGTTCTTCAGTGCACCCAGCGCATATGCCGGTAGCTTGGTTTTAATAAGAGATGTCCGACATCGCGCGAATTTATGTGTGGAAGATACGGTAGGCACAGCCCCGCCGAGCAATTTGCGCGCATCGTCAGCGGCAAGATCTCGGCCCGGCTTTTGGATAACGTCAGTTATAACCGACCGCCAGGGACGTTTCAGTTAATTACTCTGGTTGATCCCGAGACTGGAGTGATCAATCTAGGCCCCGCATGGTGGGGATTCATTCCCGGCTGGGCGGGCGACACGAAGCTCGCACCGATCAACGCGCGATCTGAAACAGCCTCTGAGAAAAAGCTCTTCGCCAAGTCCTTCGAGCACCAGCGGTGCGTTGTGGCCGCTGACTATTGGATTGAGTGGAAACGCGGCGGCGAACAAAAGCAGCCATATGCGATCCGACCCGCCGATGCCCAACCGTTTTTCTTCGCCGGCATCTGGTCGAAGGCCTCTCGCTTGCCGGCAGATCATTCAGCTTCGGGCGAGGTGACGTTCGCGATCCTCACAGGAGAGCCGAGCGAAGACATCGCGCATATCCATAACCGGCAGCCACAGGCGCTTACCGGCGCTGGTGCGCGCTCGTGGATCGATCCAGATATAGACGTGGACCAGGGGTACGAGATTCTCCGGGAACAGCGGTACTCGAGCTACGAATATTGGCCGATCGGCCAGCGCGTTGGCAGCCCCAAGAACGATGATCCGTCGATCCTCGACAAGGTAAATATCGGCTGACAAACTACCGAAACCGCTCTGTAACTATCTGATTAGATAGGGCGCGTATGTCCGAATTGTCCGCCATCATAAACCGCTATTATGCTTGAAGAACAAAGGAATAGGGCCGACATTAAAGCTAGATGGGGTGCAGAAGGTCGTAGGTTCAAATCCTGCTACCCCGACCATCTTTCTTTCCGGCGGCGCCGAGCGCGCCACCGACTGCCGCGCCATGTGCATAGGCGTAGGCCCCTAGGCTGTGCCCAGCCGCTCCTTCGACTTCCTGTCTCCAAGCGGCATGCGATGTTCGCTGCCCGAGCAGCCTTCTTCTCGTAATGACCGCCGTGGTCGGGCGCTTTGCACCGTCGCCGAGCGGCGCCTTGCACATCGGTTCGCTGGTCGCCGCGCTGAGCAGCTTTCTTCAGGCCCGTGCCCAGGGTGGCCGTTGGCTGCTGCGAATGGACGACCTTGATACGCCTCGGGTCGAGCCGGGCGCGGCCGCGCGTATTCTTGACGCACTTAGGTTCTTCCAGCTCGAATGGGACGACGAGGTTCTCTATCAGGACGGGCGACGCCCTGCCTACCGGCTCGCAATTGAGCGCCTCAAACACGCCGGGCTGGCCTTCGACTGTGGCTGCACGCGTCGCGAGGCGCGCTCGGGTCGGGTCGGTATCGAGGGGCCTATCTATCCGGGTACCTGCCGCGCCGGCCTGCCGGCCGGCCGCCATGCACGCTCGGTGCGCTTTCGCGTGGGCGGGCAGCTTGTGAGGGTGGCCGACGCGGTGCAGGGCATTTACGAACAGCGCCTCGATCGGGATATCGGTGATTTCGTGATCAGGCGTGCCGACGGCATTGTGGCTTATCAGCTCGCGACCGTGCTCGACGACGCCTACCAAGGCGTCACCGAAGTGGTGCGCGGCGCTGATTTGTTGTCATCGACGCCGCGACAGATCGCGCTTCAGCACGCGCTGGGTGTAGATACGCCTCGCTATGCCCATGTTCCGGTGGTGGTGGATCCCGCCGGAGAAAAACTGGGCAAGAGCACAGGCGCAATCCCGCTCAGACCGGAAAAGCCCGGCGCGCAGTTGACTCGGTGTCTGGTCTGGCTCGGTCAGCGGCCGCCGGAGACCCTCTGGGACGCGAGCGCGCGTCGTGTGCTTAACTGGGGCGTCGACAACTGGTCGCTGGATCGCGTGCCTAAGACGCTGGAAACCAAGGCTTAACCTGCCAGATCGGATACCCTCATCGCTGGTTCGGTGCGAGTTAGGCTGTGCCTCTCCGGACTCCCCGCATTGATCCCCGTGGTGGATGGACTCGCTTGCTCCCGCCTCGCGTTCACTCGCTTGAGGCGGCTGTGCTACGGCCTCGCAAAGCTCACCAGCGTTCCCGATCCCAGCGCTCCGGGTTGGCCCAGTAGCGTGAGTTCAGCCAATCGGGTGTGGTCTTGTAGTCGCGGATATCGTATCGATAGACGGCGACGGCGGGGCCGACGCTGCGGCTATCGGGGCTGCGGCGAAAACCCAGGGCGATGAAGTCGCTGATTGTCCAGGGCTCGGCCGTCTGGGCGCGGGTATCGACACAGACGAGCACGGTGCCGGCGAGCTGGTCGCGCAGACGGCTTATCAGCTGGCGGCCTTCGCGCTTATTCAGTTCGCTAATCATGGCCGGAAGCACGATCGCGAGGTCGAATCGTGCGGCCGTCGAATCCGTGTCGGACATGTCCGCTACGCTCGATGCTGTGCAGACAGCGCCATGGCGGGACGCGAGCGCCTGCAGCGCGTCTCGGCGCGTCGAGTCTTGGCCCATCAGCAACAGCCGTTGCGGGGCATGCTCGTGGAGGCATCTTTCGAGATACGCGCGCAGTGGGTCGTTCGATGTTTCCATTGCGATAGGTTGCCCTGCCGATGATTGAACGCTCAAGCGGCGGTCTGTCGGTCGTCTAAGCTACTCGACCGATGCCGAGGGGCTTTACCATCGTCCGAGCGTCAGGCAAAAAAAAGCCCGGCCTCCGAAGAGGCCGGGCCCGACTTCAAACAGTCGGTCTAACCGATTGTTACTGCTCGGTAACGTTCAGTTCGACGCGACGGTTCTGAGCGCGGCCAGCGGCCGTCTCGTTGGTCGCAACCGGGTTGGACTCGCCATGACCCTGCGTGCCGGTAATACGGCTCGAGGTGACGCCGTGCTGGATCAGGTACTGACGCACCGAGTCCACACGACGCTGGGAGAGGCCCTGGTTGTACTGTTCGGTGCCGATGCTGTCGGTGTAGCCATCGATACGGAACTTCACTTCAGAGCTGGCCTGCAGCGCGTCAACAACGTTGTTGAGGCGGTTTTCGGCCTGCATCGTCAGCTTGGCGGAATCGAACTCGAAGGTCACGCCCTTGAGGACGATCGGGGCCTTCTTCTCGATCGGGCAGCCACGTGCGTCGACTTCCGTGCCACGCGGGGTGCCGGGGCACTGGTCGTTGGCATCGATCACGCCGTCGCCATCGCTATCCATCGGCTGGGCCGGAGCGGGGGCCGGAGCCGGCTCGGCAGCAGCCGTCGGGGGAGCACCCAGCGGAATCTGGAGGCCCAGCGACAGGATGTGGTCGTCGTAACGCTGATCTTCGTAGCCGGCGCCGTAGATGTCCGCGGAATCCACGGTGGTGTAACGGTAGCGGTACTCAGCACGCACGGCCAGGCCGTAGTCGTTCAGCTGATACATGTAACCCAGACCGGCGTCCAGGAAGTCGGTGTCCGCATCGTCGCCGATGCCGATCGGGCCCTGGCCATCACCGGCGACGTCGACGCCATTGAAGCCGGGATCCGTCTTGCCCCAGGCAGCGCCGAGGATGCCGTAGACCGGCAGCGTGTCGCGGGCCGGGAAGAACAGGGCGTCCAGACCAAAGCCGTACAGGTCGGCGTCGGCCTTGCTATTGCCAACCCGCTGTTCCGGGTTGAAATAGAAGCCGAACAGCTCCAGGTTCAACCAGCTGTTGATCGGCTTACCGATCGCCAGCGTGCCACCGATGCTGTCGTCGTTATCGGTGCTCAGCGAACCGAAGCTGCTGCCGTCGTTGCCGACGGTGTCGTTGTCGAAGAAGCCGTAGCTGACCATCGGCGCCACGTAGAAGCGCTTGTCCTGCGGCGTGTCCATCTGCGCCATGGCGCTGCCCGCGAATGCGAGCCCCAGTGCGCCAGCAACACCTGCGGTAAGCGGTTGCTTGAATTTCATAGTTCAAAACTCCCTTGAACGGGTTTAGGTTTGTTGTGCGGTCCCATTCACCGAACTGGCGAACAAGCGTTCCCAAACCGGTGACGTGCAACCGGATTATGGAGGTTATCGCTGGAATTAGCAATTAATTCTCGCGCTTGTGCTGTACGTCGTAAGCTGTAATGATCCGCGCCCGCAACGCACCCCCAATGAATAGGAAAGTCAATGGATACCAACGCTGTGAACACCCGCATGCAGGAATTGCGCGCGCGTCTTGGCGACCTCAGGGGGTATCTTTGACTACGCTGAAAAGAAAGACCGCCTAGACGAAATCGACGCCGAGCTCGCCCAGGGCGATATATGGGCTAACGATCCGGACAAGGCGCAGGCTTTCGGTCAGGAAAAGGCGCGGCTGGAAGAAGTTGTTCGGCCCATGGAGAAGTCACTCACGATCCTGGACGACAGCGAGGAGCTTGTGGAGCTGGCGGCCATGGAAGAGGACGCCTCGGTAATCGAGGATGTCGCTGCCGAGCTCGATGCGGTGGAGTCGCATCTGAAGAGCCTGGAGTTTCAGCGCATGTTCTCCGGCGAAGCAGACGCGAGCAATGCGTTCGTCGATATCCAGTCCGGCTCGGGCGGCACGGAAGCGCAGGACTGGGCCGAAATGCTGTTGCGCATGTACCTGCGCTGGTGCGAGCGCCGTGGCTTCGCCACCGAGGTCACCGAGCTTTCACCGGGCGAGGTGGCCGGTATCAAGAGCGCAACGGTTGCCGTGACCGGCAGCTATGCCTATGGCTGGCTGCGAACGGAAACCGGCGTACACCGTCTGGTACGCAAGTCGCCGTTCGATTCCGGCGCGCGGCGCCACACCTCGTTTGCCGCGGTATTCGTCGCGCCGGAAATCGATGACGAGATTTCCATCGATATCGATCCATCGGATCTGCGGGTGGATGTCTACCGTGCCAGCGGCGCGGGCGGGCAGCACGTCAACCGTACCGAGTCGGCGGTACGAATCACGCATAATCCCACGGGCATCGTTGTTCAGTGTCAGAACGACCGTTCCCAGCACAAGAACCGTGCGACCGCGATGAAGCAGCTGCAGTCCAAGCTGTATGAACGAGAGCTGGCGGCACGTCGGGCTGAAGCCGAGGCCACCGAGGCCGACAAGTCGGATATCGGCTGGGGCAGTCAGATTCGTTCCTACGTGCTCGATCAGTCGCGCATCAAGGATCTGCGTACGGGCGTGGAAGTGGGCAATACCCAGGCGGTGCTCGACGGCGATCTGGACGCGTTCGTCGAGGAAAGCCTCAAGCAAGGGCTTTGAAACACAGGCACCGGGCCTGACAGCCATTCTTAAATATATACAGGGACGACACGACATGACCGATACCGGGGCCAGCGACACCGATACCCACCGTCTGGTTGCCCAGCGCAAGGAGAAACTTCAGGCGTGGCGCGAGCAGGGTGCGGCTTTCCCGAACGATTTTCGCCCCGACGCGCTCGCGGGCGAGTTGCAGCGCGCTCACGCCGACGACGATGCGGGCACATTGGATGAACGCGCCCAGCAGGTAGCGGTCGCCGGCCGGCTACTGGCCAAACGCGTCATGGGCAAACTCAGCTTTGCCACGCTACAGGACCGCAGTGGCCGTATTCAGTTGTTCGTACAGCGCGACCTGCTGGGCGAAGAGGCCTACAAGGCCTTCAAGCAGCTGGATATAGGCGATATCGTCGGCGTGCGCGGAGCCCTGTCGCGCACCAACAAGGGCGAGCTCTCGGTTCGCGCGACCGAGCTGCAGTTGCTCACCAAGTCGCTGCGACCGCTGCCGGAAAAGTGGCATGGCTTGGCTGATACCGAGGCACGCTATCGTCAGCGTTATGTCGATCTGATCATGCACCCGGACTCGCGTGCCGTATTCATGGCCCGCAGCGCGATCGTGCGCGGGGTGCGGGACTTCTTCGAATCCCGTGATTTCCTCGAGGTGGAAACGCCCATGCTGCAGGCCATCCCCGGTGGCGCAGCAGCACGCCCGTTCGTGACCCACTACAACGCGCTGGATCACGACTTCTATCTGCGTGTCGCCCCCGAGCTTTATCTTAAGCGCCTCGTAGTCGGCGGGCTGGAGAAGGTGTTCGAGCTCAACCGCAATTTCCGTAATGAAGGGGTGTCGACCCGGCACAACCCCGAGTTCACGATGCTCGAGTTTTATCAGGCATATGCGGACTACCACGACCTGATGGACCTGATCGAGTCATTGTTGCGGGACCTGTCGGCCCATGTCGAAGCGCGCCATGCCCAGGCCTGCAGCGACCAGGCGATACGTTTTGATGCGCCGTTCGAGCGCCTGTCGATGCGTGATGCGGTGCTCAAGTACAATAGCAATATCGAGCCACAAGATATTGATAGGATAGATAAATTATCCGATACGGCGGCTCGCCACGGGGTCAAGGGCGAGGCGGGCTGGGGTTATGGCAAATGGCTCACCGAGCTGTTCGAGCATACGGTCGAGCATCGGCTGGAAACGCCCACCTTCATCATCGATTACCCGGCCGAGGTTTCGCCGCTGGCGCGCCGTCGCGACGACGATCCCGATGTGACCGAACGCTTCGAGCTGTTCGTTGCCGGGCGCGAGATTGCCAACGGCTTCTCCGAGCTCAACGATGCCGAAGATCAGGCCGAGCGTTTCGCAGCGCAGGCCGATGCCAAGGCGGCTGGCGACGACGAAGCCATGTACTACGACGCCGACTACGTGAACGCGCTCGAATACGGCCTGCCGCCAACGGCCGGCGCCGGCATCGGTATCGATCGCCTGGTGATGCTGTTGACCGGTCGCAGCGCGATCCGCGACGTGCTGTTGTTTCCGCAGCTGCGTCCGCAGGGGCAATAATCGAGAGCTGCTGCGACCGGTCGGCCCGACGCTTGCGGCGGCGCTAGACCGGCGTCGGGTAAGGCAGCTCGCCCGGTTCCAGCGTGGCGTTGGCGGTGGCAAGCGGTTGCTGCGCGGCGCTCGTTTTGAGCACCGCCAGCAGCGTGCCCCTGCTTTGCTCGGCGGATGGCGCGGCGTAGAGCACCGTGCCCGCACGTTCGCCCTGGTCATCGAGCACGTCGCTGCCGGGCACGGGCATTTCGCCTTGCCAGAACAGCCGGTACATACGGCGCGTGAGTTTGCCGCGGTAGTGCAGCCGTGCAATGACCTCCTGGCCGGGATAGCAGCCCTTGTCGAAATCGATGGCCTGCAGCCAGTGCAGGTTGAGCATTTGGGGGACGAACAGCCCCTGTGTGGCCGGCGCCAACGCCGGTATGCCGGCATCGATTTCCTCGGCCAGCCAGTCGGGCGCGTCGGTTGCGATCGAGTCTTGCGCGACCCCATGCTCGTTCGGAGAAATTTCCAGCGCGCGTGGTTCGCCGCCCGCGCCGGCAGACAGACCCAGCAGCACGGCGTCGCCCGCGGTACGTACTCTTGACGCGGCGGGCAGGTCACCTCCGCGGCGACCCACGATACGAAGCGTATCGCGACCGTCGTGAAGTTTGACCGCCGCGCGCAACACGTACATCTGTAAGCGCTTGATCAGCCCGTCGATGAGTGATTCCGGCACCACCAGCCAGTAGCCGTCGTCGCGCTCGCAAACGCGTGCAACCATCTGCGCTCGGCCCTTGGCGTCGCACCAGGCGGCCAGGAAGTGGCGGTCCTGGCCCAGCCGCATCACGTCGTTGGTGAGCTGGGCGCGCAGGAAATCGGCCGCATCGGGTCCGGTGACTGCGATGACGCCAAGCGCGCTTGGCGCCGCGGCGGTGGAATCGGTCATAGGTGCATCCAAGTCTTGTGTGGCTCGTATTCTAGCCATAGCGTAAAGTCGCTGTTATATGCAGCTGGGCCGGTCGGTTCAGCCAATGTTCACATTGCCAGAAACCCGACACGGGTTTAGAGTATCGCCATGTCAGACGAACGTTTGTCCGCTGAGGACGACTCCCAAGCCGGCGCTCCCGCCCGGTCGCAAGAGCAAGAGTCCGCACCGCAGCCCGCCGATTCCAGCCCGCCCGCCAAGCCCAATACGCTCGATCTTCCGCCCGAATACGGCGGTCGCAAGGGCCCGGAGCCCGTGCGCTACGGGGATTGGGAGAAGAACGGACGCTGCATCGATTTCTGACCCCCTTATCACGTTCTTTTCATTGCCATTTCGGGGACCTTCATGAGTCAACAGGCTAACCGCCCGCTATCGCCGCATCTGCAGATCTATCGCTGGCAGATCTCGATGCTTACGTCGATCGCGCATCGCGCGTCCGGCATCGTTCTTGCGCTGGGCAGCGTATTCCTTGCCGTATGGCTAATCGCCGCTGCCAGCGGCCCGGATGCTTTTTCCAGCGTCAACGGTTTTGCCGCCTCCTGGTTCGGCCAGCTGTTGATGTTCGGGTGGTCGTTCGCACTGTTCTACCACCTGTGCAACGGCATCCGCCACCTGGTATGGGACGTGGGCATCGGCCTGGATCTGGAAACCGCGCGCATGACCGGCTATGTCGCGATTGGCGTCGCCGCCGCGCTGACCCTGTTTGTCTGGATCTGGGCGTTCATCGCCTGATCGACTCGATTTAGTGTTCCGGGAGATTTAAATGAGCAGTATTCGTTCATCGCTAGCCAGCGCGCGCGGGCTAGGCAGCGCCAAGACGGGCGTGTCGCATTGGTGGTTTCAGCGTGTCAGCGCGGTCGCGCTCGTGCCGCTGACCCTGTGGTTCGTTGCCTGTCTGGCCTCGCAGCTGGGCGCGGATTACTCCAGCGTTACCGACTGGCTGTCGTCGCCGTTGCAGGCGTCGCTGCTGGCGATCTATCTGGCCGCGATCTTTTTCCATTCGCAGCTCGGCCTGCAGACCATTATTGAAGACTACGTACACCACGAAGGCGCGAAAATGGCGCTGCTGATTGGTTTTCAGCTTCTCAATATTCTGCTGGCCGTGGCCGCTATCTTTTCCGTCATCATGATTCTTGTAGGAGCCGCCTGATGAGCGAAAGCTACGACATCATCGACCACCAGCACGACGTCGTGGTGGTGGGTGCCGGTGGTTCCGGTCTGCGCGCCACGCGCGGCCTGGCAGACGCCGGCCTTTCCACTGCCTGTATCACCAAGGTCTTTCCCACCCGTAGCCACACCGTGGCGGCCCAGGGCGGTATCGCATCCGCGCTCGGCAACATGGGTGAGGACGACTGGCGCTGGCACGCCTACGACACCATCAAGGGTGGTGACTGGCTGGGCGATCAGGACGCCATTGAATACCTCACCAAGGAGGCTATTCCGGCGATCATCGAACTCGAGCACGACGGCGTGCCGTTCTCGCGCACCGAAGACGGCCGTATCTATCAGCGCCCGTTCGGCGGCATGACCACGCACTTTGGCGAAGGGACTGCACAGCGCACCTGTGCTGCGGCCGACCGTACCGGCCATGCGCTGCTGCATACGCTTTATCAGCAGTCGCTCAAGGCGCGTGCCGAGTTCTTCATCGAATACTTCGCCATCGACCTGCTGATGACCGAAGACGGCGAATGCCGCGGCGTGCTGGCCTGGGACCTGCAGGGCGGGCAGCTGCATCGCTTCCGTGCCCACCAGGTCATCCTGGCCACCGGCGGCTACGGCCGTGCCTACTTCTCCTGCACCTCCGCGCATACCTGCACGGGCGACGGCATGGGCATGGCGCTGCGCGCCGGCCTGCCGCTGCAGGATCCCGAATTCGTGCAGTTTCATCCGACCGGTATTTACGGCGCGGGCTGCCTGATCACCGAAGGCGCACGCGGCGAGGGCGGTTATCTGACCAACTCGGAAGGCGAGCGCTTCATGGAGCGCTATGCGCCGAACGCCAAGGATCTGGCGTCGCGCGACGTGGTCAGCCGTGCCGAAACGGTCGAGATCAACGAAGGTCGCGGCGTGGGCGAGAACAAGGACCACACGCTGCTGCATCTCGAGCATCTCGGCCCGGAAGTGCTGCACGAGCGCCTGCCGGGCATCACCGAAACCGCGATGATCTTCTCCGGCGTGGATGCCACCAAGGAGCCGATCCCAGTGCTGCCCACCGTGCATTACAACATGGGCGGCGTGCCCACCAACGCCTTCGGCGAAGTGGTCACGCTCAAGGACGGCGATCCGGATTCGGTCGTGCCCGGGCTGATGGCGGTCGGCGAAGCCGGCTGTGTGTCGGTACACGGTGCCAATCGTCTGGGCTCCAACTCGCTGCTCGACCTGGTCGTGTTCGGCCGTGCGGCCGCACACCGTTGCACGGAAGTCGTGCGCAAGGGCGCGCCGCATCGGGGTGATATCAAGGCCTCGGAAGAGAAGGCCCTGAGCCGTTTCGACAAGCTGCGTTATGCCAAGGGCGACACGCCCACGGCCGAGCTGCGTTCGAGCCTGCAGAACTCCATGCAGAAATACGCGGCCGTGTTCCGCAATACCGAGAGCCTGGAAACCGGCGCCAAGCAGATCAGCGAGGAAGTCGAGGCGTTTGCCAACGTCGGCGTGACCGACCGCTCGATGACCTGGAACAGCGATCTGGTGGAAACCCTGGAGCTCGAGAATCTGCTTGGCTGTGCCATCACGACGATGCACGCCGCCGCCAATCGCAAGGAAAGTCGCGGCGCGCACGCGCACGAGGAATACACCGAGCGCGACGACGAGAACTGGATGAAGCACACGCTCATCTGGCACCACGGCGGCCCGGATACGCAGATCGACTATCGGCCCGTGCACATGAACCCCATGACGGACGATATGGAGCATGTGCCGCCGAAGAAGCGGACCTACTAACGCATAACATCGTCGCCGGCCGTCAGGCCGGCGGCCTGCCACTGAGTAATGGAGGCCTGTCATGGCTGAATTCCGACTGCCGAAGAATTCGCGCATCGCCAAGGGCAAGAAGTTCGAGGCGCCTAAGGGTGCGAAGAACGTCAAGACGTTCCGTATCTATCGCTGGGAACCCGAATCGGGCGAGAACCCGCGCGTTGACAGCTTTGCTATCGACCTCGACAAGTGCGGGCCGATGGTTCTCGATGCGGTCATCAAGATCAAGAACGAGATCGACCCCACGCTGACCTTCCGTCGCTCCTGTCGTGAAGGCATCTGTGGTTCCTGTGCGTTCAATATCGACGGCAAGAACACGCTGGCCTGCACCACGCGCATCACCGATATCGATGGCGACGTGCGTATCTATCCGCTGCCGCATATGCCGGTGGTCAAGGATCTGGTGCCGGACCTGACGCACTTCTACGCCCAGCTCGAATCGATTGAGCCGTGGATCAAGACGGATACGCCGGCACCGACCCGCGAACGCCTGCAAACGCCCGAGGACCGCGCCAAGCTTGACGGTCTTTACGAGTGCATTCTGTGTGCCTGCTGCTCGACCTCCTGCCCGAGCTACTGGTGGAACCCGGAACGCTATCTCGGCCCGGCCGTGCTGCTGCAGGCCTATCGCTGGATCGTGGATTCGCGCGACGAGGCCACCGGCGACCGTCTCGACGACCTTGAAGACCCGTTCAAGCTGTATCGGTGCCATACCATCATGAACTGCACCAATACCTGCCCCAAGGGCCTGAACCCGGCCAAGGCGATTGCCGAAACCAAGAAGCTGCTGCTCGAACGCCGCGGCTGATTGCTTCCTTGGCCCGCCGACGCCGGCGGGCCATTCCCCTAGGCCGATCCAGGTCGGCCCTTCCCACCCGAGCAAACCATGAGCGAAAAATCGCGCATACGTTGGCTGTGCCGGCGCGGAATGAAGGAGCTCGACGTGCTCCTCGAACGCTTCGTGGCCAACGAGTACGATGACCTCGACGAACGCGAGCAGGCAGGGCTGCGCGAGCTGTTGGAAATGGAAGATCCGGATCTTTACGCGCTCGTGATGGGGCGCATGGAAGCGCCAACGCAGGTGCAGGCGGATCTGCTCTCGCGTATCCGCCAATTCCAGCGGCCGCAGGGCGCCGCACGGTAACCGATGTCGAATCCGTTCGCCGATACGTTGCACATGCGTGTGCGCGTCTCGGCGGCGCACCGCGTCTTTGTCCTCGGCCTGCACGGGGCAGCGGCCTTCGTCATCCTTTATCTGGCCATCGCACGCCCGTGGCTGATAGCGCTGCTGCCGGTGGTCGCTGTTGCGGGCTACCGCAGCTATTGCAACGCGTTACTCGAGCGCGCCGGCAGTATCGTGCGCCTGCGCTATCCCACGGACGGTCCGTGGCGCTGGCAAACGCGGAGTGGCGTCTGGCATAGCGGCCGTCTCACCCACGCCTTTAGCGCCGGCGACTGGCTCGTCGTACTACGCCTGCGTGAAGACGGCGATTGGTTTAGGGAGCGCAGCTGCGTGCTGTTTGCAGATGCGCTGGATGCGCAAACCCATCGCCGGCTCCGCGCTCGACTGACGATTGCGCCGGATCCACGCCGCGCCGATCCGGCATGATCCGCCTGACCCGGCTCTTCGGCCTGGCGTTTGCGATAAGCCTGCTCGCTGGTGTGAGCCAAGGACTGGCAGCCGGTGCGGGCACGGCGCATATTCGTTGGACGGCGTGCCCGGCTATGCCGGACGCGCCCAGTGCCGCACAGGTCGAATGCGGATGGCTGTCGGTCGGCGCGAAGATCGGCGGTCAGCCGCTACGACTCCGATTCGCTGTGCTGCGAGCACATCCGGATCGTCACGACCCGAACCCGGTGTTGTATGTGCCGGGCGGGCCCGGAGAAAGCGCAGGCCTCGACGCGGCCGGGTTGGTCGGTTGGCAGCGCTGGCAGCAGCGCGCCGGCTGGCCCCACGATATCGTGCTGATGGACCCGCGGGGGACCGGTGAAAGCCGTCCGCGTATCGGTTGCTCGGCCAAGCCTGTCGTGCCGCTGCGAGCGCCGGCTTCGCCGCAGGCAGACAAGGGCTTCGCGCAGGAGGCCGCGATCATCCAGCACTGCCTGGATCGACTGGGCCCCAAGGGCATGCAAGCGCTCGGGCCCGGGCCGCAAATCGCGGATATGTATGCGTTGCTCGACGGTCTGGGTGTCGATCGGGCCACGCTCTGGGGCGTCTCCTACGGCACCCGAATTGCCATGCTGTTCGCGCGGCGCTATCCCGAACGAATAAGCGCGCTGGTGCTCGATTCTGTCGTGCCATTCGACCGTAACGAGCTTGCCGCCTTGCCGCTGCAGATCGACGGCGCTATCCGGCGCTTGCAGGACGTCTGTGCGCAGGTCGGCGACTGTGCGTCGTCTGCGCCGCAGCGAACGCTCGCCGCGCTGTTGGCGCGTTATCAACGTCAGCCGCCGGTGGTCGCACTGCTGCCTTATCGCGGGCTGCCGCCGTTATTTGAAATCACCCCCTATCGGCTGCTGCTGATGGTGTTATTCGCGGCCTACGACAGTGGTCGTGAGGCGGATACCGTCGCCCGCATCGAGCGTGCCCTTAGAGGCGAAACGGCGGCGCTGGTCCCACTGGCTGCGCGGGTCGCGGCTCAGGGCAGTAGTCGTTCACGCAGCGCGGCGACGTTCTGGGCGACCCGCTGTGCCCTCGACAAGGAGCGCGCCAACCCGGCTTTGGCCTGGCAACAGACCCTGTCGGCCATGCCGCTGATTGCGCCGTATCTGCGCCACGCGCCGCAGGGGTCGGTATGCACGCAATGGCCGCTGCCACGCTACCAGGCAGGCAATACGCTGCCGGCACGGCCGATGCTGGTGCTCTCGGGCGAGGCGGATGTGCTCACGCCGCCGGCCTGGGGGCAGGGCTTCGCAGCCGCTTATGTGTCCGCGCGATGGATACAGATAGCCAACGCCGGCCACGCGCCGACTCTGTCCAATCCAAGCGCAATGCGTGCGGCGGCGGATTTTCTGGCCGCGCCAAGCGTAGGCGCTGGCGCCATGCCTCAGAGCGGGCGGTAACTCACGCCCGGGCCGCTGTCGCGAGGGTGCTCGGGCGAGAGCACCGTATGCATGGCCCGCGGCAGGGTATGCGGAAAATCGCTGATGTAGTGCAGGCCGCGGCTTTCGCGCCGATCCAGGGCGCTGCGGATGATCAGTTCGGCGACCTGAGCGAGGTTGCGCAGCTCCAGCAGCCCCGGCGTCACGCGGAAACTGCCGTAGTAGTCATGAATTTCGCGGCGCAGCAGCTCGATACGATGCAGTGCCCGTTCGAGCCGCTTGGTGGTGCGCACAATGCCGACATAGTCCCACATGAACCGACGCAGCTCCTGCCAGTTATGGGCGACAACGACTTCCTCGTCGGAATCCGTCACTCGTGATTCGTCCCAGGCCGGCAGGGCGACGGGCTGGACGCGATCGTCGCGGCTTTCAATATCAGCGGCGGCGGCGCTGGCATAGACGATGCATTCCAGCAGCGAATTGCTGGCCATGCGATTGGCGCCATGCAAACCGGTGAAAGCGCATTCGCCAATCGCATAGACACCGGGAATATCGGTGCGCCCGGCCAGATCGGTTATTACGCCGCCGCAGGTGTAATGGGCGGCCGGTACCACCGGTAACGCTTCCTTGCTCATATCCAGGCCGAGTTCCAGGCAGCGGGCATTGATGGCCGGGAAATGCTTTTCAATGAACGGCTTGCCGGCATGGGTGATATCCAGCCATACATGCGGCTGGCCGGTGCGCTTCATTTCCGCGTCGATTGCCCGGGCCACCACGTCGCGCGGCGCGAGTTCGGCGCGCTCGTCGTGACGGGGCATGAAACGGCTGCCGTCCGCGAGACGCAGCAGTGCGCCTTCGCCGCGCAGGGCTTCGCTGATCAGAAAAGAGCGCGCCTTTGGATGATAGAGGCAGGTCGGGTGGAACTGCATGAATTCCATGTTTGCCACCCGCGCCCCGGCACGCCAGGCCATGGCGATGCCGTCGCCGCTGGCGGCATGCGGATTGCTGCTATAGAGATAGACCAGATTTGCACCGCCGGTGGCCAGTACAACCTGGTCGGCGGCGAACGTGAACACGGTATCCGCCTCGATATCCAGCACGTAGACGCCGCGACAGCGACCGCCGGGTTCGTCGGCGTCGGCGGTGACGATCAGCTCCACCGCCATATGGTGTTCGAACACCGTAATCCGTTCGCTCGCGCGGGTCAGTCCTTCCAGCGTGGTTTCCACGGCGCGCCCGGTGGCATCGTCGGCATGGATGATCCGGCGGTGACTATGTCCGCCTTCGCGGTTCAGATGATAGGCATAGCCCGACTCGTTGTCGGTCTCTTCGGCGCGTGTGAACGGTACGCCGCGCTCGATCAGCCATTCGATCGCGGCGCGCGAGTGCGACACCGTATGCCTTACCGCGGCTTCGTCGCACAGGCCCGCGCCGGCAGCCAGCGTATCGGCCACATGGGCGTCCACGCTGTCCTCGGCATCGAGTACCGCGGAGATGCCGCCCTGGGCGTAGAGCGTGCTGCCCTCAGCCAGCGCGCCCTTGGAAATCACCGCGATACGACGCCCGCTACGGGCCAGGCGAAGGGCGAGCGTAAGGCCGGCCGCGCCGCTGCCTACGACGACGACATCGAAGCGTTTGCATACCGGGGATTCGGTCGACTGCATGACGAAAGCACGTTGCGTCGCTACACTGAGCCTCTCGACGCGTAGGCGTCTCATTCGGTTGTGTAGCGAAAAGATGACGGCTGGCAGCATAGCGCAAAATCAGTGCGAACTTATTTGCGAATCCGCGGTCTACGTGGATAACGGCGTCTTGGTACGCAACAACGAAGAGGTTAATTCGCGCATCGATTGCTCTGGCTTTCCAGATGTCCGGCGCTGCAGATAGATGACTGAAGACGTCAGCGACGAGCAACTGGTAGCCCGCGCCCAGTCCGGCGACGATCGTGCCTTCGACTTGCTCATCCGCAAGTATCAGCACAAGGTCGTCAAGCTGGTGGCACGCTACGTGAGCCCGGCAGACGCGCCGGACGTGGCGCAGGAAGCCTTCATCAAGGCCTACCGCGCGCTCAACGGGTTCAAGGGCAATAGCGCTTTCTATACATGGCTCTATCGCATATCCATCAACACCGCGAAAAACTTTCTGGTGGCCCGTTCACGGCGCCCGGCGAGCCAGGACATCGACGTCGCCGATGCCGAGGCCTTCGGCCATACGGAGCGGTTTTCGGAAGGCGATACGCCCGAGGCGTTGCTGGAAAGCGAAGAGATACGCGATGCGGTGATCGGTGCCATCCGCGAATTACCCGAGGATTTGCGTACCGCGATCATGCTCCGCGAGCTGGATGGCATGAGCTACGAAGAGATTGCACAATCAATGGATTGCCCCGTGGGCACGGTACGCTCGCGTATCTTTCGTGCCCGGGCGGCAATCGAGCAGAAACTGGTGTCCCTGTCGGACAAGTGAGGTCAGCATGAACGAGCAGTTTTCCGCGTTTCTAGACGGCGAGGCCACTCGCGACGAAGCGGACGCAGTAGTCAGCGCCTTGCTACGCGATGAGCAGCTTCGTGAAAGCTGGGGTCGCCAGCACTGGCTGCGCACCACGCTGCGTGCCCACAACGGTGAAATGGCGGTGCCGCTGGACTGCAATTTCTCCGATCGTGTAATGGCGGCCATCGCACAGGATCGACCGGAAGCCGCGGCGGCGCGTCCGGTGGCGGTGCCGATGCGGGTCGCAGCACGACGGCGCTGGCGCAGCATGGCCGGTCTGGCCGCGGTGGCGTCGGCGGCCGGTATCGTGCTGCTGGTGAGCAACCCTCTACGACAGGACGCAACGACGGGCAACAGTCTGGCCAGCGCCTCCGGCAACGGTGCCCCGGCCGCGACGTCGGTGGCCGCGCAGGGCAATGCGGCCGGCATTGGCGGGGCGCAGGCGATGGTCGCCTCCAACGAACTGTCCAGCGACATGCTGCGCCAGGCAGGCCCGAGCCAGGCGGCGGTACAGCGCGGTCCGGCCGACCATTGGTCGGTGTCGGATCCGGCGCTTGAGGACGAACTCAACGGTTATCTGGTCGAGCATAACGGCCTGGCGCGCGGCTACGGCATGTCGGGCACCACGCCGGGCTTCGTGCGCGTGGCTACCTATGGGCAGGATACGCCGCAGTGACGAGAGCGCTTCCTGCGTTCCTGCTGCTGTTTTTTCTGACGGCACTTTCGGCGGCCGCGCAGGCCGCCGATGGTGAAGCATCCGCTAGTGCCGAGGCCGACGGCTCCCTAAACGCGCTGCTTGCCGAGGCGTCCGAGGCGGTTCGTAGTGAAACCTACCGCGGTATTATCGTTTATCTGCGTGAGGGCCAGCTCGACACGCTGCGGGTGATTCATCGCCGGCGCGATGGCCTGGAGCAGGAGCGGCTGGTTTCGTTGACGGGGCAGCCGCGCGAAGTCATTCGGCGCGGAGGGGTGGTCACCTCGATTCTGCCGCAGAACAAGGTCGTGCTGATTTCACAACGCAAGCATGACGGGCTGCTGGGTAGCGTTGCGCAGTTTTCTGCCGACCGCATGGGCGAGCACTACCGGGTAAGCGATATGGGCCAGCGCCGCCTGGCGGACCGGGTGGGTCGGCTTATCAGTATCGAACCGCTCGACGGATACCGGTACGGCTATCGCATGCTTATCGACGACGAGACACGGCTGCCGCTGAAGCTTGATCTGATCAGCGACAACAACGTGCTCGAACAGCTCATGTTCACCCAGGTCGAGTTTCCGAAGTCGATCGACGACGATGAATTCGAGCCGGGGTACGACATCGACGGCTTTCGCGTGGTCAAGCACCAGGCCGTGCAGGTCGAAGACAAGCCGGTGCCCGAAGACGCATGGAAGCCCACCGACCTGCCGCCCGGTTTCGAGCTTGCCGAAGACGGCGTGCGCCGCGTGACCGAAAGCGGTTTCGTGCGCCAGATGCTGTTCACCGACGGCGTGGCTGCAGTGTCTGCCTTCATCGCGCCGGCCGGGCTGCGCAAGCCCCTGGAAGGGGCGACCACCATGGGCGCAGTGAACGCCTACGGGCATGTAGTCGAAGATACGCAAATCACGGTAGTGGGCGAAGTGCCGGCGCGCACCGTCAAGCGCATCGCCGAGAATCTGGTACGCGAAACCCAGTCGGCGAGCCGTAACGTTTCCCCCTGACGCGGGCGGCCGGCTAAGCTAACCTTGCACCCCCTTGGCCATCGCTCGTTATCGGGCACGGCCGGGAATCGCAAGACATCGACCAAAGCGAGTCGCCATGAATTCTCAAGCCCGTGCCCTACGCCTGTTTTTGCTGCTGGTCGTCATGCTTACGCTGCTGGCCGGCTGCGGCGACGACGAGCCCGCGCCGGTGGCAAGCACCGGCCAGTTGCCCGACTTCACCGGGCTGGTCAAACAGGTGTCGCCGGCGGTGGTCAATATAAGCGCGGCGCCGGCCGAAGCCGCCGAACAGGGCGGTGAGGGCGAAAACGGGCCGCTGGAAGGCTGGCTGCGTCGCTTTTTCGAAGACGGCGGGCCGGGCGAGCAGTCGCCGTTGCCGCCGGGCGGTTCGCCGCATGCCTCGCTGGGCTCGGGCTTCATCATCTCCGACGACGGCTATATCCTGACCAACCGCCACGTGGTCGCCAACGCGGGTCAGATCGTGGTTAAGCTCAACGATCGACGCCAGCTGGTCGCCGACGTCGTGGGCCAGGATAGCTATAGCGATCTGGCCGTGCTCAAGGTTGATGCCAGCGATCTGCCGACGGTCAAGGTCGGGAACCCGGACAAGCTGGAGGTCGGCTCCTGGGTGGTGGCGATCGGTTCGCCGTTCGGCTTCGAGACCTCGGTGACCGCCGGTATCGTGTCGGCCAAGCAGCGTAGCCTGGCAAGCGATCAGTACGTGCCGTTCCTGCAAACCGACGTGGCCATCAACCCCGGTAATTCGGGCGGGCCGCTGTTCGATCTGGCCGGTGAAGTGGTCGGCATCAACTCCCAGATCTATAGCCAGACCGGCGGTTATCAGGGCGTATCCTTCGCCATTCCGATCGATATCGCCATGGACGTGGCGAAACAGCTGCGCGATAGCGGCAGCGTCACCCGGGGCTGGCTCGGGGTACAGATTCAGGACGTGGATCGCGAGCTGGCGGAGTCGTTTCGCCTCAAGCGCCCGGAAGGCGCGCTGGTCGCCCGGGTCATGCCCGACAGCCCCGCCCAGGCCGCGGGACTGCAGGCCGGCGACGTGATTCTGTCGTTCAACGACCAGCCCGTCGATTCGGCGGCGTCGCTGCCGCCGCTGGTGGGTACGGTCGCCCCCGGTGAAAGTGCGAGCGTGACGGTACTGCGCGACGGTGAACGTGAAACCATCGAGGTCACGATCGAGAAACTGCCCAAGGATCTGTCCGCGGCGACCGCGCCCGAGCAGGCAGAAAAACCGGCCGAGCAACCCTACGGGCTGACGCTGGAGTCGTTGGATACGGCAGCACGACGTGAACTCGATCTCGAGCAGGGCGGCGTACGGGTCACCGATGTCGCCGACGGCGCTGGCGCCGATGCCGGGCTGGAACCGGGCGATGTCGTGCTCGCGGTGGGCTCTCGCCATGTGGAGGATGTCGCGTCGCTGCGCGAAGCGCTCGACGAGGCCGACGGCGCGGTGGCATTGCTCGTTTTGCGTGACGACCGTCGCCTGTATCTGGCGATGCGTCCGAAAAACAAGTGATGGTCGCCGTGCCCGGCTGAAACTCGCGGCGTTGAGCGCGTATACTCTTGCTCGATCGCATCGCCTCGGCTGTCTTGCCGGGGCGATTGTTTTATGTCGCCTCCGCGCGCTGCAATGAAGTCCTGATGCAATCACGCATACGTAACTTTTCCATCATCGCCCATATCGACCACGGCAAGTCGACCCTGGCGGATCGTTTCATTCAGGCATGCCGTGGGCTGACCGAACGTGAAATGGCCGAACAGGTGCTCGATTCGATGGATCTCGAGCGCGAGCGCGGTATCACCATCAAGGCCCAGGCGGTCACGCTCGATTACGAGGCGGCCGACGGGGAAACCTATACCCTGAATTTCATCGATACGCCGGGGCACGTGGATTTCTCCTACGAGGTCTCGCGGTCGCTGTTTGCCTGTGAAGGCGCGTTGTTGGTGGTGGATGCATCTCAGGGCGTCGAAGCCCAGAGCGTGGCCAATACCTACACCGCGATCGAGCAGGATCTGGAAGTCCTGCCGGTGCTCAACAAGATCGACCTGCCGGCGGCCGATCCCGATCGCGTGGCCCAGCAGATCGAAGACGTCATCGGTATCGACGCCACCGAGCGGCTGCTGTGTTCAGCCAAGTCCGGCGAAGGCATCACCGAAGTGCTGGAGGCGATCATCCGGCGCATACCGCCGCCGGAAGGCGATCCGGAGGCGCCGCTGCAGGCGTTGATCGTGGATTCCTGGTTCGACAACTACCTGGGCGTGGTGTCGCTGGTGCGTATTCGCAACGGCCGCCTCGCCAAGGGCGACCGGATGAAGGTGATGTCCACCGCGCGCGAGTACCAGGTCGACGACGTGGGCATCTTCACGCCCAAGAAAAAGCCGCTCGATGCGCTGGAAGTGGGCGAAGTGGGCTACGTGATCGCCGGCATCAAGGACATCGACGGCGCGCCGGTGGGCGATACGCTCACCCATGCTCACAATCCCTGTGCCGAACGCGTGCCCGGCTTCAAGCAGGTTCAGCCGCGCGTGTTCGCGGGCGTGTTCACCGTCAACTCTGACGACTACGAGGATTTTCGCGACGCCCTGTCCAAGCTGCGCCTGAACGATTCGTCCCTGAACTACGAGCCGGAGACCTCGGCGGCCCTGGGCTTCGGCTTTCGGATCGGCTTTCTGGGCATGCTGCACATGGAGATCGTGCAGGAGCGCCTTGAACGCGAATACGGCCTCGATCTGATTACGACCGCGCCGACCGTGGTCTATGAAGTGCTCACCACAAGCGGCGACGTCCAGGCCATCAGCAATCCGCAATCCCTGCCCAGCCTGGGCGAGATCGACGAAATCCGTGAGCCGATCATCCATGCGAGCATCCTCATGCCGCAGGAATTCGTGGGCCCGGTGCTGCAGCTGTGCATGGAAAAGCGCGGCGTGCAGAAGGACATGAACTACATGGGCAACTCCGTTGCCATGAACTTCGAGCTGCCGCTGTCGGAGGTCGTGCTGGACTTCTTCGACCGGCTGAAGTCGGTCTCGCGCGGCTTTGCCTCCTTCGAATACGATTTTGCCCGCTTTCAGGCCGCGGATCTGGTGCGCCTGGACGTGCTCATCAACGGCGAAGCGGTCGATGCGCTGGCGCATATCGTGCATCGCGACAAGGCCTACGAGCGCGGCAAGGTGCTCGTCGAGAAGCTCAAGAAAATCGTGCCGCGCCAGATGTTCGACGTGGCCATTCAGGCAGCGATCGGCACGCGCATCGTGGCCCGCTCCACGGTCAAGGCCATGCGCAAGAACGTCACCGCGAAGTGCTACGGCGGTGACGTGTCACGCAAGCGCAAGCTGCTCGAAAAGCAGAAAGAAGGCAAGAAGCGCATGAAGCAGGTGGGCAGCGTGGAAATTCCGCAGGAAGCGTTTCTTGCCGTGTTGTCGACCGACGATTCGGACTAGCCCGTAATGAACAACGTGCATATGGATTTCGAAGCTTGGCTCGCCCTCGCCACCATCGCGACCGGCATCGTCTGGCTAATCGATCGTTTCCTGATTGCGCCCCGGCGCGGCAAGCACGAAGAGCCGAACGGCTTTATCGAGTTCGCGCGTTCTTTCTTTCCGGTTCTGCTGGCGGTGCTGCTGCTGCGTGCCTTCGTGTTCGAGCCGTTTCGTATTCCGTCCAAGTCGATGGTGCCCACGCTGCTGGTGGGCGATTTCGTGCTGGTGAACAAGTTCAGCTACGGCCTGCGGGCGCCGGTTTTTCATACCAAGTTGCTGGATCTGGGCGAACCGGAGCGCGGCGAGGTCGTGGTATTCCGCTATCCGCCTGATCCGACCAAGGACTACATCAAGCGCGTGATCGGAATGCCCGGCGATCAAATCACCTATGCCGACGAGCATCTGTTCATCAACGGCGAGCCGGTGGATCTGGAGCAGCTGGGCGTCTATGACGGTCCGGACGCCGATGCGCTATCGAGCATGCACCAGTTCATGGAAACGCTGCCGGAAGGCATGCAGCACCCCATACTCCAGGTGGATGGCCGCCGTGGCCCCGATGTAAGCGTGACGGTTCCCGAGAACAAGTATTTCGTCATGGGCGACAACCGCGACAACAGCGCGGATTCGCGCGTCTGGGGTTTCGTGCCGGAAGAAAATCTGGTGGGCAAGGCCTTCATGATCTGGATGAGCGTGGACTTCTCCGAATTCGATGTGCGCTTCTCGCGCATCGGTCATATTCTGCATTGACGGGCCGATAACAGATAAAACCCAGCCGAGCAGGACGAGCACGATATGTCTGCCAAACCCCCAATCCCTGTGAGCCCGCAGCGCCAGCGCGGCATGACCATGTGGTCGCTGATTTACGTGTTGGCAACGCTCGGCCTGTTGTTGCTGGTCGCCATCAAGAGCGTGCCCGTCTATCTGACCGCCTACGACATCCGCGAAACCATCGAGTGGGCCGCCGAACAGCCCAAGCTCAAGACGGCCCCCGCGGCGGCCATCCAACAGGCGATCCAGCGTCGCTTCGACTCGGGCTACGTTGACAACATCACCGGCCGCGATGTGGCCGTCACCCGGGTCGCCGGCGGCGCACGAGAGCTCTCCGTGGCCTACGAGGTGCGCCGGCCGTTGCTTTTCAATATTTCCATGGTGTACTCCTTCGAGGAAAAAGCGCTTCTGACCGGTGACAATGGGGCCGAGTGATACCAACCGCGAGCAGGTGTGCGCCACGCTCGAGCAACACCTCGACTACGTCTTTACCGATCGCGCGCTGCTCAAGCGCGCGCTAACGCATCGCAGCGCGGAGGCCGATCATAACGAGCGGCTTGAATTCCTGGGCGACGGTGTACTCAACTTCACTATTGCCGCGGCGCTGTTCGAGCAGTGCCCGGACGCGCCGGAAGGCGATCTGTCGCGCCTGCGGGCGTCGCTGGTGCGCGAAGCCACGCTGGCCGCGATCGCCCGCGAAATCGAACTGGGCGCGGCCATCGTGCTCGGGCCGGGCGAAATGCGTAACGGCAGCCGGCGCCGTGCCTCGATTCTGGCCGACGGCGTCGAGGCCCTGCTGGGGGCGATCTACTGCGAAGCCGGCTTCGATGCTGCGCGGCGCGTGATCCTGCGCCTGTATACGAAGCGGCTCGCGAACCTGCCGACCGCGGCCAGCCTCAAGGACGCCAAGACCCAACTACAGGAATGGCTGCAGGCGCGTGCGCGCAGCCGTCCCGAATACGAACTGGTGCAGGTTACCGGCGCCGATCACTGCCAGCACTTCGTGGCGCGCTGTCGGCTTGCCGACAGCGGCGACAGCGTCGAAGGCGAGGGCGGCGGTCGACGCAAGGCCGAACAGGACGCAGCACGGCGCATGCTCACGAAACTTGGCGCCGACTCATGACAGCAAAGGATATTCATCGATGAACGACACTTCCCCCACGCGCAGTGGCATGGTCGCCCTGGTGGGCCGCCCCAACGTCGGCAAGTCGACGCTGGTGAATGCGCTGGTCGGCGAGAAGGTCAGTATCGTCACGCCCAAGCCGCAGACCACGCGTCATCGGATTGTCGGCGTGCTCACCCAGCCGGGCCTGCAGATCGCGCTGGTGGATACCCCGGGTCTGCATACCGGTCAGCGCAGCGCGCTCAACCGCGTGCTCAACGAAACCGCCATGTCCAGCCTGGCAGGCATCGACGTGGTGCTGTTCGTAGTGGAGGCAGGGCAATGGCGCGCCGAAGACGCTGCCGCGCTGGAACGGCTGGCATCGATTCGTACGCCGGTGGGCCTGGTGATCAACAAGGTCGACCGGGTGGCCGACAAGACCGAACTGCTGCCATTCATCGAGCAGATGAATGCGCGCCGCGAGTTCGCGTTCGTCGCGCCGGTATCGGCACAGAAGCACAAGAACCTCGATTCGGTGGTTGCCGAGTGTTCCCAGCGCATGCCCGAAGGCCCGTTCCTGTTCCCCGAGGACGAATACACCGATCGCAACCTGCGGTTCATCGCCGCCGAGACGGTGCGCGAAAAACTCACCATGTACATGCAGCAGGAGCTGCCGTACTCGGCCGCAGTGGAAATCGAGCGCTTCGAACAGGGGGGCGAGCAGATCGAGATCCATGCCTGTATCTGGGTATCGCGCGACAATCACAAGGCCATGGTGATCGGCAAGGGCGGCGCGATGCTCAAGAAAATCGGGCGTGCGGCCCGCCTGGACCTGGTCGACCGCCTGCAGCATCGGGTCGATCTGCGCCTGTGGGTGAAGGTGCGCGAAAACTGGATCGACAGCGAAGCCAGCGTGCGCGATCTGGGCCACTGATCGCCGCTTTCAAAAGCCGGCGGTCAACGAATGAGCGGCAACGAACGCGAATAAATACTCGGTAACGCGAGCGTGCGATGGCGACCCGTCGCCTTTCGATTAATCCGAATTCAATTTGCGTTCATTGGCGTTCATTTGCGGACGGGATCCTTGAACTTCGCGTGATCGGTTGAACTTCATACACAGGAAGTTTTATTTTCAGCCCGCTCGCCTATTCGCGGACAACGCGGCCAAACACGACTCGATGCATTGATCTGGCTTATATTGGCGGCGATTCGCTGGCATCGGTGGCCCCGTTCTGTTGTTGGATTATGCGTGTTGAGTTAACCCCCGCGATCGTGTTGCATCGCCGTGCATGGCGGGAGACGAGCTTCATCGTCGAAGCCTTCTCTCGTGAGCACGGGCGTATCGGCGTGGTCGCCAAGGGCGCAAGACGGCCGAAGTCGCGCTGGCGCGGGCTGCTGGAGCCGTTGGCAGCACTGGAACTCGCCTGGTCGGGGCGCGGCGAGCTCTACACGCTCACCGATATCGATACGCGGCGACGGCACAGCCTGGCCGGCAACGCGCTGATGGCCGGTTTCTATGCCAGCGAACTGGTCATGCGCCTGACCGCCCGCGACGATCCGCACCCGGCTATTCACGACAGTCTCGCGGCGTTGCTGGCAGCCCTCGACGACCGCGCGCCGGCCGTGGTGGCGCTACGCTTTTTCGAGCGCGATCTGCTCGATGAGCTGGGTTACGGCGTACCGCTGGATATCACCAGTGATACCGGCGAACCGGTCGAGGCCGCGGTCGAATACGTCTATGCGCCTGAACTCGGCCTGCGGCGTCGTGCGGGCCGTGTCGACGACGACGAGGTCGCCATTGCCGGCAGCGCCCTGCAGGGCCTGGTGAGCGGCCGCTTTGGCGGGCGTGCCGACGTGCATGCCGCGCGCACCCTCATGCAGCGGGCCATCGCACCGCATCTTGGCGCCCAGCCCTTGAAATCCGTACAAACGCTCAAAGCAATGCAGGCATTCAAGGCGTCCGGCGTGGCGTCTGCCGAGCCCGATAATTCGCCTTCCGGAGACTGTCAATGAACGACTCGACCAATGGTCATGCACCGCTGCGCCTGGGCGTGAACGTGGATCACGTGGCTACGCTGCGCCAGGCACGCGGCACCCGTTATCCCGATGTGGCCGAGGCCGCGCGGGTAGCGATGGCGGCTGGCGCCGACAGCATTACCGTGCATCTGCGCGAAGACCGGCGCCATATCCAGGACGCCGACGTGGAAACGCTGGTGCAGGCCGGCGATGTGCCGATCAACCTCGAGATGGCGCTAACGGCAGAAATGCTGGATATCGCCGAGCGGCTCAAGCCCCGCGATGCCTGTCTGGTACCCGAGAAACGCGAAGAACTCACCACCGAGGGCGGACTCGACGTGCGTGGCCAGCTCAGTGCCGTGCGCGATGCGCTGGATCGGCTGCACGGCGCGGGTATTCAGGCGGCCTTGTTCATCGACCCGGACGCCGACCAGATCGAGGCCGCGGCCGAAGCCGGTGCCCGCTTCATCGAGCTGCATACCGGCACCTATGCCGACGCGACCGATCCGGGCGCACGCGACGAGCAGCTGGCCCGAATTGTCGAAGCCGCGGCCCAGGCGCGGGACCTGGGTATCGAGGTGCACGCAGGGCACGGCCTGACGCGCGACAACGTGGCGTCGATCGCGGCGATAGAAGCGATCGTGGAACTCAATATCGGCCATGCGCTGGTCGCGGACGCGGTATTCATGGGCTTGCGCGAAGCCGTGCGCGAAATGCGTGCCGCCATGGACAGCGGCCGGCGCGCACTGCGCTGAGCCAGCCTGGAGCCGCTTATTCCCACTTTCGTCGGTCATTCCCCGGCATGGCCGGCGCTGCTAAACTTCGCCAATGAATAGCAATGACACCCTTTACCCGACGCTCGATCATTTCGTCGGCCAGAGCGCGCTGACCCGGCTGCAGCGTCTGCCCGAGAGCTATTCGGCGCATGCGTCCAACACGCTGCTCGCGAAGCTCGAAGGCGACAATCCCGCCGGCTCGGTCAAGGATCGACCGGCCTACAGCATGATCCGGCGCGCCGCCGAACGCGGCGATATCAAGCCGGGGGACACGCTCATCGAAGCCACCTCGGGCAATACCGGCATCGCTCTGGCGATGGTCGCGGCCATGCAGGGCTACCGCATGGTGTTGATCATGCCGGAGAACATGAGCGAAGAACGCCGGGCCTCCATGCGGGCCTATGGCGCCGAAATCATCTCGGTTTCCGAGGCCGAGGGCATGGAGGGCGCACGCGATCTCGCCGCCGAAATGCAGCGCCAGGGCAAGGGCATGGTGCTCGATCAGTTCGCCAACCCCGACAATCCGCGTGCCCATTACGAAACCACGGGCCCCGAGCTGTGGCAGGCGACGAACGGCCAGATCACCCATTTCGTGGCCACGATGGGCACGACCGGCACTATCATGGGCTGCTCGCGCTATCTCAAGGAACAGAATCCGGATATCCAGATTATCGGCGTACAGCCGGCTGGGGAGTCCAAGATTCCGGGCATTCGTCGTTGGCCGGAGGAATATCTGCCCAAGATATTCGAGCCCGAGCGGGTCGACCGGGTCATCGACGTCGATCAGGCCGATGCCGAAACGGCGATGAAGCGCCTCGCCCGCGAAGAGGGCATCTTTGCCGGGCCGTCCTCGGGCGGCAGCGTATTCGCAGCGCTGAACATCGCCCGCGAAGTGGAGAATGCGACCATCGCCATGATCATCTGCGACCGCGGCGATCGCTATCTGTCCACCGGCGTCTACGACAAACCGTGATCGTGGCCAGCGATCGATCGATAGCCGCCTGCGATAGGCAATCTCTCCGATGAGTCGTCGCCAGCGCCGGCGCAAGCCGGCCGATCGGGGCATCGTCGATATCGTGGATCTGGCCAGCAACGCCCGCGGCGTGGGCCACGTCGACGGCAAGGCGGTATTCGTGGCGGATACGCTGCCCGGCGAACAGGCGCTCTATCGGCCGACCAAGCAGAAGAAAAGCTACGAGGAAGCCGCGCTGGAAACGCTGTTTTCGGCCTCGGCCAAACGCGTCACGCCGCGCTGCGCGCATTTTGGCGTATGCGGCGGCTGCGCGCTTCAGCATGCCGGCGAGAATGCCCAGCTCGAATTCAAGCAGGGCCAGCTCATGGCCGCGCTCGAACGGGTCGGCAAGGTCGAACCGGACACGGTGCTGGCACCCCTGGTGGATACGCGCTGGGGGTATCGCCGCCGGGCGCGTCTGGGCGTGAAATATGTCGAAAAGAAGGGCGGCACGCTGGTCGGCTTTCGCGAGCGCGGCGCACCGTTCATCGCGCTGCTCGATCGTTGCGAGGTGCTGGTGGCACCCGTGGGCAACCGCCTGACCGATCTGGCCGAACTCATTGATGGCCTGTCGATCCGCGAGCGCCTGCCGCAGATCGAAGTGGCTGCGGCCGACAATGCCATCGCGCTGGTCTTTCGTGTGCTCGACGAGCCGAGTGAGGCCGATCGCGAACGCCTGCGCGACTTCGGCGCGCGCTTCGATTTCTCGATCTACCTGCAGCCCGGCAACGAAGACACCATCGCGCCGCTGGAGGCCGATGCGCCGGCGCTCTACTACGAGCTGCCGGCCTGGGATGCAAAGCTGTATTTCAAGCCGAACGATTTCGTTCAGATCCATGCCGGCATCAATGCCCGCATGATCGAGCAGGCGCTGGCGTTGCTCGAAGTCGACGCGTCGCACGATGTGCTTGAGCTGTTTTCCGGGCTGGGTAATTTTTCGATACCGCTGGCGCGCAAGGCGCGGCGCGTGATCACCGTCGAAGGCGAGCAGGGGCTGGTCGAGCGCGCCCGAGACAATGCGCGGGTCAACGGCGTGGGCAATATCGAAGCGCACGTGGCCAACCTGTTCGAGCCGCCGTCGGATGCCGACTGGCGCCACGAAAAAGTCGATCGCGTGCTGATCGACCCGCCGCGCTCGGGTGCCGCAGAGATGCTGGAATCGATCGCTGCGACCGGGGCGGAGCGTATCGTCTATTGTTCCTGTCATCCGGCCACGCTGGCCCGCGACGCCGGCGAGATGGTGCATCGGTATGGCTACCGATTGACGCACGCCGGCGTGATGGACATGTTCCCGCATACCGCCCACGTCGAGTCGATGGCGGTATTCGTCAAGCAGGGCGGCGAGGGCGCATAGCCAGCCGTTCTGCGCTTGTCTTCACAGGAACGCCGATGGCCACAGAAATCGAACACAAGTTTCTTGTCTGCAATGAAAGCTGGCGCGAACAGGCCCATGCGAGTCAGGATTTCGAGCAGGGGTATCTTTGCGGTGATGGGCCCGCCTCGGTGCGGGTTCGTATCGAAGGCGAGCAGGCCAATATCAATATCAAGGCAGCCACGGTTGGCACCGTGCGGGCGGAATACGAATATTCCATTCCGATCGAGGAGGCACGGGAGATGCTGGCCTGTCTGTGTGTGGCCCCGCCGGTGGTCAAGACCCGATACTGGGTACGCCACGCCGGGCATACCTGGGAGGTGGACGTGTTTGCCGGCGCCAACGCGCCGCTGGTGGTCGCCGAGATCGAGCTGAATACGGTCGATGAAGCCTTCGAGCGGCCGGACTGGCTGGGCGAGGAGGTGTCGGACGACCCGCGCTACTACAACCATGCGTTGGCGTTCGAACCGTATTCGAGCTGGGGGGCATGATGGGCAACAAGCAGCATATCGATATCGATCTGCGTGAACAGACCCTCACGCTGCTCGACGAAGGCGATCGCGAGATCAAGCAATATGATGTGTCGACCGCAGCCAAGGGCGGCGGCGAGTTCGAGGGAAGCAATCAGACGCCACGCGGCAAACACCGTATTCGCGCGAAGATCGGCGCCGATCAGCCACCGGGCACGGTATTCAAAAATCGTCGCCCGACCGGCGAAATCTATTCCGTCGAACTGGCCGAATCGGCGCCGCGCCGCGACTGGGTACTTTCGCGCATTCTATGGCTTTGCGGCGAGGAGATCGGGCGCAATCGCCTGGGCGGCATGGACAGCATGCGACGGCTGATCTATATCCACGGCGCGGCAGATACCGCGGTCATGGGCAAGCCGGGCTCGACCGGCTGTATTCGCATGTCCAATAGCGACGTCATCGATCTGTTCGACCGGATCGAAGTCGGCACAAAGGTTGTGATTCATGAATGAAACGGTTCCACGGCCCGGGCCGCTAATGGTCGACGTGCCGGGCACGCGGCTGAGCGCCGAAGACGAACAGGTGCTCGCCCACCCGGCGGTGGGCAGCGTGATCATCTTCACCCGCAACTACGAAGACCCGGCGCAGCTGGCCGAGCTGACCGCGGCCATGCGCCGCGTGCGCCCGAACCTGCTCATTGCGGCCGATCAGGAAGGCGGGCGCGTGCAGCGTTTTCGCGATCACTTCACCCGCGTGGTGCCCATGCGGGCCATCGGCGCGCTCGCCGCGCGCGATCAGGCCGCAGGGCTGCATGCCGCCCGCGAAATCGGCTGGCTACTGGCCACGGAACTGGCCCAGGTGGGCGTGGACATGCCGCTCGCGCCGGTGGTCGATCTCGATTACGGCGCGTCCACCGTCATCGGCGATCGGGCGTTCTCCGGCGATGCGGCGACGGTAGGTGCGCTGGCGCAGGCGCTGGGTGAAGGGCTGCGCGAGGCCGGTAGTGCGAGTACCGCCAAGCATTTTCCCGGTCACGGCTATGTGGCCGCCGACTCGCATGCCGAGCTGCCGGTGGACGAACGCGATCGCACCGGTCTGGCCGAAGACATGGCGCCCTATGGCGCGCTCATCAAGCAGGGGCTGGATTCGCTGATGATGGCGCATGTGCGCTATCCGGCCGTGGACGATCTGCCGGCCAGTCTCTCGCCGCGCTGGATCGGCGACATCCTGCGCAACGAATACGCTTTTGACGGCTGTGTGTTCTGCGACGATCTGAGCATGGGCGGTGCCGCCGTCATCGGCGGCTTTGCCGAACGCGCCCGCCAGGCCCAGGATGCCGGCTGCGATTATCTGCCCATCTGCAACGATCGCGCCGCCACCCTCGAACTGCTCGATGCGGTACGCATCGACGACGACGCGGCGGCCGCGCGCCGCCAGGCGCTGCATGCGCGTTGCGCCGACCGGCCCGAGGGCGGGGCGGGCGCGCCGCTCGCCGACAATCCACGCTGGCAGGCAGCGGCCGCACTCAACGCCGAGCTGACCGCGGCCGGAAACGACGGGCGCTAGGCGATGCCGGATTGGGGATGGCTACAGACGCTGGTCAGAGAATATCAGCGCCTGCACGAACAATGGGGCGTGGCACTGGACGTCTGCACCATTTTGCTGGCCACGGCGCTCGCCGATCTGTTCACGCGCTGGTTGTCGAGCTGCCTGCGGCGGCGCGTCGAAACGAGTCCCAATATCTGGGACGACGCGATCTACTACAGCATCAAGGGCCCGGTTCAGGGGCTGATCTGGGTTATCGGCGTATCGGCGGCGATCAGTGTGTCGCGCCCCGAAGAGGCGCCGGGCTGGCTCGAATACGTGCCGGAAGTACGCGGCGTGATTCTCGTGCTCCTGTTCACCTGGTTCGTGTTTCGCATGATCCGTTCGGTGGGCTCGAACGCGCTCGCCCGCGCGGCCGGCCGCGACAACGCCATCGACGTCACCACCGCGGACGCCATCGGCAAGCTGCTGCGTATCGCGGCACTCATCACTGCCGGTCTGCTCATCATGCAGGTCTTCGGGGTTTCGCCGTCGGCGCTGTTGGCATTCTCGGGTATCGGCGGCATCGCGGTCGGTTTCGCCGCCCGCGACGTGCTGGCCAATATCTTCGGCGGGCTCACAATCTATCTGAACCGGCCGTTTTCGGTCGGCGACTGGATCCGCTCGCCGGATCGGGATATCGAAGGCGTGGTGGAAGCGATCGGTTGGCGGGCAACGACGCTGCGCCGCTTCGATATGCGCCCGCTGTATGTGCCCAACGCGGTGTTTTCAAACGTCTCGCTCGAAAACCCCTCACGCATGAGTCATCGGCGCATCATGGAAACCGTGGCGGTGCGCTACGACGACGCGGCGGCGATCCCGGATATCGTCACCGCCGTGCGCAAGATGCTGGACGAGGATGAGGCCATCGACAGCGATCAGGTCATTCTCACCTATCTCGATAGCCTCGGCGATTGCGCGCTCAATCTGCTCGTTTACTGCTATACGCACACCACCGATTGGGCGGAATATCTGGCCGTCAAGCAGAGCGTGCTACAGCGCGTACAGGACATCGTGCGCGATCACGACGCGGCGATTGCCTACCCGACCACCACCATGCACGTGCCGGACGCCGTACACTTTGCGCGCGCAGACGAGCGCGAAGACAGCGATCGGGAAGAAGAGATCGATACCGAGAAGGTACAATCCGAGCGCGACCGAGCGATCACACGTGAAAAGACGCGTGGCCATACCTCCACCCAGGGCCCGGATAGCCCGACCGAAGAAGGCGAAGCATGAGCGGTTTTGATTCCGAACGTTACGACGAGGCCCGCGCGGTACGCGCGAACGCCGACTGTTTGATCGACGCGGCCGAGCTCGACGCCTGCTACGACCGCATGGCCGAGCAGATCACCGCCCAGCTGGCGGACAAGGCCCCGATCATGATGTGCGTGATGTTCGGCGGCATGCACCCGACCGCCGAAATCACCAAGCGGCTGGATTTCGCCTTCGAGCTGGATTATCTGCACGCCACCCGCTATCGCGGCGAAACCAGCGGCGGCGAGCTGGTCTGGAAGGTCAGTCCGGGGCTGCGTCTGGACGGGCGCCATGTCTGCATCATCGACGACATCCTCGATGAAGGGCATACGCTGGAAGCTATCATCAACGCCATCGAAGCCCAGGGCGCGGCCTCGGTGACCACAGCCATGCTGCTGCGCAAGAACCACGACCGCTGCACGCCCGGCGTGCATGCCGATATCGTAGGCGCCGAGATCGAGGATCGCTACGTCTTCGGTGCCGGCATGGACTACAAGGGTTATTTCCGCCAGCTGCCGGCCGTCTATGCCGTCGACGGTGACACCCATCCCAAGCACGGCGGCTGAAGTACGCGGCCGTCGTAAGACGTGCCGCCCGTCTTCCTATCGGATGAGTCGCATATGAGCGAAACCGACACCGCGCCCATCGGCATCATCGGCGGCACCGCGCTGGCCGATCTGGCCGCGCTGGAGGCTGCGGAAACACAGTCCGACATCGACACGCCCTGGGGCACGCCCTCCGGGCCGCTGGTACGTGGCCATCTCGCCGGCCGCTCGGTGTGCTTCGTCATGCGCCACGGCCCTGGGCACAAGCTGGCCCCGCACCGCATCAACTACCGCGCCAATATGCAGGCGCTGGCCGATGCCGGTTGCAAGCAGGTGATCGCCATCGCCGCGGTCGGCGGCATCACCGAGGCCATGCGCGCCGGACAGATCGTAGTTCCCGATCAGATCATCGATTACAGCTGGGGTAGGGCGCACAGCTTCTACGACGCCCCCGAAGGCGGGTTGCTCGATCATATCGACTTCACCGAGCCCTACGACGCCGCGTTGTCGAAAGCGCTCGTAAGCGCGGCCACCGAACTCGATCTGGACCCGGCCGCGGGCGGCGTACACGGCGTCACCCAGGGCCCGCGTCTGGAAACGGCGGCCGAAATCGACCGCATGGCCCGCGACGGCTGCGACATTGTCGGTATGACCGGCATGCCCGAAGCCGCGCTCGCCCGCGAAGCCGGCCTGGACTATGCCTGCTGCGCGGTCGTGGTCAACAAGGCCGCCGGCCGTAGCGGCGGCACGGCCATTCATGCCGAAATCGAGGCCACGCTGGCCCAAGGTATGGCCGATATCGAACGGCTGCTGGTCGCGGTGCTCCCGACATTGCGCTAACGACTTCGATAGCACGCCCGTAATGCGCCGGTTGTGCTACGGATCGGCCGGTGCGCCTCACTCAGCCGGCCGGCTGTTCCGCCCCGAAATAACGCATCGCTTCCTCGATGAATCGACTCACTTTCGGCAGCTTTTGTCGGTTTGGGTAGACGAGATACATATCGCGCGAAGGCACGTGATAATCGTCTAGTACCGTCTGCAGCTTATGGTCCGCCAGCTCGGCGTCGATCAACCGCCGCGGGATGAGCGCGATGCCCGAACCGGCGATTGCTGCGTCCTTGAGGGCGCGCATGTCATTGATGCATATCGCCACATTCAAGCAGGCCGTGCAGGCGCCGTCCGGACCTTCGAGCGACCACATATCCGGCGGCCGTTCGGCCGGGGAAAAAACCAGACAGCGGTGTTTGGCGAGATCGGTCGGCGTGGTCGGAGAGCCCTGGCTTTCGAGATAGGCCGGTGCGGCACAAACGACATAGTCGTAAGGTGAGAGTGCGCGCGCAATCAGCGAGCTGTCGCTGAGCGAACCGATACGAACCGCGACATCGAAACCGTCGGCAATCAGATCGACCACGCGATCGCTGAGTTCCAGTTCCACGCGGACCGCCGGATATAGCCGGCAAAACCGATCGATGACCGGAACCAAACACAGATTGCCGAACGCGACCGGCGCGGCAATCCGTAGCGTCCCCGTAGGGCAGCTACGAAAGGCCTGAACTGAATCGTCTGCCATTGCGACGGCCGCGACCGCGTCCTGCGCACGCGCATAGTAGGTTTGGCCGACCTCGGTCAAACGGCTACGCCGCGTGGTGCGTTCGAACAATCTGACGCCGAGCGCGTTTTCCAGGTCGCCAATGTAGCGCCCGGCCATCTGTGGCGACATACCCAGCGCATGAGCAGCTGCGGCAAACGAGCCGTGCTCGGCTGCCGCGATCACGAGCCGCATTTGATTTAACCGATCCACGATTCGAAACCCTGAGTTTAGACAGCGACACAATGTAGCGTCTTCTCGTTTTCAGCCGAAACCCAGAGGATAGCCAGCTCTCGCTTAAGTAATCTTCTAAGGCATAACGATGAAGCTCTTTTACACTCCCGGTACCTGCTCTCTGGCTGCGCATCTCGTGATGCGCGAACTCAATCTGGAATTCACGTTGGTCCGTGTCGATAACCAGACCAAACGCACCGAGCACGATCAATCCTATCTTCAGATCAATCCCAAGGGTTATGTTGCGGCTTTGATGCTTAACGACGGTCAGGTGATTACCGAAAGTCCGGCCATTCTTCAGTATCTCGGCGACCTGGCTCCGGCACAGGGGCTGGTCCCGCCCGCAGGCACGATGGCGCGTACGCGCATGCATGAATGGCTCAACTTCATAACGGCGGAACTGCACGCGGGATGCGTACCGCTGTTCAAAGCGGAGATCGGGCGCGACGTCAAACGCTTATTCGAGGACCGGCTCTTGTCGCGATTGACGTTCGTCGACGAACATCTGGAAAACCGCCCGTATCTTCTCGGTGAGCGCTTCAGTGTCGCCGATGCCTACCTGTTTACCGTACTCACCTGGCTACCGCGCTTCGGGATCGATATCCACGAGTGGCGGGCTTTATCGCAGTTCATGCAGGAAATGCTGGCGCGGGCTTGCGTAACCCAGGCCGTTGCGGCGGAAGGTATTGCATTGCCGGCTCAGCCAGGCGGGCGCGATGTGCATAGTGCCTATAGTTAGAACACATGGGTCAGCATACCCAGTGCCGCGACCGTCATGATGACGGCCGCGGTTTTGAATATGGATCGCTGGGCGTTCTGGCTGCGAAGCAGGTGCTGGGCGCGCGCGGCACAGGCAACGAACGCGCTGCCGATCATTAAAGGCACCAATACGGTCGTCGGTACCCGCAACAGACGCCAGGTCGTCAGTGTTGTCTGATCGAGTGAAATAACAACCGGGACCCTATGGCTATGTCGACCGAAGGGCGCGGCACGAAACGAGATGTCGCGTAGAGACACGCCGGCATGTCGCCTGGGCGCGTAGAGTACGTTGCGAAAATTCTCGGTTCGGGGTTCGTGTCTTGATGGCCAGGGCTCTGTCGCGCTTGGCATCCTGAGACGCGCGGTGTTTGGCTATAAGCTAGGGCGTCGGCATGGCGGTATTTTCACATCGGTCGATCACGCAGGACGATTTTTTGCCGCGGGGGCTAAGCGTAACAGCACGATTGCCGTGCCGGCCGTGGCCGTGGCGATTACGAAAGCCGTCTCGTCACCGCCACCCAGTGACAGCATGACCAGCCCCGCGATCGGTCCGGTCAGGCCGAAGGCCATGTCCTGAAAGGCGCTGAAAAGGCCGATGACCATGCCTTTACCGGCACCGTTGACACGCGCTAGGGCCTCGACTCCGAGGGCGGGAAAGCCGAGCGCGACGCCGGCGCCGGTAAGCGTCGCGCCAGCGATTGCGATCGCAGCTACCGGCGCGGACCAGATGAGCGTCTGGCCGAGCGCAGCGGTAGCGATCGATGCATACGCGACCCGGCGCCCGCCGATTTGATCAGGGAGGTGGCCGAAGGCAATGCGCACACCGATGACCGCGCAACCAAAGCCGGCGAACCCCCAGCCTGCATGGCGCCACCCCTGGTGCTCGAAATATAGAGCGTAGAAAGCGGCGATCGCGCCATAGCTGGCCATCAGGAACGTCAAAGCCAGGCCCAACGGCCAGATGCAACGTAGCAAAGCACCGATCGGATAAGAGCGCCGTGTAGCCGCAGCTGTGCCCGGCATTGGCAATGCACAAAGCAGCGCGACCAGTGGCAAAGCGGCGGAGACGGCGCCGAGCGTGATAAAGCCGACCACGGGCGCGGAAAACAAGTTGTACACCCCAAGGCCGGTGGGCGTGCCCGCGGCTAGTGCCGCATACATGGCGATCCCGTTCCAGGACATGACCTGACCCGAATGCGCTTCGCCGACGCGGCCGATGCCCCAGGTGATCGCGCCCGTGAGAATCAGGCTTTCGCCCAAGCCGAGCGTCGCGCGGCCGAGCAGCAAGACAGCGATCCCAAGCGGCAGTAATGTCGACAGCATGTAAAGACCGCCGGCGGCAATGCAGATGAGCAGGCCGACGATCGTGGCTGCGCGCGGGCCGCGCGCATCGGCAAACCGGCCCGCGTAGGGTCTTGTGATCACTGTAGCGATCGACTGTAGCCCAATCAGGATGCCCACCATCAGTGGCCCGCTTTCCAGGGTGTGGGAGGCGTACAGCGGTAATACGGCCAGTGGCAGGCTGACCGTCATGAAGCCGAGAAAAATGATCAGGTTGAGTGGTAGCAGCCGCACCGTTATTGAGTGGCTGCCGCTGCTGTCACCGATGGTCGTACACGTTGATTGTGTCATGACGGCTGGCGCGAGCGCAGGGGGCCAGCGTCGATTGCCCGTCGCGACCGTTGCAAAGTCCAGTTGAGTCGTAATCGGGAATTCATTGCGACGCGTGCTCATTGGGTTGGTGGTCAACAATCGAAGCGATTGCTTCGTGATCCACACTAAGGCGTTGCAACTAATCGCAGAAACGAATTATTTTTGTTTCTGTGATCGATAATCGCGATAGCAATGTTCGACAGCGACCTGTTAAGAAACTTTTTGCATATCATCGACCATGGCGGCTTCACTGCGGCGGCGAAATCAACGTATGCGACCCAGTCCACGGTCAGCGCGAAGCTCGCGCGGCTCGAGGCACAGGCCGGGCATCGGTTGATGGCGCGCAACCGACGGGGCGTGATCGCGCTGACCCGCGAAGGCCGGGAAATCGAGTCGCTCGCTCGTGAAACCCTGCGACTGCATGCACTCGCGCGCCGCCGGTTGGACGAGCAACCCCTATCCGGCACCGTCAAGCTGGGTATGTCGGACGATATCGCCAGCGCCGGTAACTATCCGCGCGTACTGGCCGAGTTTCGTCGCGAGCAGCCGGCTGTGCAGCTGGAAGTGATTGTCGGCGCAGGCCCCGCGCTTCAGCGTGACCTCGAGCAAGGGGAAATCGATCATCTACTGTGCAAGGTCAGCGGCGAGTTGCCGGCCGGTGCGGTGGAACTCTGGCGCGAAGATTTATGCTGGTTCGGTAGGCTCGATGCATCGACGAGCGACGCCGACGCCTTGGAACTGGTGACCTTCACCCCGCCATGCGCCTATCGCACGCGCGCGATCAGCGTTCTGACACAGCAGGGTATGCGTTGGCGCGGCGTATACGTCACGCCGTCGCTGAATGGCGTACTCGCCGCCGTGGAGGCCGGACTGGGGATCAGTCTGTTGCCGAAATCGCTCGCATCCGATGCGATGACCCGGATACCGCCGGGGCGTTTGCCGGCGGCCGGACGTATCGCCTTTGCGGTGCTGTCGCGTTCGGATATCGCCGACCGGGCGAACACGGTTTTCAGGGCGATGCTGGAACAGCTGCTACCACCGGCGGTGCAGTAGCAGAGTACAAACGCCAGATCGCGCCGTTGCGGTTTTGGCCTATTTAGCTAGAACGACTCTCGGCCGCGCAGCTCGCTGAACGGCGTCATGACGCGATTTTGAAACGCCGGCCGCTGGCACAGGTTTGCGTACCACTCGGCGGCGCGGGCGGGCAGTGCGGTATCGAGGCCCATTTTCTGGTAACGGTACAAAGTGGTGCCAGCGGGGATATCGGCCAGTGAGAAACGATCGCCGGCGAGATAGCGCCGCTGTTCGAGCTCGGCATCGATAAGACGGTAGTGGCGTTCGCAAGCACGGCGTGCCCGCTGGATTTCTTCGGTATCGCGTTTGTGTTCGGGCATGCGATAAAAGCGCCAGAACAGACGCATGAAGTCCGGTTGCAGGGTGGTCTGTGACCAATCCATCCAGCGGTCGTGGACCGACCTTTCGGCGGGGCTTAATGGCCAGAAACGGCTGTCGCCATACTGCGCCGCGAGATATCTGAGAATCGCGTGCGACTCCCAAATCGAGATGTCACCGTCTTTCAGAACCGGGACTTTGCCATGCGGGTTGAGGGCGATGAACGCCGGGTCATCGAGGCCGCCATAACGCCCGCCCACAAGATGGTGTTCGAAGCCAAGTTCGAGCTCATCCAGTAGCCACAGCACCTTTTGTACGTTGAAAGCGGTGGATCGACCGTAAAGCTTCAAGACAGTGTCCGTTTCAGCGTTCATTGCCGGCACCCCAAGGCCGCGATGCCCGCAGCCCACACTAAGCGTTTACTAAAAGTCGCACATCGCATCGTGCGACAGCCAGCACAAACCTGCGTTGTGTTCGTTAAGAGGCGCTGCTGTTGCCTAGAAACTTGACCATCAACAATTCATCGTAGAAGCGGTTCGCCACCTGCAGTGCTGCGGGTTCCGTACCGTACGTCACGAAGCCGGCACGGGCGTAAAGCGCGCAGGCGCCTTGGTTTTCGCGAACTACCCACAGCGTCACTTGGCTTACACCGCTCAAGCGGCCGGCAAACTGCAGCGCTTGGTTGAGCGGGTTGCGCCCCACGTGGGCACCGCGGCGTGCAGACGCTACGTACATGCCCCAGACGAAGGCCTTGTGGCGCATTTTTTCGAAACGGTTCTGTTGTACACCGACAACACCGACCAGTTGGTCGTCGTCGAAGGCACCGATGACACAACCGTCTTCGCCGGGCATTAGCTGTTGGGCGAAATCTTGGTCGGATAGGGCCAATTCTTCGGCGAAACTGGACCCAAAGGCGGTCGGACATTCCTGCAAGCCGGCCAGTCTGAGTGCGCGATATGCTGTCGTGTCGTCGGTGGTGAGTCGTCTATACATCGGCCGTTGCCACCGGTTGCCCGCTGGTAGTACTTAGCCCCTTCGGGCGCTAGCGCTTGTCGACTGCCGCTTCTGCCTCATTTGAGGTCGGCGCGCCCAGCTTTTCCAGAAGTGTTTGGATGTGTTCGACCCTCGTTTCGACGTCGGGCATGTCGCGGAAGAACACCAGACGTGCGTCACCTTCGAGGCGGTAGCGCTTGGCGTCGGATTGTACGAGTGCGATCAGGCGGGCCGGGTCGATACGGCTGTTGCGGGCGAAGTTGAGGCGGCCGACGTCCGGGCCGGCTTCGATCTTGGCGATCGCCAGGGGACTGGCCATGAGCTTGAGCGCGGTGGCGGCGAAGAGGGTTTCCGTGGCTTCGGGCAGCAGGCCGAAACGGTCGATGAGCTCGACCTTGAGCGCACGCAGGGCGGCATCGTCCTTGGCCGAGCTGATGCGTTTGTAGAGCACCAGCCGGATATGCACGTCCGGGATGTATTCCTCGGGCAGCAGGGCGGTCGCGCCCAGCTCGACTTCGGTGGCCGACATGAGTTCGTCGGCGTCGGCCTCGGGCACTTCACCGCGCTTGAAGGCACCCACGGCCCGATCGAGCATCTGGCGATAGAGATCGAAGCCGATTTCCTGAATCTGGCCGGACTGGCCTTCGCCGAGCAGCTCGCCGGCGCCGCGGATTTCCAGGTCGTGGGTAGCCAAGGCAAAGCCGGCACCCAGATCGCCGAGCGAGGCGAGCGCGTCGAGGCGTTTTTCGGCGTCCGGCGTCATCGACTCGCGTGGCGGCGTGAGCAGATAGGCATAGGCGCGGTGATGAGAACGGCCGACACGGCCGCGCAGCTGATGCAGCTGGGCGAGGCCGAAGGTATCGGCGCGGTCGATGATGATGGTGTTGGCGCTCGGTACGTCGATGCCGGATTCCACGATCGTGGTACACAGCAGGATATCGAAGCGCCGATGATAGAAATCGAGCATGGCGGCTTCGAGCTCGCGCTCGTGCATCTGCCCATGGGCTACGCGGATGCGCGCCTCCGGCAGGATGGCGCCCAGGTCGCGGGCGACGCGCTCGATATCCTTGACCTTGTTGTGCAGGTAGTAGACCTGGCCACCGCGGCGCATTTCGCGGCGCACGGCTTCCTGAATGAGCGCGGTGTCCTGGCGCGATACGAAGGTCTGGATGGCCAGGCGCGACTCGGGCGGCGTGGCAATGATCGACAGGTCGCGCAGGCCGGACAGGCTCATGTTGAGCGTGCGCGGAATCGGCGTGGCGGTGAGCGTGAGCAGATCGACCTGGGCACGCAGGCTCTTGATGCGCTCCTTGTGGCGCACGCCGAAGCGGTGTTCTTCGTCGACGATGAGCACGCCGAGCTTCTTGAAGCGGATATCCTTTTGCAGCAGCCGGTGCGTACCGATGACGATATCCAGCTTGCCGGCGGCCATTTCCTCGAGCAGTTCGTCGCGCTGTTTGCCGGTACGTAGCCGCGACAGGGCGGCGACCTTGACCGGCCAGTCGGCAAAGCGATCGGCAAAGTTCTGGTAATGCTGCTGGGCGAGCAGGGTGGTCGGCACCAGCACGCAGACCTGGTACCCGGCCGATATCGCGGCGAATGCCGCGCGCAGGGCGACTTCGGTCTTGCCAAAGCCCACGTCGCCGCAGACCACGCGGTCCATCGGCGTGCTCTTGGCCAGATCGGCCAGCACTTCGTCGATGGCGCGCTGCTGGTCCGGTGTCTCCTCGAAGGCGAAGCCGGCGGCGAAACGGGCATAGTCGTCGGCGTCGGGCACCATCGAAACGCCTTCGCGCGCAGCGCGGCGGGCCTGGATTTCCAGCAGTTCGGCGGCCACGTCGCGGGCGCGTTTGGCGGCTTTCTTGCGCGCCTTGGCCCAGCGGTCGTTGCCCAGGCGATGCAGCGGCGCGGTTTCCGCATCCGCGCCGGTAAAGCGGTGCACCAGATGCAGCGAGGCGACCGGCACATAAAGCAGGTCGCCCCCGGCATATTCGATGGTGACGAATTCGTTTTCCACGCCGCCGGCCGAGAGCTTTTGCAGGCCCTTGTAGCGGCCCACACCGTTGTCCTGGTGCACCACGGGCGCGCCGGGGGCAAGATCGGTGAGCTCGCGAATCGCCGTTTCCGGGTCGCGGGTAACGCGGCGGCGTTTCTTCGCCGGCGGGCGACTGCCGGTGAGCTGGCTTTCGGAAATGACGGCAATGCCGTCGCCGGTCAGAATCGCGCCCGTTTCCAGCGGCGCGCTGGTGACCGCGATGTGCTTGTTGTGGTCGATGAAATCGGACCAGCCCTCGGCACGGGCCGGGGCCAGGCCCAGCGAGGTGAGCCAGTCGCGCATCGCCTCGCGGCGGCCGGCAGAATCGCCGGTAATGAGAATACGGCCGTCGAAGTCGTCGAAGAAGGCACGCAGCGCGCGCCCGGTGGCGGCGATATCCGCGCCGGACAGCGGCGGGACCGGCGCGACGTCGAACACCGCTGCAGCCGAAACCGCATCGTCGACGATACGGGCCGCGGTGAGGGCGTCCAGGCCGGTACGCAAACGCGCCGGCGTCACGAACGCCTCCTCGGGCGCAAGTAATGGCCGCTCGGGGTCCACGCTGCGCTGTTCATGACGGGACTCGATCGAGCGCCAGGCGGTGGCCAGGGCTTGATCGACATCGCCGAGTTCCACGATCGCCGTGTCGGCGGGCAGATAGTCGAACAGGGCCGCGGTGTCGTCGAAGAACAGGCTCAGATACGACTCGATGCCGCCCGGTGGAATGCCGCGCGAGACGTCGCGATAGATCACGCTCGCGCCCGGGTCGCCCTCGAAGCGCTGGCGATAACGCGAGCGAAATGCCTTGATGGCGTCGTCGTCGAGCGGGAATTCGCGGGCCGGCAGCAGCCGGATCGAATCCAGCTTGTCGGTGGAGCGCTGGGAGTCGGCATCGAAGGCGCGGATGGTATCGATTTCGTCGTCGAACAGGTCCAACCGATAGGGCGTGTTCGAGCCCATCGGGTAGAGATCCATGACCGCACCGCGAATCGCATATTCGCCGTGGGTGCGTACTTCGGAGACGGCCGCATAGCCGGCGGCTTCCAGGCGTTCGCGCAGGGCATGAAAATCGAGCGTATCGCCAACTTCGAACACCATCGCCCGAGCATCGACGAAGGTGGTGGGCGGCAGCGGCTGGACCAGCGTATCGGCCGCGATAATGAGAATGCCGCGCCCCATGCCCGGCAGACTGTGCAACAGGGCCAGGCGCTCGGAGATGATATCCGCATGCGGCGAAAATACGTCGTAGGGCAGGGTTTCCCAGTCCGGGAAATGCCGTACAGCCAGGTTTTCGTCACTGAAGAAGCGCAGCTCTTCTTCCAGCCGATAGGCCCGGTGTTCGTCGGCCACCACGGCCACGGTGAGCCCGTCGCGGGCCTGCGCGGCCTGGGCGAGCGCGATCGACGTGGCACAGCCGTGCAGGCCCTGCCAGGCATCGTGCGCACCCGCGCGCAGCGCCGGCGGCGCCAGGGCACGGATGGTTGCGTTGTTTTCGGTTACGACAGCCATGAGAGGCGGCGGATTATTGCATAGTCGAGGTGGGCCGCGGTTATCGCACGGCAAATGTCAAAACGGTCTGGCTATCAGTCGCGATAACGCCGGGTGATATCGTCGAAGGCATCGATACGGCGATCGCGCAGGAACGGCCAGATACGCCGGACCGACTCGGTGCGATGCAGGTCGATGTCTGCGACGAGTAACTCGCCATCCTCGCCGGCTTCGGCCAGCGTTTCCCCCTGCGGGCCGAACACGAAGCTGTGCCCCCAGAAGCGGATTTCGGTGGCGTTGTCGCCTTCGATGCCCACACGGTTGGAGGTCACAACCGCCAGGCCGTTGGCGATGGCATGACCGCGTTGTACGCCCTGCCAGGCATGGAGCTGGCGCTGCTGTTCGGCGCCGTCATCGGTGGCGTCGTCCCAGCCGATCGCCGACGGATACACCAGCAGCTCGGCCCCGGCCAGGGCCATGAGGCGGGCGGCTTCCGGGTACCACTGGTCCCAGCAAACGAGCACGCCCAGCCGGCCGATCGAGGTATCGATCGGCGTGAAGCCGAGATCGCCGGGGGTGAAATAATATTTTTCGTAGTATTCCGGGTCGTCCGGGATATGCATCTTGCGATATCGCCCGGCGAGCGTTCCGTCGGCGTCCAGCACCACCGCGGTGTTGTGATACAGCCCCGCCGCACGCCGTTCGAACAGCGATGCCACCACCACCACGCCCGCATCGCGCGCGGCCGCCGCCAGGCGTTCGGTGGACGGGCCGGGGATGGGCTCGGCCAAGTCGAACAGGGCCGGGTCTTCGCGCTGGCAGAAGTAGGGCGTGTTGTGCAGTTCGGGCAGCAACACGAGTTTCGCGCCGGCCGCGCCGGCCTGTTCGATATGCGCGACCGCGGTATCCAGATTGGTCGCCGGTTCGGGCGTGCAGGCGTATTGCGCCACGGCAACGCGCAGCGGGGCGGGATAGGTCATCAGGACAACTCGGCAGGAATTTGCATGGCTGCACAATGGAGGCCGCCGTGCTGGCGAATCAAGGCACGGCTGTCGACGCGTCGAATATCGCGATCCGGGAACAGCCCGGCGATGATCTCGTGGGCGTGGTCGTCGGCCGGGTCGTCGAAAGCGGGGATGACCACACAGCCGTTGGCGATGAGAAAGTTGGCATAGCCGGCCGGCAGTCGATGGCCATCGTCCGGGTCGTACACCGGCGCGGGCAGCGGCAGTTCCACCAGACGATAGGCCTGGCCGTTGCTATCGCGCAGGGCGGCGAGTTCGTCTGCCATCGCGGCCAGCGCAGCGTAGTGGGCGTCGTTTTCATCGCGACAGCCCTGATAGGCAATCGTGTCGGCGGCGACGAAACGGGCCAGCGTATCGATATGCCCATCGGTGTCGTCGCCGATGAGGTCACCCTCGCTGAGCCAGTGCACGGTGTCCGCGCCCAGTGCGTCGGCGAGGGCGGCGACCGCGCGATCGCGGTCGAAATCCGCGTTGCGCCGGCCCTGCAACAGGCAGCGTTCGGTGGTCAGCAGTGCGCCCGCACCGTTGGATTCGATGCTGCCGCCTTCGAGCGTGATCTCGTGCCGCTCGAGCCCACCGTGGCCGAGCAGACCGGTGGCATGCAGGGCGGCGGTGAAGGCATCGTCGCGGCTGGCTTCGAACTGGCCGCCCCAGCCATCGAAACGAAAATCTAGAAACCGCCGAGCGCCGTTGTCGAATACCGTGATCGGGCCGGTATCGCGTGCCCAGATATCGTCGTTGGCCACGTTCACCACGCTCAGCCGGGCCACATCGGCAAGTCGCGAGTGCGCGGCGATGCTGGCGCTGCATTCGGCATCCGCGGCCGCCAGGATCACGGGCTGGTAGTCGCAGAGCACGGCGGCGAACTCGGCGATGGCGTCGCGGGCGGCGTCGAGGCCGTTGCCCCAGTCGCCGCCGCTGCGCGGCCATACGAGCACGGTGGCTTGCTGTGCCGCCCATTCGGCCGGCAGTACACGTTCTTTCATCAATCCGCCGGCTGGAGTTCGTCGCTATGGGTGACGGGTTCGAAATGGTCGGGCACGACCGCGTGCAGGACATGATCGTATTCGAAGTAGAGCCGATAGCCCGGGTAGTCCCAACGCGTGATCGGCGGGTTGCCTACCGGCTGGCTTTTGCTCTGCGGTTCGCCGTACTGCTGGCGCACGCGCGCCTTGGTCATGCCGCGCGGCGGCGTGCTCGGGCGTGGCGTGGCCGCGCCCTGGGCGGTATTTTCGCCGGCCGGCATATCGAGTACCGTGCCGCGCGTTTGTGTATGGGTGGCACCGGCATCCGACATGCTGTCGTCGGCGTAGCCGCTGTTCGACTGCGCGCAGGCCGTGCCGCTGATCAAAATCAGCCCCGAAATCTGAACTAAAACAAGCAGAGACGTTCTCATGCGCATGACTCAAATCCCCGACGATGGTTTTCGGCGTCAGACCCCCTGCGCCGATTGCGACCATTATGCTTTAATGCGCGCCAATGTTTAGACCCCTCGAACTCTACGCCGGCCTGAAGTACACGCGGGCCAAGCGGCGCAACCATTTCATCTCCTTTATTTCGTCCATCTCGATGGGCGGGATCGCGCTTGCCGTGATGCTGCTGATTACCGTGTTGTCGGTGATGAACGGCTTCGAAGCGGAGCTGCGTGACCGTATCCTCGGCATGGCCTCGCATGTGGAGATATCGGCGGGGCGCGGCGGCCTGCAGGACTGGCAGGACGTGGAAAGCCAGGTCGACCAGCGCCTGTCGGATGTCACCGGCTCGGCGCCCTATATCAGCGGTGAGGGCATGGTGCGCAGCGGTCGCAACATGGCTGGCACCATGATCCGGGGAGTGCTGCCCGAAAAGGAACGCAAAGTTTCGGATGTGGCCGATCACATGGTGGGCGGCAGTTTCGATTCGCTCGAGAAGGGCAAGTACCGCATCGTCATCGGTGCAGAGCTGGCCGCGATTCTCGGCGTGAACGTCGGCGACAAGGTGGATCTGATGATCCCCGAGGCCAATATCACCCCGGCCGGTATCGTGCCTCGTTTTCGCCGCTTTACCGTGGGCGGCATCTTCCAGGTCGGGATGTACGAATATGACCGCGGCATGGTCATGATTCACATGGGCGATGCGGCCACCCTATACAACATGCAAGATCGCGTGACCGGCGTACGGCTGCACCTGAATGACATGTTCGATGCGCCCAGCGTGAGCCGTCAGCTCGAGGTGATACTCGACCCGGGCAAACGCGTATCCGACTGGACCCGTCAGCATGCGAACTTCTTCCATGCCATCGCGACCGAAAAGACGGTGATGTTCATCATCCTGAGCCTGATCATCGCAGTGGCCGCGTTCAATATCGTGTCCATGCTGGTGATGGTCGTCACCGACAAGCAGGGCGATATCGCCATCCTGCGCACACTGGGCATGTCGCCGAAGTCGGTGATGGCGATCTTCATGGTGCAGGGCTCGCTGATTGGCGTGATCGGTACCGTCGTGGGCGTAGTCCTGGGCGTGCTGCTGTCGATCAACATCGAACATATCGTGCCCATGCTCGAAAGCCTGCTGAATACCGACCTGCTGTCGGCCGACGTTTATTACATCAGCCAGCTCAAGGCCGAGCTGCATGAAAGCGACGTGGTGCAGATTGCGCTGCTGTCGCTCGTGCTGTCGTTTTTGTCGACGCTGTATCCGGCGTGGCGTGCCGCCCGCGTGCAGCCGGCCGAGGCCCTGCGTTATGAGTAACACTCCCGAGACCGGCACCAGCGTGCTCGGCTGCAGCCATCTGTCCAAGACGTTCACTGAGGTGCGCGAGCCGGTTACGGTGCTCGACGACATCAATCTGAACGTGGCCCCGGGCGCAAAGATCGCGGTGATCGGCGCCTCCGGCTCCGGCAAATCGACGCTGTTGCACCTTTTGGGCGGCCTCGACGTGCCCAGCCGGGGCACGATTCATATTGCCGGGCGCGACATGACCACGTTGTCCAACGCCGCACGCGGCAAGCTGCGCAACGAAAAGCTCGGCTTCATCTACCAGTTCCATCATCTGCTGCCGGAGTTCACCACGGTAGAGAACGTGGCCATGCCGCTGTTGATCCGGCGCGGGCCGCCGAAAAAAGCGCTGGACGAAGCGCGCGATCTCTTGCGCAAGGTGGGGCTGGGCGACCGTCTAGAGCACAAGCCCACAGAGCTTTCGGGCGGCGAGCGCCAGCGCGCGGCGGTGGCCCGCGCGCTGGTCACCCGTCCGGCCTGTATTCTGGCCGACGAACCCACCGGCAATCTCGATCATCGCACCGCTGCGAGCGTGTTCGACATGATGCTCGAGCTCAATGCGTCGATGAATACCAGCCTGGTGATGGTGACCCACGACCGCGAACTCGCCCAGCGTATGGACCAGGTCTGGAGCCTGGCCGACGGGCGGCTGTCGCCCGCTCAGGCAAGCGCGTTTGCCTGAGCCTTTATCGCCAGCGCCGCTCAAGCAATGCGGCGGTGGCGGTTGCGCGCGACGCTACAAGCGCTAGGCTGATTGTCTGGCCGCAAACGGCGTAAGCGCGTCGAAACAGGATGATGGGGCAGGCGAAGGGGGCAGGCGCATACGACCACGCACGCGCAGGCGCGCACATGGTGCGCCGGGCGCTGCAGGCAGCCGACCGCGATCCGCGCTGGCTCGCGGTGTCGCTCATCGCCGCGGTGGCTGCAACCTACCTCCAGCCCGCGCCTTTGCCCCTGTGGCTGTTGGGCGCGCTGCTGCTGCCGTGCTTGTGGCGTTGGCCGGGGCGCATAGTGCTATTCGTGGCCCTGGCAGGCGCGGCATGGACGAGCTTTGGCATCCAGCGCCAGCTGGACTCGCGCTGGCCAGTGGCAAGAACCGGCGAAACCGTGCCCATGACCGGCCATGTGGTCGGCATCGTCGCCCACGATCCGTATCGCGCCCGGTTCGTGCTGGCCCGTGATACGCCACCTTATCGACTGCGTCTGTCCTGGTACGACCACGGCCACGATCTATTGCCCGGGGACTGCCTGAGCGGCGCGTTCAAGCTCGATACGCCACACGGCTCGGCCAACCCCGGCACGTTCGACTACGAAGGCTGGCTCTGGCGCGAACGTATCGATGCCAGCGGCTACATACGCCAGGCCCAACCCTGCGACACGCCACCCCGGCTTACCATCGACCGCCTGCGCGCGCTGGCCATGCGCCGTATCGACCCGTTTCTGGAAGGCTCGGCCATGAAAGGGATCGTGGCCGCGCTCACGCTGGGGATTCGAGATGCGATCAGCGACGAGCAATGGGCGGTATTGCGTGCCACCGGCACCTCGCATCTGGTTGCAATTTCCGGCCTGCATATCGGTCTGGTCGCCGGGTGGCTGTTTGCGCTGGCGCGCTGGCTGGCATTGCGGTTCGCGCCGCGATCGCCCGTGCCATGGCTGGCGGGCGGCGTAGGCCTGGCGGGCGCGCTGTTCTATGCCCTGTTGGCCGGCTTCGCCTTGCCGACCCAGCGTGCGCTGGTGATGGTGGCGGCGGCGCTGTTCGCGCTGGTGGCCATGCGCCATATCGCGGTGTCACGAATACTCGCACTGGCGGCGATCGTGGTCGTGCTCTGGGCGCCGGTGTCGGTGATCAGTCCCGGTTTCTGGCTGTCGTTCGGCGCGGTGGCATGGTTGATCTATCTTGGTCGCGTGGTCACGCGACGGCGCGTGCTCGGGTTCATCATGCTTCAACTCGGTCTAGTGGCGGGGCTGGGGCCGTTGAGCGCATGGTTCTTTGGCCAGGCCTCGCTCGTCGCCCCTCTGGTCAATGCGCTGCTCATCCCGGCAGCGGTGCTGCTCGTGCCGGTCCTGCTGCTTGCCACCGTCGTCGCGCTGCTGGTGCCGGACGTCGGTGGCCCGGCGCTGGCTGCCATCGCAACAGGGCTGGAGTGGGCCTGGCCGGGACTGGCCGCGCTTGCGAGCTGGCCGTGGGCGAGTATCCACCCCGGCGTACACGGCGCGATGGCGCTGGTGCTGGCGCTCGTGGGGGTGGCGCTGCTGGCCATGCCACGGGGCCTGCCGGGGCGGTGGCTCGCTCCGGTATTTCTGTTGCCGGCGGTCATCGGCCTGCGCCCGGCAGCGCATGAAATCGCGCCGGGCGGGCTGCGGCTGGCGGTGCTGGACGTGGGCCAGGGCCTCGCGGTGGTGGTTCGGACCCGTCGTCATACGCTGGTCTACGATGCCGGCCCGGCCTATCGCACGGGGTTCAACGCTGGCGACGCATTCGTGGTGCCGTATCTGCGCCATGTAGGGCGGACCACGGTCGATGAATTGCTGATCAGCCACAGTGACAACGACCATATGGGCGGTGCGCAGGCGATATCCGAACAGCTCGACGTGCGCCGGCGCAGCGGGGCCGACAGTGATCATCCCTGTCGTGCCGGCCAGCACTGGCAGTGGGATGGCGTGGACTTCACGATGCTCTATCCGAGCGATGACGACATCGAGCCGGGCATGAGCAACAACGCCCGTTCCTGCGTGCTGCGTATCGATGCGCCCGGTGGTCGGGTGCTGTTGCCCGGCGATATCGAACAGGCCGGCGAGCAGGTGCTGGTCGAGCGCGATGCAGCGGCGCTCGCAGCAAACGTGCTGGTCGTGGCCCATCATGGCAGCGCAAGCTCCAGCTCGCAGCCGTTTGTGGCGGCGGTGGCGCCCGACATCGCGCTCGTTTCTGCCGGCTGGCACAACCGCTGGGGTTTCCCCGACGAGCATGTGGTCGCACGGCTGCGCGCTGCCGATGCCGCCGTGGTCAATACCGCTGACTCGGGTGCGATCGAACTCGCAATCCGGCCGACGCCGGGTCCGCCCGAAGTCAGTCGCTGGCGGCAAGCGGCGCCGCGGGTATGGCATACGCCCTAGGGAAGCTCTGCATAACCTGTCGCGGTTGCGCCGGCGTGCTTTGCGCGTGGCTGGCGAGGAAAGGTGCGCGTAGCGTGCTTGTTGCACGCCAGCGCGCCTTGACGAAGACCAGGCGCGCGCAAAGCCGGCGGCCCCGAACGGGTTCGGCCTCACAGACGCCGCGGCTGCGTTGCCGAGCTTGACCTGCCAATGAGGCAGGCACCGCGCTCGGACGCCTTGCCGCACCGTCTGCGAGGAATCGACCGCGACCCGCGAGAGGGGGGGGGGGGGCAGAGCTTCCCTCGCGGCAGGCCCGCCTGGCGGCGCATGGGTGGCCCGCAACGACTCGGGCGCTTATCATGCCGCCTTGCCTGATATCGAAGGAACAAGGCATGGCAGAAATGCTTGCGGCCGGTGGTTGGCTGATGCTGCCGATTGCGATCTGCTCGGTGCTCGGCCTCGCCATCGTGATCGAGCGGGCCTGGGCGCTGCGTACGCAGCGGGTGGCGCCGCCCCAGCTGCTTGACCAGCGGTCGCGACTGGCGCGTGCGAGCGCGTTGTCGAACGCGGAGCGTCAGTCGCTGGAGGCTAATAGCCCACTGGGACACGTCTGGGCAGCGGTGGTCGCAACACGCGGGGAGAGTATCGATATCCGCCGCGAGCGCATCGAGGAAGCGGGTCGTCAGGTCGGCCACGACATGGCGCGCTACCTGAACACCCTGGGCACCATCGCAGCGATCACGCCGTTGCTCGGCCTGCTCGGCACGGTCGCGGGCATGATCCAGATCTTTGCCACCATGACCGAAGCCGGCCTGGGCGACGCCCAGGCTCTGGCCGGCGGCATCGGGCAGGCGCTGGTAACCACCGCCGCCGGGCTGTGCGTGGCGATTCCCGCGCTCGTGGCCTATCGCTATTTCAACGGCCTGGTCGAGAAACGCGGGCTGTTGCTTGAACAATGGGCGGTGCGCCTGATTGAAGGCCAGCGCGATGCGCCTTCGTCATGAAGTTCGTGCGCCGTGCGAGCGATCAGGAACCGTCGGTGAACCTCACGCCGCTGATCGACGTAGTGTTTCTGCTGCTGATCTTTTTCATGGTGTCGAGCCGCTTCGTCGACGAAAAGGATTTGCCCCTCGAGCTGCCGGCGGCGGCGAGCGCGCAGGCAATGGCCGCGACCGAAGCCGTGATCGTCGATATCGACGCCGAGGGCGCGTACCGCATCAACGGTCGGCACACGCAGGCTGGCGAGCTGGTCGCTTCGCTGAGTGCGCTGCATGCACAATATCCGCAGCGAGCGCTGCGCGTACGCGCGGACGGCGCGGCCAGCCATGCGGCGGTCGTACGCGCCATGGACGCAGCCTCGCAGGCCGCATTCGAACGCGTCGAAATTGCGACTCGTAACGATAAACGATGACAATATGGCCCGGCGCCGATGGCGTCGGGTTTTTCACTTTCACGTATAGGCCCTCATCTTGGCGCGACAGCAATTCGAAACAAGCATGCCGATCGGCGAGATTTACCCGCGTTTGCTGCGCTATACGTGGCGGCACAAGAAGTGGCTCGGGATCGCCGCCATCGGCATGGCCGGTTATGCCGCCGCGGATACGGCGTTGATCTATATCCTCAAGCCGCTGCTCGACGGCAGTATCGTCGATCGCGATCCGTGGATGATCCGCTGGATTCCGGCGTTCATGCTGGTGCTGTTCCTGTTTCGCGGGGCCTTCGGCTTTTGTTCGAGCTATGGCATGTCCTGGGTGGCCAACCGCGTCATCTACAATGTGCGCAGCGATATCTTCGCGCAGTTTCTGCGCCTGCCGTCCAGCTTCTTCGACGCCAACTCGACCGGCAAGACCACCGCGAAACTGACCTACTACACCGGCCAGATTTCGGGCGCTGCCACCAGCGCGATCACCATCATGATCCAGGACACGCTGCGGATCGTGGGTTTCACCTTCCTGATGTTCTGGATCAATTGGTCGCTGGCCCTGATCACGCTGGTTATCGGCCCGCTCATCGCCATCATCATCAGCCATGTCTCGAAGCGGTTCAGACGCTACAGCATGCAGATCCAGCAATCGATGAGCGATATCACCCACGTCAGCGAAGAAGTGTTGACCGGCCAGCGCGTGGTCAAGGTCTTCGGCGGTGAAGAGCGCGAAACCCGGAGTTTCGACCGTATCAACGAGCGCAATCGTCGCATGTCGATGCGCAAGTCCACGACCAGCGCGGCGAGCGTGCCGGTGATCCAGATGATCGCGGCCTTTGCGGTGGCGTTCGTGGTATCGGTGGCGGTACGCGATACCGGTGGCGGCATCATGTCGCCGGGCGATCTGGCCGCTTTCTTCGGCGCGATGATGGCCATGATGGGCCCCATAAAACGGCTCACCAGCGTCAACGCCACCATTCAGGCCGGCATGGCGGCGGCCGGCGCCATTTTCGAGCTTATCGACGAGCCGGGCGAGAACGATCAGGGCACCCTGACGATCGAGCGGGCGAGCGGGCATATCGAAGTCAGCAACCTCTGGTTTCGCTATCCGCGCACCGAGACCGATGTGCTTCGAGAGATCAGTTTCGAGGTGAAGCCGGGGCAGACGGTCGCGTTCGTCGGTCGCTCCGGCAGCGGCAAGTCCACGTTGTTGTCGCTGCTGCCGCGCTTCTATGAATACGGCCAGGGCCATATCAAGCTCGACGGCCACGATCTGACCGAATATCGCCTGCGCGATCTGCGCCAGCAGATCAGCCTGGTCGATCAGAACGTCATTCTTTTCAACGATACCGTGGCCGGCAATATCGCCTACGGCGCGCTCGGCAATGCCGACCGCGAGGCGGTGATGGATGCCGCGCGTCGTGCCTATGCGGACGAATTCATCCAGTCGTTGCCCAACGGCTACGACACGCTCGTGGGCCAGAACGGCATCATGCTTTCGGGCGGTCAGCGCCAGCGTATCGCCATCGCGCGGGCACTGCTCAAGGACTCGCCGATCCTGATTCTGGACGAAGCGACCTCCGCGCTGGATACCGAATCCGAAAAGGCCATCCAGAAGGGCCTCGACGTGCTGATGCAGGATCGTACGACGCTGGTCATCGCCCATCGTCTGTCGACGATCCAGGATGCCGATCTGATCGTGGTGATGCATGACGGCGCCCTGGTAGAAAAGGGCACCCATAGCGAACTGATGCAGATCGGCGGGCATTATCGCGGTCTGCACGATATTCAGTTCGCGCGGCCCGATTGAGCCTGTGCGCGGTTCGCGACTCATGATTGCGTGCCCGGCACGCCGGAACTAGCGCGATCTCATGCGCGCGGCGTTGCAACGCAGCTGGTATGGCCAAGGGCGGGGCTGGCTGCTTCTGCGTCCTCTGGCCGCGTTATTCGCCGGCGTGGTCTGGATACGGCAGCGACTCTACCGCCTCGGCTGGCTGCGCAGTGAGGCCGTCGGCGTGCCGGTGCTGGTGGTCGGCAATATCACCGTCGGTGGCAGCGGCAAGACACCGCTCACGCTGGCCCTGATTGAAAAGCTGCAGCAACGCGGCCTGCGGGTGGGCGTCGTCTCGCGGGGTTACGGCGGTCAAGCCGAGGCTTATCCACTCGACGTCGGGCCCGACAGCCACGCGCGTGAAGTCGGTGACGAACCCCTGATGATGGCGCTGCAATCCGGCGCCCGCGTGGTCGTGGACCCGCGCCGTCCGCGCGGCGCCCGACGGCTCGTGGAGCAGGGCGTGGATGTGGTGATCGCCGACGACGGCCTGCAGCACTACGCGCTGCGACGCGACGCCGAGATTGCCGTGACCGACGCACGCCGCGGCGTGGGCAACGGGTCTTTACTGCCTGCCGGGCCGCTACGGGAGGCGCCGTCACGTTTGGAGACGGTGGATCTATCACTCGTGCATGGACCGGGCGCGGATTTCTGGCTCGTGCCCGGTGCCGCGATGTCGATCGACGGACAGGGCAGAAGCCGTGAGCTGACCCAGTTTGTCGGTACGCCCGTGCATGCCATCGCCGGCATTGGCGATCCACATCGTTTTTTCGACATGCTGCGTGGGCTAGGGCTGGACGTGATCGAACACCCGATGCCGGACCATTATCGTTATCGGGCACAGGATCTCGACTTCGCGGACGACTGGCCACTGCTGATGACCGGCAAGGACGCGGTCAAGTGTCGCGGCTTTGCAAACACCGCGCGCTGCTGGCAGGTGCCGGTACGCGTGGCGTTCAGCGCGGGTTGCGACGCCCGTATCGACGCCTTGCTCGACCGCCTGCTGGGCACCTGCCGGGCCGCCTGAGCCAATCGCAACGCAAAAAGGAGCGCCATGGACTTCGTCGTTATCATCCCTGCACGGTTGGCCAGCACGCGTCTGCCCAACAAAGTGCTGCACGCCATCGCGGGCGAGCCGATGCTGGCGCATGTCTGCCGCGCGGCGCGTGCCAGCGGTGCGACAGAGGTGATCGTGGCTACCGACAGCGAGGCGGTGGCCGACGCTGCGCGCGTGGCCGGCGTGACTGCGTGCATGACGCGTGCAGATCATAGCTGTGGCACCGACCGTATTGCCGAAGTGGCCGCCCAGCGTGGCTGGGCAAATGATACGATCGTGGTCAATGTACAGGCCGACGAGCCGCTTATGCCGCCGGCGCTGATCGACCAGGTCGCCACAGCCCTCGACAGCGATACCGAGGCTGCCATGGCCACGGCCTGCACTCCGATTCGCGATGCCGACGCCTTCAACAACCCCAATATCGTCAAGGTAGTGGCAACGCCTGCGGGGCGGGCATTGTATTTCAGCCGGGCGCCGATCCCCTTTCATCGCGACAGCGGCAATACCGAGTTCGAAGCGTGTGCATTTCGCCATCTCGGCATCTATGCCTATCGCGCCGGTGCGCTGCAACGGTTTTCAGCCGCGCCGCCCGGCGCCCTGGAGCGGATCGAGTCGCTGGAGCAGCTGCGTGCCTTCGAATTGAACCTGCCGATCGCTCTGGTCGAGGCGCGTACCGTGCCGGGGCCGGGCGTCGATACGCCCGACGACATCGCGCTGGTCGAGGCGCTGATGGCGGCCGGGCATTCTGCGGAGAGAGATGATGACTGAAGCGACTGTTCGGGTGATGTTCGTGTGCCTGGGCAATATCTGTCGTTCGCCCACCGCGCATGGCTTGTTCCGGCACAGGGTGGACGAGGCCGGCCTGGCCGATCGTATCGAGATTGCTTCGTCGGGCACCGGCGACTGGCATATCGGCAAACCGCCGGATCGGCGCGCGGCCCATGCGGCGCGTGGCCGCCAGATCGATATCGACGATCTGCGGGCCCAGCAGGTCACCGCCGAGGATTTGCGCTATTTCGACTATGTTCTGGCCATGGACGCGGATAACCTCGCCTCGCTGCAGGCGCTGTATCAGACCACCGAAGGCGCGCGCGCCGAGCCGTCTCTGTTCATGCGCTACAGCAGCGCCTACCGGGATCAGAGCGTGCCGGATCCGTATTTCGGCGGCGAGCGTGGCTTCGAGCTGGTGCTGGATATGATCGAAGACGCCTCGACCGGCCTGCTTGAAGATATCCGCCAGCGCTGGCCAGACCTCGACTAGCCATCCCGGCCGGTCCGTTCGCACGCGGTCCGAATACCCATACGCCGCCGGGCGCTGTACACAAAAAAGGCCCGACCCCATTACGGGGCCGGGCCTTTTTTGCGCCGGCGTCAGTCGATCAGGACGCCGACGACTTGCTTTGCGGTTTGTCCTCGTCCGAGGTGTCCGAGCTGTCCGACGTATCGGCCCGGGTCTCGACCTGATCGAGGGCTTTCTCCGACTCGGATGGGGTTTCGTCGCTATCGGCAACCACCTCCTCGACGCTGGCCCGCGCCTGGGCGACGGGGATGTCGTCTGTCTCGGCTGAGTCCGCCGGCTCGGCTGCTTCGGAAGGTTCTGCCGATTCGGAAACGGCTTCGGCAGTCGTTTCGCTCGCCGCTACCGACGTGTCCTCGATATCGGCCTGACGCTTCGCCTCACCGGTTTGCGTCTCGACTTGCTCGAGTTTGCCGGCCGAGCTTTCGCTATCGTCGGTTTCGGTTTCGGTTTCGGTTTCGGCCGCAGTCTTCGTCTTGGCTTCCGGCTCGGCGTTCGCGCTTGCTTCGCCCTCGCTGGGCGCGGCTTTCTTGGCCGGTTTGCGGCTTCGTTTGCGCTTCGGCTTGGGCGCGGGTTCTTCGTCGTCGCTCGCGGTTTGAGCCGGCTTTTCGGCGTCCGCAGTCGGTGTCGCCGGGTTGCCGACGGTTTCGTCGCTGCTTTCAGCTTCGGGCTCTTCTGCGTTTGCCGGTTCTGATGAGGCGACCGGCGTTTGCGCGGCGGCGGGCTGTTCTGTCGCGTCGGACTTGTCCCTATGCGTGTCGCCCTTTGCGTCGGCCGTCGATGCTTCGTCTGCGCGATCGCTGGCGGCCTGTTCGCGGATTTCCACCGAGCTCAGTTCGGATTCGGCCTGGGCCGGCTTGTGCTGCGATGCCGCCTTGGCATTATCGCTGGCCGTTACCGCAGACCACGGCTGGTCGTCTTCCGGCGCCGGGGCCTTCAGTGGCTTCGAGGCCTCGGCCTGTTTCTCGGCGCTGGGTTCGGCAGCCGGCGCATGCGCGCGCTCGGCGTCGGTGGCCTCGTCCGATTCCGCGTCGGCCGCATTCGTGTCCGGCTGGCCGGACTTGTCGGCGTCGCCGCTATCCGGCTTGTCGGCGTTCAGGGATGCGTCGTCCGCCGGCACGGGGGTCGCCGGCTTGTTTTCGTCTTGCGCTGCGACCGACTGCGCTTCGTTCGAGCCGGCGTCTGCCTGCGCGGCGCTATCCGAATCGGCCTGGGCGTCGCCCGAGGATTCCGACTCGTTCTGGCCGTCGCTGGCCGTCTTGTTGCGATTGCGCCCGCCGCGACGCCCGCGACCGCCACGCCGCCGCCGGCGACGTGCACCGCCGCCTTCGTTATTGGCGTCGCTGTTCGAGCTGTCGCCGCTGTCGCTGCCGTTACCGTCTGCGGCCTGAGCGGCTTGCGCGGGCTTGGTCGTATCGTCGGCGTTCGACTCGTTCGACGTCTGCGCTGCCGGCGACTTGTTATCGGCGTCGTTGTCGTCCTTGTTCTGGCCCTTCCTCTGGCCGTTGCTTTGGCCCTTGCTTTGGCTGCTGTCCTGGGTTGACGAGGACTTGTCCTTCCTGGACGTGTCGTCGTTCTTCGTGCCCTCGTTACGGGCATTCGCATTGTCCTGCGACGCCGCCTGCTTCTTGTCCTTCGGCTTGTTGCGATCGCCGTCGCCGCGCTTTTTGTCGCTGTCGTCGTTCTTGCCGGCGTTATTGGTTTTGGACGCGGAATTGTCCTTGTCACCGCTGTCGTTGTCGCTGCGATTATTGCGCCGATTGCGGCCACCGCGGCGCGAGCGCTTGTTGCCGCTGCTCTGGTTGTCCTTGCCGCTGTCGCTATCGCTCTGCCCATCGTCGTTCGAGCGGTTGCCGCGACGGGGCTTGGTCTTGCGCGCGCCTTCGCTGCTGTCGTTGTTATCGCCGGAGGTATCCGCGGTTTCGCTCGTTTTTGCCTTGGCAGTGCTGGCAGCGGCGGTGGCCGCAGCCGTGGTCTGGGGGCTGGCATCGCCGGCGAATATACGCCGCAGGGCATCCCAGAGCTGCTGCCAGGGCGTCATGCTGACGGTCGGCGCGGCCGCGGGGGCCTCGGCCGGCGCGCTCTTGCGCTCGATCACCGGTGCATCGGGCCGCGCCACGCGCTTGACCGCTGGCTCTTCCCGGGTGGTGGTGGCGGTGCCATGGTTCGGCTCCACCGGTTTTTCGATCTCCACGTGGGTATCGAGGCGGTAGCTGGTCGCGTCGTTGGCGTCTTCGGAAAGCTGGTCGCCACGCACGCGCTTGATTTCGTAGTGCGGGGTTTCCAGCGTGTGGTTCGGCACCAGCGTGACCTGGGTGCTGGAGCGTTTTTCCACGCCTGCGATATCGTCGCGTTTTTCGTTGAGCAGGAAGCTGGCCACGGCGATCGGCAGCTGCACGATCACCCGCCCGGTGGACGGTTTCATGGCTTCTTCCTCGAGCAGGCGCAGAATCGACAGCGACAGCGATTCCACGCTGCGAATCGAACCACGGCCGAGACAGCGCGGGCAGGCCTGGGAGGAGTATTCCGACAGTGAGGGCTTGAGCCGCTGGCGCGACATTTCGAGCAGGCCAAAGCGCGAGATGCGCCCGATCTGAACCCGCGCGCGGTCAGCCTTGGCTGCCTGCTTGAGGCGGTTCTCCACCTCGCGCTGGTTCTTGTTGCTTTCCATGTCGATGAAGTCGATCACCACCAGGCCGCCCAGATCGCGGATACGCAGCTGGCGGGCCACTTCCTCGGCGGCTTCCAGGTTGGTGTTGAAGGCCGTTTCCTCGATGCCGCCGCCCTTGGTCGCACGGGCGGAGTTGATATCGACCGAGGTCATGGCTTCGGTGTGGTCGATCACGATCGAGCCGCCGGAGGGCAGGGTGACTTCCCGCTCGAAGGCGCTCTCGATCTGGGATTCGACCTGGAAACGCGAGAACAACGGCGTTTCGTCGGTGTATTGCTTGAGCTTGCCCAGCGCATGCGGCATGACCTGCTGCATGAACTCGCGGCCGGTTTCGTAGATATCGGCCTGGTCGATGAGCACTTCGCCGATATCGTCGCGCAGGTAGTCGCGCAGCGCGCGGATGATGACGTTGGATTCCTGATAGACCAGGAACGGCGCCTTGCGCGCGTCGGCGGCTTCGTTGATCGCTTTCCAGACCTGGGCGAGATAGTCCAGATCCCACTGCAGTTCTTCGGCGCATCGGCCCACGCCGGCGGTGCGCACGATCACGCCCATGCCGTTGGGTACCTGTACCTCGTTAAGGGCTTCGCGCAGCTCGTTGCGGTCTTCGCCTTCGATCCGCCGCGACACGCCGCCCGCACGGGGGTTGTTGGGCATGAGCACCAGATAGCGCCCGGCGAGGCTGACGAAGGTGGTCAGAGCAGCGCCCTTGTTGCCGCGCTCCTCCTTTTCCACCTGAACGATGATCTCCTGACCTTCGGACAGCGCGTGCTTGATGCTGTCCTTGCCGTTACCGCCGTTCTGGTTTTTGTTGAAGTAATCCTTGGCGACTTCCTTGAGCGGCAGAAAACCGTGCCGATTACCGCCGTAATCGATGAAGGCGGCTTCGAGGCTCGGCTCGACACGCGTCACGCGGCCCTTGTAGACATTGGCCTTGCGCTGTTCGCGGCTGCCGACTTCGATATCTAGATCATGGAGTTTCTGGCCATCGACGATCGCCACGCGCAGCTCTTCGGGCTGCGTGGCGTTGATCAAAATGCGTTTCATTCGAATGGGTCTCGACTGGCGCTCGACTGCCCGAAAGTGCAAGCGGCGCGCGCAAACAGGCGCCGGCCGCCGGCGTAGTCGTGGTCTCGTGGCCGGTAAGGACGGCGACGATCACACGGTGCGCAGCAACAATCAGACAGGAGCACATGAATAAATAAATGACTCTTCGCGGAAGAACACGCTGTATCCGGGGCGCATGCTAGGCTTGCCCGGCATTTTTTAAGCGTGTGACAAATGACTGTCAGTCGGCGATTGCGTGCCCGCGCGGGAAAGGCGTCGGCGGACAGATTAATCAACCCGACCTTGGGAGTGTAATCTGACTACGGCACCCGCTCAAGTTCGCTATGTCCGCGTCGATAGTAACGATGCAGGCATGCGGCTCGACAATTTCCTCTTGCGCACCTTTCGGGACGTTCCGAAATCGAAGGTCTACCGGATCATCCGCAGTGGCGAGGTGCGGGTTAACCGCGGCCGCGCCAAGCCGGGCACGCGTCTGGCCGAAGCCGACGAGATCCGCCTGCCGCCGGTACGCCAGAAAGAAAAGCCCGGCCCCGGTCGCCCGCCCGACGGCCTGATCGAGAAGACCCGTAGGGCGCTGATGCATGAGCGCGACGACATGCTGGTGTTCAACAAGCCGGCGGGCTTGGCGGTGCACGCCGGCAGCGGCCTGCGCTTTGGCCTGATCGAAGTGTTGCGGGTGGCACGGCCGGGCGAGTACGTCGAACTGGTACATCGTCTGGACCGCCAGACCAGCGGCTGTCTGCTGGTGGCCCGTTCGCGCGCGGCGCTGGACGCCCTGCGGGCCGGCCTGAACGACGCGGCCGCGACCAAGCGCTATCTGGCTCTCGTCGATGGACATTGGAAAGCGGGGGCGATCGAAGTGGACGTGCCGCTATCGCGCGATGTCGAGCGCAGCGGCGAACGCATGGTCACGGTAGACCCCGAGGGCGGCAAGGCGAGCGTGTCGCGCTTCGAACCGGTCGCCTTTTATGGCGATGCCACGCTCATGTCGGTCGAGATCAAGACCGGGCGCACCCACCAGATCCGAGTGCACGCCGCCCATTGCGGCCATCCCGTGGCCGGCGACGACAAATACGGCTCGAATCGGCGTGCCGCGCTATGGCAGGAGCGGGGGCTTGGCCGCATGTTCCTGCACGCCGCACATATCGATATGCCCTACGGACAGGATACGTTACAGCTCGACGCGCCGCTGGCCGCGGATCTGGCGCAGCTACTCGACCAGTTGGATGAACAGGAATGAAGCGATACGAACTGCTGGTATTCGACTGGGACGGCACCTTGATGGACTCCGCCGGCGAAATCGTGTCGGCCATGCAGACCGCGATTCAGGATCTGGGGCTGCCCGAGCGCTCGCCGGATCGCATGCGCGAACTGATCGGCCTCGGTCTGGACGACGTGCTGGCACGGTTGTTTCCGGATCTGGACACGCAGCGCGTACGCGCGCGCCTGCACGCCTATCGCGCGCGCTATGGAATGAAACGCAGTGCCGCGAAGCTTTTCCCGCCGGTCGTGGATGCCTTGGAGGCACTCAAGGCGCAGGGCTTCGAGATGGCGGTGGCCACCGGCAAGAGCCGGCGCGGCCTGGATGCCGCGATGCGCGACACGGGCACCAAAGGTTATTTCCGCTGGACGCGCTGTGCCGACGAATGCACGCCGAAGCCGGCGCCGGACATGATCGAGAACATCCTCTTGCGGTCGGCCACGCTGCCCGAGCATGCGCTGATGATCGGTGACACCGAATACGATGTCGCCATGGCCCGGGCGGCCGGAGTGGATGCGATCGGCGTGGGCTGTGGCGTTCACGACGCCGCGCGGTTGCGTCGTGCCGGCGCGCTTGAAGTGCTCGACAGCGTCGAGACGCTGCCCGATTGGCTGGCCTGCGAACGGCGCAGCGCCTGATCGCGCCGGCTCGGGAATCGCTGCATGACCTTTCGTGGCTCGCGTTCGAGTCCTCGAATGCGTTGCGACAAGGCAGGCGAGCGCGGCGCCTGTCTTCTGGACAGGTCGAACTCGGCAACGCAGTGGCGGCGTATTTGAGGCCGACGCCTTCGGGGCAGCCGGCCTTTTCATGCCGGCCGCGCGCGAAGCACGCCGGCGCGACCACGACAGGTTGGCCAGAGCTTTTCTAGCGATTCCCTAGGGAATCTCGACGCCGGCCTCGGCGAGCAGCCGGCACAGCGCGATTAGCGGCAGTCCGACCAGCGTCGACGGATCTTTCGACTCGATCGATTCGACAAGGCTGATGCCCAGGCCTTCGGACTTGATGCTGCCCGCGGTCGCGGTGACGTCCTCGAGCTCTACATAACGCGCGATGCGGGCATCGTCGAGTTCGCGAAAACGCGTGGTCACGGTTTCGACACAGGAACGCGGTGTGTCGAATACGGGCGCGCATACACACAGACCGGTATGGAAATACACGGTCTTGCCGGATTGATGACGCAGCTGTGCCCGTGCCTTTTCCGGCGTGCCGGGCTTGCCGAGAATATCGCCCTCCACATCGGCGACCTGGTCGGAACCGATTACGATGGCTTCGGGGCGGTCATCGAATATGCGCCGTGCCTTGCCGATAGCCAGGCGCTCGGCCAGGGCCGTCGGGGCTTCGTTGACGCGCGCGCTTTCATCGATATCCGGCGAGATCGCTTCGAACTCGAGCCCCAGGCGAGTCAGAAGCTCTCGCCGCCAGGGCGAGCTGGAGGCAAGAATGATGGGTGCGGGGGAGGTCGGGGCCATGCGGAGTCCTTTGTCGGCGAATCTCTGGCCGCCAGAGGATAAACGATCCGTACCGCCATCTGTCGGCCTCGCGTACGGTGCATGCCAAGACCGAAACGGCGAAATGCTTTGACTTGGCGGGGTTTCGGCCCTATTATCGCGCGCCATGAGCACGCCCCGAGCGCTGGTACCTCGTGTCGATTACCGTCGGCTTGCCACACAGCAGGGGCGAATCGAAGGCCGTCTCGATCTGGATCATCTGGATCGAGTCGCGGCACAGACGATCGACGCATCGGCCGGTGCAAGCCCGGTGATGGTGGATCTCGAGTTTCGGGAGGATGCGCAACGGCGTGTCCATGTCGAGGGTGATATCAGCACGACGCTTCGGCTTGAATGCCAGCGTTGTCTGAACGCTTTCGATCATCCGATGAACGTGGCCGTGTCCGGCGTCGTAGTCGGCGACGACGACGCTGCTGCAAACGTGCCGCGCGAATACGAACCGGTGCTGGCCGACGGCGACATGCTGGATGTGCATGCGCTGGTGGCTGACGAACTGCTTCTGGCGCTGCCTAGCGTAGCCCGGTGCAGCCGGCCCGAATGTACGGCGCAGTATGTCGATCACGACATGCCGCGCCGTGACGAACAATACGATGAACGACGCAACAATCCGTTCGCGGTGCTGAATCAGCTCAAACGCGACGATTGACGATTTTCGACAACGCTGGAAGACATAGAACGCCATGGCCGTCCAAAAGAACCGCAAATCCCGTTCGAAGCGCGACAAGCGTCGCAACACGCACGCCAGCATGAATCCGCCGACGCTGTCGATCGATCAGACGACTGGTGAGACGCATCTGCGTCATCACGTCACGCGCGACGGTTTCTACCGTGGTCGTCGCGTCGTCAATACCGGCGACGACGTTTAAGCACGGATGATTCCCGGGGCTAGAAGCCCCGGGCTCCGACTTATGACGCGTATTGCAGTCGACGCCATGAGCGGCGACCACGGCGCCCCTGTGGCCGTGGAAGCCGCGATCAAGAGTTTGCAGGCTCACCCCGACCTGGGAATCATTCTGGTCGGTGACGCCGAAACTCTGCATCGACAGATCGCACGCCACAAGAAGGCAGACGTCGGCGAGCGCCTCGCCGTGCGCCATGCCAGCGAAGTGGTGGGCATGTCGGAATCGCCGGCACGCTCGCTGCGCCAGAAGAAAGACTCTTCGATGCGCGTGGCGATCAACGTGGTCCAGAACGGCGACGCCGCGGCCTGCGTATCGGCGGGCAATACCGGCGCGCTGATGGCTACGGCGCGGTTCGTGCTCAAGACCCTGGCCGGTATCGACCGGCCCGCGATCATATCGCCGATCCCGTCTCGTCAGGGCCATACCCTGATGCTCGATCTGGGCGCAAACGCTGAATCGACCCCCGAACAATTGTTCCAGTTCGCGGTCATGGGCGCGGTACTTGCCGAAGCCGTGCACGGCGTCGAGGAACCGCGGGTCGGGCTGCTCAATATCGGCGCCGAAGAGATCAAGGGCAATATCCAGATCCAGCAGGCCGGCAAGCTGCTAGGAGAGAGCGAGCTCAACTATATCGGCTTCGTGGAAGGCGACGATATCTATATCGGCGACGTTGACGTCGTGGTCTGCGACGGCTTTGTCGGCAACGTTGCGCTCAAGACCAGTGAAGGCCTGGGCAAGCTCATAGCCCAGTTCCTGAGAGAGGAATTTTCGCGCAATGCGCTGACGCGTAGCGCGGCATTCTTCGCCATGCCGGTGCTCAAGGCATTTCGTCGGCGCGTGGATCCGCGCCAGTACAACGGGGCGACCTTCATCGGCCTGCAGGGTACGGTTATCAAGTCGCACGGCGATGCCGATGCCGTTGCCTTTGCCAGCGCGATCAACGTGGCCCGCATGGAAGTCGAACAGAAAGTGCCGCAGCGTATTCGTTCGCTTCTAGCGCACAACCTCGGCGAATAACCCCGCCTCTTCCCGCGCCGACCCGCGCGGATGCCCTGGCTACGAGGCCTGGGCGATCGATTGCGTCCGATCGATTGATTTGCTGCCCCCGTATCCTTATATCCTGCGTATAGAAAATGGATTCGATGCCGATTGAGTCTTCATGCAAGACTCGACGGCAGGCCAAGGTAGGCACGAGATGAGTCAGTCCGACAAACCCAAGCCGACGGTGGAAGACGAAGGCGAGGCCGTTGTCGAAACCAGTCGGCCGAAAACCAAGCAGCCACCGCTCTACAAAGTGGTCATGCACAACGACGACTTCACACCGATGGAGTTCGTTGTGGAAGTGCTGATGACGTTTTTCAATCTCAACCGCGAGCAGTCGGTCCAGGTCATGCTGACCGTTCATACGCGGGGTAAGGCGGTGGCTGGTACGTTTACGGCTCAGATAGCCGAAACCAAGGTGGCCATGGTCAACGACCATGCACGCGCCCATCAGCACCCGCTGTTGTGTACTATGGAAAAAGCCTGATTTTCGCAATCTTCGAGGACAGAATCAGGCCTCAATCGAACATTAGGTTCGGGGACGCAAAATGCTGAGCCAGGAACTTCAAACCGCTCTGGATGCCGCCTTCATGGTGGCGCGACGTCAGCACCACGAAATGCTGACTGTCGAGCACCTGCTGATGTCACTGCTGGATAATCCCGGCGTGGCCGAGGTGCTGGAAGCGGTAAGCGCGGATATTCCGAGTCTGGAACGCGAACTCAAAAGCTATATCGATACGCATGTGCCGGTCGTGCCGGCCGGTGAAGATCATGAAGTCCAGCCCACGCTGGGCTTCCAGCGCGTGCTGCAGCGCGCGGTCTACCATGTCCAGTCGTCGGGCAAGAAAGAGGTGACCGCGGTCAACGTACTGATCGCGATCTTTTCCGAGCAGGAATCACATGCGGTCTATCTGCTCGGCGAGCAGGGTGTAAGCCGACTCGACGTGGTCAACTACGTATCGCACGGTGTATCCAAGTCGGGTAGCGAAGGCGAACAGCCCGGCTCGACCTCGGAGAAAGGAGCCGAGGAGGGCGGCGAGGCCGGCAAGTCACCGCTCGAACAATATGCGACCAACCTCAATCGCAAGGCGGCCGAAGGTGACGTGGATCCGTTGATCGGCCGTGATCACGAGATCGAGCGCGTGGTGCAAACGCTGTGCCGCCGGCGCAAGAACAACCCGCTGCTGGTGGGCGAGGCCGGCGTTGGCAAGACGGCGATCGCCGAAGGCCTGGCCCGCATGATCGTCGACGGCGAGGTGCCGGAGGTTCTCGGCAAGAGCGTGATTTACGCGCTCGATCTGGGCGCGCTGATTGCCGGTACAAAATATCGCGGCGATTTCGAAAAGCGTCTCAAGGGCGTACTGGCCGAACTGGAAAAGCAGGACGGTGCGGTGCTGTTCATCGACGAAATTCATACCATCATCGGCGCTGGTGCGGCCTCGGGTGGTGTGATGGACGCCTCGAACCTGCTCAAGCCGAAGCTCGCTTCCGGCGAGTTGCGCTGCATGGGTGCGACCACCTATCAGGAATTCCGCGGTGTGTTCGAAAAGGATCGGGCGTTGGCGCGCCGTTTCCAGAAGATCGATGTGCCGGAGCCGAGCGTGGCCGATACCGTGCAGATCCTGCGCGGTCTCAAGGACCGTTTCGAGGAGCATCATCAGGTGCGCTACACGCAGCCGGCGCTGGAGGCCGCTGCGGAGCTGTCGGCCCGGCATATCAACGACCGGCACCTGCCGGACAAGGCCATCGACGTGATCGACGAGGCGGGCGCGCGTCTGCGTCTGCGGCCGTCCAGTAAGAAGCGCAAGACCGTCCAGGTCCGTGATATCGAGGATATGGTGTCGCGTATTGCGCGGATTCCGTCCAAGACGGTGTCCCGTGACGATCGCGACGTGCTCAAGACGCTCGAGCGTGATCTCAAGCTGGTGATTTTCGGCCAGGACGAAGCGGTCACCTCACTGGCGAGCGCCATCAAGATGTCGCGCTCGGGTCTGGACAACCGGGACAAGCCGATCGGCTCTTTCCTGTTCGCCGGGCCGACCGGCGTCGGCAAGACCGAGGTCACCCGCCAGCTGGCGCTGCATCTGGGCGTGGAGCTGGTTCGCTTCGATATGTCCGAATACATGGAGCGGCATACGGTGTCGCGCCTGATCGGCGCACCGCCGGGGTATGTCGGCTATGACCAGGGCGGGCTGCTGACCGAAGCGGTCAACAAGCAGCCCCACTCGGTGGTGCTGCTGGACGAAATCGAGAAAGCCCATCCGGATATCTTCAACCTGCTCTTGCAGGTGATGGACCACGGCAAGCTCACCGACAACAACGGCCGGGAAGCAGATTTCCGCAACGTCATCCTGGTGATGACGACCAACGCCGGGGCCGAAGCCATGGCCAGCCGCGGGATTGGCTTCAATCCCAGCGACAGCAGCTCGGACGGCATGGAAGCCATTCGTCGTGGCTTTACGCCGGAGTTCCGCAATCGTCTGGACTCGATCATTCAGTTCCAGCCGTTGCAGGGCGAAGTCATCGAGCGGGTGGTGGACAAGTTCATCCTCCAGCTCGAAGCACAGCTGGAAGCACGCGGCGTCGGGCTCACGGTCGAAGCCGAGGCGCGCAGCTGGCTGGCCGAGCGCGGCTACGATGTGAAGATGGGCGCACGGCCGATGGCCCGTGTGATCCAGGATCACATCAAGAAACCGCTGGCCGAAGAGCTTTTGTTCGGCCGACTGGCCAACGGCGGCCAGGTGGTCGTGCGCGTGGACGACGATGCGATCGAGCTCGATATCACGTCCCGAGAAATCGCCGAAGCCTGATTCGATCGACGATAGGCTTCAACACGTGCATTCAAGGCCCGGTTTTACCGGGCCTTTTTTTTGGCAGCCACTTCGCGACGTGGCGTCCGGAATGCTTGGTCGTCGGCAAATGAACGCGAATGGAGGCAAGTAGCAGGTCAATCGCAGGGTCTTGGTTGGGAGGACTGTGCGGTGGTGGTCGACCCGCCGTGCAAGACTTTGTCCTTACCAATGCACGCCCATCAGGGACCGATTGGTTAACTTGAAACACTCGACGGGTTTGGGATGAGTTTTAAAAAAACAATTACCCTCAGTGAGTTATTTTTAATTATTAAAGTTGATACGAGTTCGCTTGTTCGCGTCAATCTGCGGAATCGGCGTAGCCCGCGGAGAGGGTTTTTCTGCTGTTTCGCGATAAGTCGTATAACACACGGCTGTTCAATGGAAATCTCGGGAGCGCGTGGTCAGTTTCCCGAGCCGGGCGCTGTCGTCGACGATATGTCGCGCCACGCAGTGGGTAACGGGGCCCTGGCGTTGCATGATGCCGTTCACCCGTAGCAGCCGGGCGCTGGTGACGGCCACGCGATAGCGGGCGAGCAGGTCGCGATGGACGACCACGTTCACGCAGCCGGTTTCGTCTTCGAGCGTGATGAAGGTCGTGCCCTTCGCGCTGCCGGGACGCTGGCGGATGGTGACCAGGCCGGCGACATGCGCAGCGCGACGATCGGCCAGGGCATCGAAATCGCGGGCACAGAGCACGCCCTGGCGAGCCAGCTGCGGGCGTAACAGCGCCAACGGATGTCTGCGCAGGGTCAGGGCGGTACTGGCATAGTCGGCCACGATATCGTTGCCTTCGCGCGGCGCGGGCAGGGCCACTTCGGGTTCAGGCGCCTCGAGCTCGGCAAACAGATCGTCGTGGGTACGGGCGGCCGCGATCTGCCATTGCGCCTGATGACGATGGCCGGCCAGCCCGCGCAGGGCATCGGCCCGGGCCAGCGCATCGCGGCAGCGCCGATCCAGCCGGGCACGAGTGACCAGATCCGATACCCGTGCGAATTGGCCGACGCGGCGTGCAGCGACGATGCGTTCGCCGGCTTCTTGCGACAGCCCCTTGATCAGCCTTAGACCCAGGCGCAGTGCAAAGGCTTGGGTATCGGTGCGTTCGAGCGTGCAGTCCCAGTCGGAGTGACACACATCGGCCGGGTGTACTGTCACCCCGTGACGTTTGACATCGGCCACGATCTGGGCCGGTGCATAGAAGCCCATCGGTTGGCTGTTGATCAGGGCGGCCGCGAAGGCGGCCGGATAGTGGCATTTGATATACGACGACACATAGACGAGCAGGGCAAAACTCACGGCATGGGATTCGGGAAAGCCGTAGCTGCCGAAACCCTTGATCTGTTCGAAGATCCGATCGGCGAATTCTTCGGCATAGCCGTTGGCCCGCATGCCGCTCTTCAAGCGGTCGCGCCAGGGTTCGAGTCCGCCTTTCTTCTTCCAGGCGGCCATTGAACGACGTAGCCCGTCGGCTTCGCCGGCGCTGAAATTGGCCGCCACCATGGCGATTTTCATCACCTGTTCCTGAAAGATCGGCACGCCGTGGGTGCGTTCGAGCACCCCGCGCAGGGCTTCGCTGGGGTATTCGATCTCTTCGCGCTTTTTTTCGCGGTTGAGCAGGTAGGGGTGGACCATGCCGCCCTGGATCGGGCCGGGACGTACGATCGCCACTTCGACCACGAGATCGAAAAACCGCTGCGGGCGCAGCCGTGGCAGCATGGTCATCTGGGCCCGCGATTCGATCTGGAAAACGCCGACCGTATCGGCGGCCGAAATCATGTCGTAGGTGGGCCTGTCCTTGCCGGGAATGGTGGCCATGCTGAGCACGCGTCCGTAATGGCGTTCGATGAGCGTGAAACAGCGGCGCAGGCAGCTGAGCATGCCCAGTGCGAGCACGTCGATCTTCATCAGGCCGACCGCTTCCAGATCGTCCTTGTCCCACTGGATGATAGTGCGATTGGGCATGGCTGCCTTTTCCACCGGCACCAGCTCTTCCAGCGGTACTTCGGAGAGCACGAAACCGCCGACATGCTGGGATAGATGACGTGGAAACCCGATGAGCGTATCCACCAGCATGAGAATACGATCGAGATCGCCGGCATCGATATCGATACCGCGTTCGTCGAGCTGGGCGGCCAGGCTGCCGTCATCGCTGCGGCGCGACAGCGCGCCGGCCAGGGTGTCGATCTGGTCGACGCTCAGGCCCATGGCCCGGCCGACGTCGCGCATCGCGCTGCGTGGTCGGTAATGGATGACGGTGGCCGCGAGCGCGGCGCGCTGACGGCCGTAGCGGGCATAGATGTACTGAATGATCTCTTCGCGGCGTTCGTGTTCGAAGTCGACGTCGATATCCGGCGGTTCGTTGCGATCACGTGAGATGAAGCGCTCGAAGAGCATGTCGTGGCGCAACGGGTCCACTTCGGTGATGCCCAGACAGAAACACACCACCGAATTGGCCGCCGAGCCGCGCCCCTGACAGAGAATGCCGCGTCGGTTCGCCTCTTCGACGATATCGTGGACGGTCAGAAAATAATGCGGATAGTTCTTTTCCTCGATCAGCGCGAGCTCATGCTCGATCTGCCGACGTATCGCGGCATTCGTGCCTTCGGGCCAGCGCCGCCGACAGCCGCGCTCCACCAGCATGCGTAGATGTTCGAGCGCGGTCTGGCCCTGGGGCACGACTTCGGAGGGATAGTCGTAGCGGATTTCGCGCAGGGAAAAGCTGCAATCGGCGGCGATACGCAGGCTGGCGGCCAGCGTGTTTTCGGGATAGAGAGCGGCCAGCGTCGAGCGCGGGCGCAGGTAGCGTTCGCCGTTGGCGAACAATGCCCGCCCGGCGTTGTGGACGGTCGTGCCCAGGCGCAGGGCAGTGAACACGTCCTGCAGGGCACGCCGCGCCCGCCGATGCATATGGACATCGCCCACCGCGACCAGCGGCAGACCGTATCGGGCCCGCAGTTCATCGAGGCGGCGTCGGTGGGTCATATCGGCGGCGCGTCGATGCAGGGCCAGTGCGATATGACTCTGGCGCGGGTAGGTGGTGGCCAGCCAGGCCAGCAGATGATGCAGCGCCGGTATGGGTGGGCAGTCGTAATCGGGCAGGACCAGAATGCGGCAGTCGGCCAGGGTATCGGCCTGCAGGTCGGCCAGGCCGATACGGTAGTCGCCCTTGGCCACGCGTTGCCGGGCGTCGGTAATCAGCCGGCACAGGCGGGTATAGCCGTTGCGGTTGCGTACCAGCAGAATGACGGTCACGCCCTCGTCGAGGGTGAAGCGGCTGCCCAGAATGAGATCGATAGCGCAGGCTTCGGCGGTTTGCAGGGCCCGTACCGCGCCGGCCAGGCTGCATTCGTCGGTCAGTGCGATCGCCTGATAGCCGAGTTCGGCCGCGCGGGCGACCAGTTCTTCCGGCGTGGAGGCGCCGCGCTGGAAGGAAAAACCGCTTACGCAGCACAGCTCGGCATAGCCGAGCGCGCTCATCCGAACAGGCCGTGCATGTAATAGACCGGCGTGTCGCCGCTGGGGGCATGGGCCAGATCGCGATAAACCCAGAGCAGGCGTCCCTGGCCGTCACGGGCGCGAAAATAATCGCGTCGGATGCTGTGTTCCCACCAGCCGGTTTCGATACGTTCGGGGCCGGCGATCAGGGTCAGCTCGGCCGGCGCACGCTCGGGCACGTCGAGCAGCCACATCGGGCGTGGGGCCGACGCGGGGGTATGGCTTGTGGCCGGCCGGTCATGGCGGGCACTGGCCTGTTCCGGGCGGTGGTCGTCCACGTCGTGCAGCCAGCCGACTGCCTCGTGGCCCAGCCGCGCGCGCAGGCGATCGAGCACCGCCGGCCATTGTTCGATACCGGCGTGGTCGGGGTCGCGCCAGAGGCTGTCCTGGTCCTGTTCGAAACGACGCAGGCGATCGCTGGCCAGCGCGATTTCGAGCACTGGCGCAGCCAGGGTGACCCGGGCCAGTCGTTCGTTGGCCACCCGCTCCAGATGGTCCGCATCACGTGAGGGCGACGCCAGACGCAGCAGCAGGCGGGTGGGCGGCAAATCGTCGTGAATGAGCTTGAGCTGCAGCGTCTGGATGGTGGCATCCGCCCCCTGCAGAAACGCGGCCAGCTCGGCGAACACGCGCCGCAGCACGAATACCAGTCCCTGGGTCGTTTCGACCGCGCCGGTGAGCTCGTGGCGGGTGCCGTAGCGCTGCGGCAGGGTATAGAAATCCAGCCCGTGCGGCCGGCGGCCGCGCAGCTGCTCCAGCGCGTCCAGGGTCGGCTTGCCGTAGCGGCGTACCAGCGTGCCCGGCGGCAGGGCCAGCAGTTCGCCGGCAAGGCGCAGCCCGCTGGCCTTGAGCGACAGCGTGGTCTGGGCGTCGAGGTCCAGACAGGTCAGCGGCAGGCGGGCCAGACCTTGGGCACGGTGTTTGGGCGAAGGCGCACGCGCAAACGCCAGGGCGGCATGGGGGCTGTCGCCCACGCCCAGGGTATAGCGATAGCCCATGCGGTCGAGATCGGCACGTACGCGTTCGAGCAGGCGCTGGCGACCACCGAACAGACGCAGGCTGGCGCCGATTTCGAACACCACGCGCGCGCATTCGACGCGGTCGCTGGCGCGTGCGATATGGACCTGGCTGCTGTAATGCCAGGCCCAGCCGCCCAGACGTTCGAGCGCGGCCCCTTCGCCGGCGATATGGCGTGCTAGTACGACGGCCTCGGGCACACGCATGCGCGCATCGGCCAGCAGCATGCCGCGGCGTACACCTTGTTCGAGCGCGCAGGCGTCGGCGGCCACGACATGACGCCGGCCGCGCTGTTCGGCCACCACCAGCGTCGGGCTCGTGCCCGGCGGCCGGGCGCTGGTATCGGCGCGGCTATCGAGCGCCCAGTGGGGAAGACGAAGAGCGAGCCACATGGGGAACACGATCGGGTTGAGGAATATCGTTGCTGGCGCCTGCACGCAGCGCCGCCAGCTCGGCACGAGGGGGCTCGAATTGCCAGACGCGTTCGACGCCGGGCTGTAGTCCGGCAATACGGGCGCCGGCAGGGCCGCGGCATTTGAGTATCTCGATACGCTGGCCGCCGCCGCTGGCAGTGATCGCCAGGCGCAGGGCCGCCGGCGAGCGTTCGGCGGCCGCCCGGATATGGCGATAGACAAACACCGGACAGGCCGCCTTCTCGGCGGCCAGCTGCAGGCGACGCAGGGCGGTTGTATCAAGACGGTCGGCCCAGACGACGAAACCGGCAAACGCATTCGCCCGTGCCATCTGTTCGACACACCACACTTTTTCGCTCTCGTCGCGACAGGCCACGAGCGGCACCCGGGCACAATCGATGCCGGCCTGGGTGAGTGCCGGGGCCTGCAGGGTGGGCGGCGGTGCGATGAAGGCGAGCTGGCGCTTGGGCTGTTCACGCATGCGCCGGGCCAGGCCGTGCAACAGCAGGCTCAGCTCGCCCAGCCCTGCGTTGTTGCACAGCAGTTCGGTAACGGCGCCGATCGGATAGCCGCCGCCGGGCAGCTGGCGATCCAGCGTCGGCGAGCCCGTGGCCATGGCCGGCAGTTCGGCCTGCCGCGTGGCCCGATGCACGCCAAAGCGTTGCCAGAAGGCTTCATGGGCGGCCAGCCGCTGGCCGTGCGGGTCTACGTTGTCGATAGGCTGCTTGTTCATAACTGTATTTATATACAGTTAATACAGCAGTGACTACCCCCAGCAACGATTCATCGACGCCAACGCCCGTCAGACCGGCGCTTGGCTACCCTGGCTGCGGGTAGCGTATGCCGGCCTGACGGTGCGAGCGCGCTTTTCAGATCGCCATGGGCGCGGGTGTTTCAAGCCCGGAATCGGGCCGATGGCGCAGGTCCGTGCAGTCGATTAGATAGACGGCGTGTTCGAGACGACTCAACGGCCGGCGCCGTCCCGTGCCAGACGGGCGACGATATGGCCCTGGGCGTCGATCAGCGCCAGGCTGTCGCCGTCGATTTCGGCGTGCTGGGTGCGTTCAAGCGCATGCGTGAAGGCCTCTTCAATGTCCATGCCCTGATTGCAGTAGCGACGGGTGCTGGCCAGGGAATCAAAGCGCAGGCTGTCGTCGCTGCCGCTATAGCGGCCGTTGACCCGGTTGCAGCCGGTAAAGCCTTCGAGGCGCTGATCGGCATGCAGCAACAGATAGGGCGTGCGCCGCATGGATTCGGTATCGACGGGCTGGCCGTCGAGTTGTGTCAGCTGCCATTTGGTATCGGCCAGCTGCATGAATGTCGGCGTGCCCGCACAGCCCACGAGTGCAACGACAATGAGCAGGGCCAGAACAGAAAAACGGATAGCGCGCATAAGACCTCGTGATGCAGTGTGGTATCCCGATGGTGCCTAGCCTACATCGCATGACGGCGGCATGGCGTAGAATCGCGCGGCATTCTCGCATTCGCGGATTCTTTAAGTTGAGCGATTCATCCTCCACCCGCGCCAGCAGCGGCACGCTGCGACGCCAGCTGTTCGCCCAGACCTGGCCAATGGCGATCGGCGTGATGTCGTTGCTGGGCTTTCAACTGGTCGACTCGGCGTTCGTCGCGCGTCTGGGCACCGTCCCGCTGGCCGCGCAATCATTCACGTTTCCGATCACCTTTTTGATGATCGGCGTCCAGGTCGGGCTGGGCATTGCCATCGCCGCGCTCATTTCGCGGGCGCTGGGCGCAGGCGAGCTCGAGCGTGCCCGGCGCCTGGGCAGCCTGGTGCTGTTCGGCGGGGCAGTGGTGATCGGCTGTCTTGCGATTGCGCTATGGATTTTTCACGTACCGCTGTTTCGCCAGCTCGGTGCCCAGGACGACGCACTCGAGCTCATCGGCGAGTACTGGCCGGTCCAGCTGCTGGCCAACTGGTTCGCGGCCCTGTTGTACTTCGGCTATACGCTGTTTCGCGCGCATAACAACACGCGCCTGCCGGGCCTGCTGATGGTGGCCACAAGCGGCCTGAACCTGGTGTTCGATCCGATCCTCATCTTCGGTGTTGGCGGCTGGTCGGGCCTGGGGCTGCCCGGAGCGGCCTGGGCCACCACTGCTTCGTTCACGATCGGCCTGTTGCTGCTGGGCTGGCGTCTGGCCCAGCGTGACTGGCTGAGCCTGGCCGACCTGGCGGGGGAGATGCGCCGCTCGACCGGCCCGTTTGCGGTGATCGCCGGTCCGGCCATGCTCAGTCAGCTGATGCCGGCCCTGTCGGCAATGGCGGCCACGGCGCTGATCGCTTCCCTGGGCGAGCAGGCGGTAGCGGCCTGGGGGCTGGCCAGCCGGCTGGAAACCGTATCGCTGATGCTGGTGCTGGGGCTGACCATGTCGCTGCCACCCTGGTTGGGGCATTGCTACGGGGCCGGCAACTGGCCGCGTATCCGCGCGCTGATGTCGATCGCCTTTCAGACCGTGCTCGTCTGGCAGCTGATTCTGGGCACGGTCATGGCGCTGGCCGCTCCCTGGGTGGCCGATGCGTTGTCCAGCGACGCGGGCGTACGCGACGGACTGACCTGGCTGATTCGTGCCATGCTCCCCAGCTATGCGCTGCTGGGGCTGTGCATGCTCGTGGTTTCGGCCTCCAATGCCCTGGGCTGGCCGCTGCGCGCGATGATGATCTCCTTTGCACGGCTGTTCGTTTGCTATCTGCCCTGTATTGCCCTGGGCGTATGGCTGGGCGAAAAAATGCCTTATGTCGGCCTGGGTGCGGCGCTGGGTAACGTGTTGGCGGGCAGCATGGCCTGGCTTGTCTTCCGGCAGAGCATGCGCGCGATGCCCGAACAGGCCCGGGCCCACGCAGCCGCATCCTCATAGACGGCCTCGACGGCCGTATAGGCATCCGTAATCAAGATGACGTGAAAAGGGGCGGAGAAGCTTCAAAGCGCCCTGATTTGCGGCGATCGGAAAAATGTTGCACTGCAACGATTGAAAAAAGCCGAACCGGGGCAATCTTCTTCCTCAACCAATTTTTAGTTTTTCATTCATCTTTGAGGAAGACCCATGTCCACCACCCGTCGCAATCAACGCCGTAACGCATTCGTTGCCGGTATTCTGACGCTGGCCGGTTTTGCCGTGCCGGCGGTCGCCGCCGAGCAGCAGCCGAGCCGCTATCAGGACAACGTCACGCCGATGTCGGCATCGCAGAATGCGATGCTGCGCCACGGCGAAGTCGCCGATGAAGCCACGGCTTCGCCTTCGCACCAGAGCGTGCCGGCCAGCCGTAGCCAGATCGAAGTACTCGGTCTCAACCGCGTCCATCACGCGCCTGTGCGGGTGGCCAGTCACTAGACGAGAACGAGAAAGCCCGGCCAAGGCCGGGCTTTTTTAGTTGTATCGTTTTCGTGGTCATGAAAGCTCAGCATGCTTGAAGCGGCCGATCGATTGCGCGACATTGAATAGCCCCGAGCGGTTGGGGCGAACCGGCTCGCCGAGCGGCGATACGGCATCACAACAAACCGCGTTATCCAGTAGGAGGAGAGATGTCTAACCCGATTCATACGCTGGCTCGTGTCGGCCTGGGTGTTGTACTGATGGGCTGTGCCTTCGCTCTGCCGGCGTTGGCGGCAGAGCAAGGCACGACGCAGGACACAACCATGCCGGCAACCGAACACCAGGCCGAGAGCATGCGCGGCGTACCGGACGCCGCCGCCGGTACACGCACCGGCGAACAGATGCCCCAGGCCGGTGGAATGCCGGCGACCAAGGCACAGAAGGAAGAGCTCAAGGAAAACGACCACATGTCGCATGACGGGGCCGGCAAGCACAGCACGCCGGATAGGGGCGAGGGTGCCACCCAAAGCGATATGTCTGAGGGCTCGACCGATTGATCAGCCCGTTATGATCGATGTATGGATGCCCGACTCCGGTCGGGCATTTTCGTATGTGGCACTATCCGCGGCGCCCGCGGCCGCATGTTTAACGGCGTTCGGCTTCGGCGCATGCGCCCGCTCGATATCTCGTCCCGCGGGAAGCCGGCGCGTTCACGATCGACTCGCCCATCCGACAAGGCTATGAGCGCAAGCGCCCAATGTCCCTCCACCATGCACGAGCGACCCAGCGCGTTGCCGCGTCGGCACGGTACGCGCCTGCGCCACTACTGGCGTAGCCATGGCTGGGCCTGTCACGACAATATCGATATCGATCTGCTGCGCTGGGGACTGATCGAAGAGGCCGCGGACAGCGCGCTGGCCAGCTGTTTTCGGCTTACCGATGCCGGGCGCGCGGCGCTGGGCGATACGGTGGTGCACAACCGGAGTGCGCGCAGCCGCCATGCGCAGGTGGTCGACGGGGTCGCCCGCCATCTGGCCGGGCTGGGGCGGCTGGTGTTCACCGAACTGTCGGTGCATACCGTGGATTCGACCACCGACAAGGCACGCTGGGCGCCGTGCAAGCCGGACGTTTTTTCGCTCACCCGCAGCCTGCGTCCGGATCATCTGGCCCCGCAGGTGCATGAAGTCAAGGTGAAGCGCAGCGATCTGCTCGGCGAGCTGCGCTCGGCCAAGATCGAGCGCTATCGCGAACTGGCTGCCGAGGTTTACTTCGTCATCGTCGAAGGCATTGCCACGCTCGAGGAAATACCCGCCGAATACGGCGTTATCCTCTGGCGTGCCGAGCACGGTTACACCATCGCACGGGCCGCACAGCGCCATGACTACCAGCTGGAAACCCGGCACTGGATGGCGATGGCCCGGGCGCGCCCCTTCAGCGTGGACGAGGATTCGCTGCAGCTGTCCTTCTGAGCGAAAACGCATGACAAACACCTTCCCCAAGGCCGGTCGCATCATGGCGAACGACGGGCCATGAACAGGGCACGCGCATGGGCCGATCGGCTCCTCGATTCGCCTTATGGACTGCTCTGGCTCGGGCTGTTGTCGGCCGCCGAAACCACGCTGATGCCGGTGCCCATCGAGTTGATCATGGTGCCGTACATGCTCGCCCGGCCGCAGCGGCTGTGGTCGGTGGCTGCGGTGGCGCTGGCCGGGAATATCGTCGGCTCGCTGATCGGCTATGCGGTCGGCTTTTTCCTGTTCGATACGCTCGGCCAGACCCTGCTGACATGGCTTGATGCGCAACAGGCCTACGCGCAGTTCCAGCAGACTTTTTCCGACAACGGCTTTCTGGCGATTGTAAGCATTGGCATTACGCCGGTGCCGTTTCAGGTCGCACTGCTGGCGGCCGGCATCGCCGGCTATTCGCTGCCGCTGTTCGTGGCCGCGGTGGGCCTGGCGCGCGGCCTGCGCTATTTCGGTCTGGCGCTGCTCGTGTGGCTGCTCGGCGAGCGCGCGCTGCGGCTCTGGCAACGCCATGCCCTGGCCACCGGTACGGCCCTGCTTTTGGTGATCGCGGCGTGCCTTGTCGGCATGCATCTGCTCGGCGGCGAGTGAAGCCTGACCCCCGCATGGTTGGGGATAGCGCATGCGCAATATGTCGGGCGGCCGATATTACCGCGTGCCAGAAGCGTGTCGTCCGCGCGGCGTTTGTCGTACAGTGCGCACCATAGCTGTATTGCGTTCACGGAGACCCTGTTCATGCTGGCGCTGCCCGTCATTTCCTACAAACGTTTGCCCGGTATTCTCATGCTCGTCGCGCTGCTGGTGTCGTTGACCGGCTGCGGCGTGAACAACATCCCGACCTACGATGAACAGGTCAAGGCAGCCTGGGCCCAGGTAGAAAACCAGTACCAGCGGCGCGCGGATCTCGTGCCGAACCTCGTGGAAACGGTGAAGGGCTTCGCCCAGCAGGAACGAGAAACGCTGACCGCCGTTATCGAAGCCCGTTCGAAGGCCACGTCGATCCAGGTCGACGAAGACATCCTCAACAATCCACAGAAGCTGCAGCAGTTCCAGCAGGCCCAGGGCGAGCTCAGCAGTGCCCTGAGTCGGTTGATGGCGGTGTCCGAGCGTTATCCCGATCTGAAATCGAACCAGAACTTTCTGGCCCTGCAGTCGCAGCTGGAGGGCACGGAAAACCGTATTGCCGTGGCCCGGCGCGATTTCATCCAGGCGGTGCAGCGCTACAACACCGAGCTGCGCACCTTTCCGGGCCGGATCTGGCATTCGCTGCTGTATAGCGACATGCAGCCGCATGCCAACTTCGAGGCCACGGCCGAAAACGCGGACCAGGCGCCCCAGGTTCAGTTCTGATGCGACGCCTGCCTGCTGTCGATACGCGCGCCCGGCTGCTGCTGGCGCTTGGCCTGTGGCTATGGGTCGCGGTGGCCTGGGCGGCGCCGTCGTTTCCCGAGCTGACCGGGCGGGTGGTCGACAACGCCGACATGATCGATGCCGCTGCCGAGCAGCAGCTCACCGACATGCTGGCGGCCCACGAACAGGCCAGCGGCGAGCAGCTCGTGGTGGTGACCCTGCCGGATCTTGGCGGCGAGACGATCGACGACTACGGCTATCAGCTCGGCCGCCACTGGGGCATCGGTCAGGCCGGTGAGGACAACGGCGCGCTGTTGCTGGTCGCGAAAGACGAACGCAAGATCCGTATCGATGCGGGTTACGGCCTGGAAGGCCGGCTCACCGATGCCCAGTCGTCGGTGATCATCAACAACATCATCACCCCGGCCTTTAAACAGGGCGATTTCAGCCAGGGCATCGTCGGCGGTGCCAAGGCCATCATCCAGGTGCTGGGCGGCGATCCGCTGGCCGAGCCGGAGCGTCGCTCGCGGGGCGAATCCGGCGAGCCGTCGCTGCTGCACAGCATCGGCTTCTTCGTATTGCTGGTGGTCATTATCGCCCTGTTCGGCAGCGGCGGCGGCGGTGGCCGCGGCGGAAAACGTCGGCGCGGAATGGGCATGCCGATCCTCATGGGCGGCGGCTTTGGTGGCGGCAGCAGCGGCGGTTTCGGCGGCGGTGGTTTTTCCGGGGGCGGCGGCAGCTTCGGCGGCGGCGGCGCCTCTGGCGGTTGGTAGCGAGCAATGACCTTACTTAGTGACGACGAACGCAGACAGGTAGCCGACGCCATTACCGCAGTCGAGCGCAATACCGACGCGGAGCTTGTGACCGTGCTCGCCGAGCGCGCCGACGATTATGCCTATATCCCGCTGCTGTGGGCCGGGCTGGCGGCGCTGATTTTGCCGGGGGCGCTGTTGTTCTTCACCCTGGCGCTGGATGCGCGCCTGCTGTTGTTGCTGCAATGGGGCGTATTCGTGGCGCTGGCCTTGCTGTTTCGCCTGCCGGGCGTGACCACGCGCCTGATCCCGCGCCCGATCCGGTACTGGCGGGCCGCCAACCTGGCCCGGCGTCAGTTTCTCGAACAGAATCTGCACCATACGGCGGGCGCCACCGGCATGCTGATCTTTGTCTCGGAGGCCGAGCGCTATGTCGAGATCATCGTTGATCGCGGCATTTCCGAACAGGTGCCGGACGAGCAATGGCAGGCGATTGTCGAGGCCTTCACCGCGCGCGTGCGCATCGGCGAGACGCTGACCGGGTTTACGGAATGCATCGCTGCCTGCGGCGAAAAGCTGGCCCTTGCCGTGCCGGCCACCCACGAGCGCAACGAGTTGCCCAATTATCTCGTCGTGCTCGAGTAATACTCAGGATTACGCATACGAGCCGTTTACGGCCCGAGTTGGTAGACTAGACCGCTTTTCTGCGACTCGGGCAGGGGGCGAAATGAATAACGACAAGCCGTGTGTCGGCGTGATCATGGGCAGTACGTCGGATTGGGACACCATGAAGGCGGCCCACGAGGTACTTGACGAGTTCGGCGTGGCTCATGAATGCAAGGTGGTTTCGGCGCATCGCACGCCGGACGTCATGCGCGACTACGCGCACACGGCAGAACAGCGCGGCCTGGAAGTGATCATCGCGGGCGCGGGCGGGGCCGCCCATCTGCCCGGCATGGTCGCGGCCCAGACGCTGTTGCCGGTACTCGGCGTGCCGGTGAAAAGCCGTGCCCTCAACGGCCTGGATTCGCTGTTGTCGATCGTGCAGATGCCGGGCGGCGTGCCGACCGCGACCTTTGCCATCGGCACCTCCGGCGCGCGCAACGCGGCGCTGTTTGCCGTGGCCATGCTTGCCAACAGCCGCCCCGAGCTGCGCAGCGCGCTCGCAGAATTTCGCCAGAAACAGGCCGACAAGGTCGAAAACGACGAGTTGCCGCTATGAGCCGATCAATTCTTCCGGGTGCCACGGTAGGTGTGCTGGGCAGTGGCCAGCTGGGCCGCATGTTCGCGCTGGCCGCACGCCGCATGGGCTATCGCGTGCATACCTTTTCGCCCGGCGACGACACGCCCATGGGCCAGGTGGCCGATCGCGAAGCGGTGGGCGACTACGAGGATCTGGACGCAGTCGCCGAATTCGCCAGCCGGGTCGATGTGGTGACCTTCGAGTTCGAGAACGTGCCTTTTGATGCCGCGCGCACGGCCAGCGAACACGTGCCCGTGCGCCCGCGCGGCGAAGTGCTGCATACCGCCCAGCATCGCCAGCGCGAGAAGGATTTTCTGCACGGCGCCGGCTTTCCTACCGCGCCGTTCGAACACGTGCCCGATCGCGCAACGCTGGACGCGGCGCTCGAGCGGCTGGGCACGCCGGCCGTGCTCAAGACGGCCGGTTTTGGCTATGACGGCAAGGGCCAGGCGGTGATTCATGCCCCGGAAGAGGCCGAGGCCGCCTGGCAGAGCATCGGTGCGGGCGAAGCCGTGCTGGAAGGGTTCGTCGATTTCGAACGCGAGATTTCCGTGGTCGCCGCGCGCGGCTGCGACGGCGACTTCGCCCATTACGGGGTGACCGAGAATCGCCATCGCGATCATATCCTCGATGTCTCGATTCCCGATCCGGATATCGACCCGAAAATCACCGCCAACGCGATCAAGATCGCCCACGGCGTGCTCGACGCCCTCGACGTCGTGGGCGTGCTGTGCGTGGAGTTCTTTCTAAAGCACGACGGCGAGCTGGTGGTCAACGAACTTGCGCCGCGGCCTCACAACTCCGGTCATTTCAGTTTCGATGCCTGCGTGACCAGCCAGTTCGAGCAGCAGCTACGCGCGGTCTGTGCGCTGCCGCTGGGCGATACCCGGCGCCTGCGTCCCTCGGCCATGGTCAATCTGCTGGGTGATCTGTGGGACCACGGCATGCCGGACTGGCGCGCCGCGCTGGCCGACCCCGCACTCAAGCTGCATCTCTACGGCAAGTCCGAAGCACGGCCGGGGCGCAAGATGGGGCATATGACCGCCTTCGGCGACGACGGCGAAGACGCGGCCCGGCGCGTCATTGCCGCGCGCGACGCGCTGCTGGCCTCGCGCTAGGGGCGGGACGAATGGCCCAACCGCCCGGCGCGCTGCAACAGGCCGCCGATTAGCGGTATTTGTCGTTGAGCGCCCATAGCCGGGCGACGGTTTCCAGATCGGGGATACCGTCGTAGCGGTCGGGGCGAAAATGCATTTGAAACGACACCACGACCGAATGGGTGCGCTGATCGAGCACGCCGGTGGGGTCGATATCGTAGCCGTAGCGGGCCAGCGCCGACTGAATCGTGGCCATGTCGGGCATGGCATGGCGAAACCGTTCGCGATAGGCGTTGACCGTGGCCGCATCCGGCCAGGCACCGATACCGTGACGATAGAGTTGTTCCCAGGGAAAGGCCGGGCCGGGGTCGATCTTGCGCCCCGGCGAAATATCGGCATGGGCGACGACGTTTTCCGGCGCGATGTCGTAGCGGGCGATGATATCGCGGGCCAGCCGGCTCACGGCATCGATCTGGTCGCCGTCGAATCCCCGCCAGACCTTGCCACTGGGGGTATCGACCGGACCGGGGTTGACGATCTCGATACCGATCGAGCTGTCGTTGAGATGGCGACGCCCGCCCCAGGCGCTGGTGCCGGCATGCCAGGCGCGCGCGTTTTCGTCCACCAGCTGATAGACCACCGGATCGCCGCCGCGGCGGGGCGGATGGTCGCCGACCACGTAATGCGAACTCACCGAGGGCCCGGTCAGCACCTGAAGCGCCCGGGTCTCGTCGCCGCCGGTATAGTGCATGACCAGAAAGCGCACGCGCTGGTTGTAGGCCTGTGCCGGCTGGGCCTGGTCGGCCCAGTAACCGTTACGCTGCTTGAGCGTGGCCGGTGTACAGCCGGCAATCGCCACCGCCAGGCCGAACAACAGCAGCAGCCGGCCCGAGGCGCGCCCGGGCCGGCAGGAATCGAGTACGGGAGCTATCATTCGTCTTCTTCGCCCTCGGCAAAGCGATCCTTGATAAAGGTCACTTCGGTCTTGCCATGCGGTTTCGGGCGGCCGTCGTCGCCCATGCTCACGAACACGATTTCGTCGATACGCAGGATGCTGCGGCGGGTGATCTTGTTGCGCACTTCGCAGCGCATGGTTAGCGACGTGGTACCAAAACGCGTGGCCGCGATGCCCAGTTCGATGATGTCGCCCTGGCGTGCGCTGGACACGAAATTGATTTCGGACATGTACTTGGTGACGATATGGTGATGATCGAGCTGAATGATCGCGTAGATCGCGGCTTCTTCATCGATCCAGCGCAGCAGGCTGCCGCCGAACAGGGTGCCGTTGGGATTGAGGTCTTCGGGCTTGATCCATTTGCGCGTATGGAAATTCATGTCTTGCCGGCCGGTGCGTTGAAAAGCGCAGGCTAACCGATGCATCAGTTCGCGGCTATCCATGGTTCGCGTGGTTACCGTCGAATCGAGGAGCAACATTGACCGTAAACGCTCACACCGAGGCCGTACTGGCCGACGTGCAAACACGCGATCGACACCGGCTCACCCGGGGCTGGCATCAGGCGCGCGATGCCGAGGCCAGAGCGCGTATGGCAGAGCGGATCGACACGAGCGCGGCCGTGACCCATGCACGCACGCAGGCCCGTGGCGAGGTGGAACTCGCCGAGGGGCTGCCGGTGACCGCCCGCGCCGACGAAATACGCGCCGCGCTCGAACGGCATCAGGTCGTGGTGGTCTGCGGTGAAACCGGCTCGGGCAAGACCACGCAGCTGCCCAAGATTCTCATGCAGGCCGGTTTTGGCGCGCGTGGTCTGATCGGCCATACCCAGCCGCGGCGGCTGGCTGCACGTAGCGTGGGCCAGCGTATCGCCGAAGAGTTGGCCACGCCGTTTGGCGAGCTGGTCGGGTTTCAGACCCGCTTCGACAAGAAACTCTCGGAGGCCACCCAGATCAAGCTGATGACGGACGGCATTCTGCTGGCCGAGACTGCGCGTGATCGCTTTCTCAACGCCTACGAGGCCATCGTCATCGACGAGGCCCACGAGCGCACGCTCAACGTCGATTTTCTGCTCGGCTATCTCAAGCAGCTGCTGCCAAAACGGCCCGATCTGAAAGTGGTGGTGACCTCAGCGACGATCGACCCGGACCGGTTTGCCCGTTTCTTCGACGACGCGCCGGTGATCAACGTGGAAGGGCGTGGCTATCCGGTCACCGTGCGCTATCGCCCGCCCGAGGAAAACGACGACGATCTGCCCCAGGCGGTAGAGGCCGGCATACGCGAGCTGTGGCGGCCAGGCGAGGGGACCGGCGCGGGCGATATTCTGGTCTTCCTGCCCGGCGAGCGCGATATCCGCGACTGCGAGCGACATTTATCGAAAGCGTTTTCCGGCGACAAGTTCAACGCCGAAATCGTGCCGCTCTATGCGCGGCTGACGCACAGCGCCCAGAACCGTATCTTCTCGGCCAGCAACGGTCGCCGGGTGGTGCTGTCGACCAACGTCGCCGAAACCTCGTTGACCGTGCCCGGTATTCGCTACGTGATCGACAGCGGACTGGCACGTATCAGCCGTTATTCCACCTCGGCCAAGGTTCAACGCCTGCCTATCGAGCCGGTGTCCCAGGCCAGCTGCAACCAGCGCGCCGGGCGCTGTGGTCGTGTCGCGCCGGGTATCTGTATCCGCCTGTTCGACGAAGACGACTACGCAAACCGGCCCGCCTTCACCGACCCGGAAATCCGGCGTACCAATCTGGCCAGCGTGCTGCTGACCATGGCCGACCTCAAGCTTGGCGAGATCGAGGACTTTCCCTTCATCGATCCGCCCGAGCGGCGCTATATCAACGACGGGCGCAACCTGCTCACCCAGCTCCAGGCGATGGACAACAAGCGCATCACCGCCCTCGGGCGTCAGCTCGCGCGCCTGCCGCTGGATCCACGCATCGGGCGTATGCTCATCGCCGGCCAGGCCATGGGCGTGGCCACCGCCATGCGCGTGCTGGCGGCCGGGCTGACCATTCAGGACCCGCGCGAACGCCCGCCGGCCATGCGCGAAGCCGCCGACCAGGCGCAGCGTGAGTTCGCCGACGTACGCTCGGACTTCGTCAGCCTGTTGAAGCTCTGGGACGCGTTTGCCCAGGCACGGCGCGAACACAGCGGCAATCAGCTGCGAAAGTGGTGTCGCGAGCGCTTCATCAACTTCATGCGCATGCGCGAATGGGAGGATCTGGCTCGCCAGCTGCGGCGTATCGGTGCCGATCTGGGCATCAGCAACGACCCGGCCCAGGGCCGCCTCGCGGAGGTGGATTTCGTCGGGCTGCACCAGGCGCTGCTGCCGGGGCTGCTCGATCACGTCGGCCAGCTCGAGGAAAAAGGCGAGTACCAGGGCACGCGCGGACGCAAGTTCCGGATATTTCCGGGCTCGGGGCTGGCCAAGAAGAACCCGAAATGGATGGTCGCCGGCGAGCTCATCGAAACCAGCCGTCTGTTCGCGCATACCGTGGCCGGCGTCGATCCGAAATGGATCGAAAAGGCCGCAGAGCATCTCGTGACGCGGGAACACTACGAGCCGCACTGGGAAAAACGCCGCGGCCAGGTGGCTGCGCGCGAGCGGGTGAAGCTGTTCGGGCTCACGCTCGCCGACGGGCGCAAGGTGGATTTCGGCCGCATGGACCCGGTCGTGGCCCGCGAGATCTTCATCCGCGATGGCCTGGTGGCCTTTGCCGTGGTCGATTCGCGCGGCCGGGTGCCGGAGTTCCTCCAGTACAACCAGCTCATCGTCGAGGATATCGCGGCCCAGGAAGCCCGTTTTAGACGCCGCGATCTGCTCGTTGACGAAACCACCCAGGCGCGCTTCTACGACGAACGCCTGCCCGCCGACGTGCGCGACCAGAAAACGCTGCAGAAATGGCTCAAGCAGAACGACGACAGCGTGCTGCGCTTCGACGAGGACCAGCTGCTGCGCCATGCCGGGGTCGACCTGCCGGCCGATGCCTATCCCGAAAGCATGCGCCTGGGCGATCTGCCGGTGGCCCTCGACTATGCCTTCGAGCCCGGGACCGAAAAAGACGGCGTGACCGCGCGGGTGCCGCTGGCCGCACTCAAGCAGATGCCGCCGGAGCGTGCGGAGTGGCTGGTACCGGGTCTGCTGGAAGAAAAATACCGCGAATATCTCAAGGCCTTGCCCAAACGCCTGCGTCGGGCGGTGGTGCCGGTGCCGGACTTCGCCCGCGCCGCCGCCGAGCGCGCCGAGTTCGGCCAGGGCGATCCGCTGGATGCGCTGCGCGATGCCATTCATGCGATGACCGGGCTGCACATCCCGGCCGACGCCTGGGACGACTTCACCCCGAGCCCGCATCTCAAGCTGCGCTTCGAGATCGTCGACGACGACGGCGAGGTGGTGGCCACCGGCCGCGATCTGGAGAAACTCAGCCGTGACTTGGGCGATCGTGCCCGCGCCGCGGTGGCCCAGGCCAGCGATGACGCACTGCGTGAAACCGGCCTGACCGCCTGGCCCGAACAGGATCTGGCCGACAGCGTCGAACTCAAACACGCCGGCGTGCGCGTACAGGCCATGCCGACGCTGGTTGATCGCGGTGATTCGGTGGACCTCGAACTGCTCGACGACCCCCAGGCCGCGGCCGTCCAGCATCGCCACGGTGTGATTCGGCTCGCGCGTTTGGCCGCGGCCAAGCAGTGCCGGCTGATCAAGCGCGACCTACCCCAGTTCAAGAGCTTTGCGGTCATGCGCTTCGCCGATGCGCCGACGAGCGCGCTGGCCGATCGCGAACGCCAGCGCGTGCTCGCCCTCGATAGCGAACCGCTGCTGTTGGCCGACCTGGTGAACGCGCTGATCGATACGCATATCGATACGCCGGTTCGCGACGCGGAGACGTTCGAGGCCTGTGTCGCCACGCTGCGCGCGAACCTGATGGCCGATGCGGTCACGCTATGGGACGATCTCAAACCGGCGCTGACCCGCCTGGCGGCCGTCAACAAACGGCTGTCCAAGAATATCGGCCTCGACTGGATGGCCGCTATCGACGACATCCGCGACCAGCTCGCGCACCTGGTCTATGCCGGTTTTATCGGCGAGCACGGCTATTCGCATAGCCTGGCGCGCAATCTGGATCGCTACCTAGCCGCCATCGAACAACGCCTGGACAAGCTCGCCCGCGACGGCGCGGCGGCGGACAAGCAGCGCATGCGCGAAATCCTGCCGTACTGGCAGGCCTACAAGCAGCGTGCGGAACGCGCGCGCGCCAAGTCGCAGGACGTCCAGCCGCTGCGCGACTTGCGCTGGATGATCGAAGAGTACCGGGTACAGGTGTTCGCCCAGCCGCTGGGCACGGCCATGAAGGTGTCGGCCAAAAGGCTGGACGCGGCGCTGGCCGAATTGCGCTAGCGGGTTTACCACCAGGCGGCGCGGCCGAGCAGCTGGTAGGCGAACAGCTTCATCGCTTCGCTGCGTCGGCGCTGGGCGGTCAGCGGCACCGGTGCGGGCGCGGAGCAGATCTCGGGCTGCCGACACTGGGCACGGGCGGTAAGATAGGCACGGTAGCTGTGATGCTGGTCGGTGACGATTACCAGTCGCGCGGCCTCGCGCACGCCCGGCAGCGCGCAGCTGTTGGCCAGGTTTTCATAGGTCGACCGCGCCGCGCGTTCCACGATCACATCCGTCTGTGCCACGCCCAGGCGCACCGCCTCCCGGGCGAGCCGTATCGCCGAGTCGCCGCCGTGGCCGGCGCCGGAGAACACGATCCGGTCGACCTGCTTGGCCTCGTAGAGGCCGACCGCGCGTTTGGTACGGCGATAGTCGGGCCCGCCGCTGAGCACGATCGCGGTCGTGTCCCCGTGTTGGGTCGAGGCACAGGGGGTCGGCACCGTGCCGATCCAGACATAGTCCAGCGTCGCCCGGGCGACGAGTGTTAGCAGCAGCGCCGCAATCAGGGTCAGGCCGATTTGTCCGGCACGGGGAATGGCGATAGCAGCTCCTCCTGTTCAAATATCGCCACGCTTGCGGCTCGATTGGCGCCGAACGTGTAGGTATGCCACGGCTGTCGTATTGTCTAGTAAAGTATCGGTAAATACATACTTCGGGCCACTCGTTATGTCTTCACGTCTTGCTCTGCCGTTGCGCGCTGTCCTGCTGATGGTTGCGATGCTTTGTGTATCCACCGCTGCCTTTGCCCAGGATGGCGGCAAGGTCGAAAGCTTCCAGGATTGGGAGGTGCGCTGTCCGGAGCAGGGCGACGGGGCCTGTGAGATGACGCAGCTGGTCAACAGCCCGGATAACGGCAAGCCGATCCTGCGCGTAGTCATGGGCTATCCGCCGGAAGTCGATAGCGCGGCCATGGTATTCATCCTGCCGCTGGGTACGCGGCTGGCACCGGGCGTGCAGTTCCAGGTCGATGGCGATCAGCCGCGCCGGTTTCCCTTTCAGATCTGCCTGGAGCAGGGCTGTCGTGCCGATTTTCCGGTGGACGATGCGCTGCGCAACAAGCTGCGTAGCGGCAGCCGGGCCACGGTCAGCCTGATCGGCCCGCGTGGCGATCGCATCGACCTGAAGGTGTCGCTGCAGGGCTTTACCAACGCGGACAACCGTATTCGCAAGTAGCGCGAGCCGGCGCACGCGATGTATGCGCCATCGGCCCGGCACGTGTCGCCGGGCCGACGGTAAGCGGGGCTGGCACGAAAACAACAACAAAGGTAACGATATGGCCGAGGCACCCAAACCCAGCCCCGAGTTGCGAACGGAATATTCCTACGAGGATTTCGGCCGCGATTTCTTCGAACACGCGGTCACCGTCGAACGGGTCGAACAGGCGCTGGCCAATCTCACCGGTAATGCCGTGGACTTCGGCCCGCGCCAGGTCGGGCCGGCAGGGTTGGCGACCATCCAGGCCGAGGGCAGTATCCGCGAGCCGTCGGTTCTGCGCCGCGAGGGCGAGTTGATCGAGTTCGATCTGACGATTCCAATCGATCTCGACCTGACCGTGCGCCTGGCCGCCCACGACCATCGCTTCGAAACCCGGCTGCGCGCGCAGCTGAAGCTCACGGCGCGGGCGAAGCAGCCGCTGCATATCTTCATCGACATACCGGCGCCGACCGAGAACGATATCGATGTGGAGGTGAATGCCCAGGGGCTGCGGGCTTCGGTACTCGACGTGGTGGCCGATATCGAAGGCGAGCTCAAGCGCCATGTCGCGAAGTACGTCGGCAAACAGATCGAGAAACCCGAGATTCGGCGCATGCGCGATATTGACGTACGGCGACGCCTGGAAAACGACGCGCCGGAACAGTCGACCGAGGGCGGGTAAGCCGCGAATATCCGGATCATTGCCCCGGAGGGTGGGCCGCCCGGTCGAAACGTTCGACCACGGCAGCCAGATCCTCGATGAGCTGGGTGAGCTCGTCGGCAAAGGCCTGTTGTTCTGCCTGAATGGCCGGCAGTGCGTCCGCCACCGGGTTGTGGCGCCGTAGGCGGCCCGATACCGAGTCGAGCGCGCGCTGTATGCCCTTCGGATGACGATAGCCCGCCAGAACGCTCCCTAGTTGTGTAA
>NZ_APNL01000009.1:0-154786 GCF_040361435.1 Salinisphaera sp. C84B14 | reverse complement strand
AACAACCTACTGAAAGATCACATCTAGTTTTGCGCGCGTGCTTTTCCACTTCGCCAACGACATGCCGCCATTGTTGCGTAGATGGTACTCCGCATAGCCGATTTGGACGTTGTCGCGCCAGAGCCAGAGTTCCGCGGATGTCATATAGAACGTTACATCCCAGTATCGCCTCGCCATGTAGGTGAGCACGGTTTCGCAAGAGCCGGTTCCTTCTCGCGTCACGATACGTGTATCGACGCCGTTGCGCTGGAAGCCCTCCTGCAGTACCTCCAGGATATCGTCGATTGGCACACGATCGTTTTCGACGATGCAGACCGTATCTAGCGCATCGACATTCTCAACCGGTCTGACGTTGACCGCCGTACAGGCGGTCAGGGCTGCCAAGAGCAGACAGCCGAACAAATATCGCATTGCGTCCCCCAATTTCCTCGCTGTCATGGCGTAATTAAACCGCCGGCAGCGTTCCCCTTATTCCACGCGTAACCAGTGTTTATCCACCAATCGTTAACGCGGGCCCGACAAGAAATATGGCACAGGCCACTGCGGATTGCCCAGTAGCCTACATAGTTGTTCGCGTACTGCGTGTCTTGTACGTCACTTTTTCAAGCCGCCACAAGACCGAAAACGCTCAGCAGCGTATACAGACCGAGACCGGTGGCGACGACCACGACGAAAGCGCCCAGCAGATTGCCTACAAGCCCGTTGCGGTGTTCGCCGAGCAGGTCGCGACGATTCATGACCACGAGCAGGAATATCGCGATCAGCGGCAGGAGGATGCCGTTGGCCGCCTGGGCGATCACGATGGCACGCACCGGCTCGGTACCGAACCAGGCGAAGGCCATGCCGATCAGGATGATCGAAGCCCAGATCGCGCGAAAGCGGTTGCTGGTCAGATTCGGTTTGCTTCCGAGCGCGCCGGTGAGGGCATAGGCCGCGGCCAGAGGCGCGGTCACCGAACTGGTCATGCCGGCCGCGAACAGTCCGATCGCGAAGAACCACTGTGCGGCAGGCCCGAGCAGCGGCTCCAGCTGGACGGCCATCTGGCCGGCGTCTTCGACCGGCGTCTGGCTGGTAAAAAAGGCCGCGGCCGCCGTGATCACGATGGCCAGGGTGATGAGTCCGCCGAGTGCGATCGACAGGCCGCTGTCCACGCGCGACTCGCGCAGCGCGCGGTCGGTGGGTACGTCGCGGGGCCATTTGTCCTGGACGGCCGCCGAATGCAGAAAGAAGTTATAGGTGACCACCGTGGTGCCGACCAGCGCGATCAGGGTCAGCACCGAGCCTTGCGGCAGGCCCGGCGCGAAGATGCCGGCGAGGATGGCGCCGATATCCGGACGCACGATGATGGCCGTGAGGATGAACACCACGCTCATGGTCAGAACGAGCGCAACAAGTACGCGTTCTATGAGTTTGTAATGGCCGGTGGCCAGCAAAGCCAAAGCTGCGCCGCCCACGATCAGCGCCCAGACCCGTGTGGACAGCCCGACGACGGTTTCCAGGCCGAGCGCCGCGCCGGTAATGTTGCCGGTTTCGAAAGCGGCGGTGCCCAAACCGATCGCCACCACCACGAGCGCGATGACCGCCCAGCGCAGCACCGGCGTGTCGAAGCTCTGGCGCAACGCGTCGCCCAGGCCCAGCCGCGCGACGATGCCCAGCCGCGCACTCATTTCCTGCAGCACCAGCGTGGCGAAGATCGAGAACACCAGCGCCCACAGCAGCGCATAGCCGGTTTCGGCGCCGGCCACGCTCGCGGTGGTCACGGTGCCCGGGCCAATGAACGCGGCGGCGACCAGCAGGCCGGGGCCGAATTGCTTGAGGCGAGACGTCCGAAGGCGTTGCAGCATGGCGCGCTCGTGTTTCGACACGGCTGTAAAGACCTGTCGTCGATTACAACACAGTCGCGATGCCGGCGGATTCAAGCCGACATGCCTTCACCATGCAGGCGATTCGTGCCAATCTGAAACGGAATTTCTCTGGGGGACGCCTGCGCGCGCAGCCGCGCCGGCGAACTATTGCATGGATCTGATCATCTCTCTCACCCCGCCGCTGGCTGCGGTGCTGCTCGCGCTTGCAACACGGCGCGTCAATATGTCGTTGTTTCTGGCGATCTGGATCGGCGGCTGGTTCGTGGCCGGCAATCCGGTGGCCGCGGTGGGCCAGACCTTCGACTGGTTCGCCGAGGTGATGACCGACGAATGGAACGCCCGCTTTCTGGTGCTGGTATCACTGCTGGGCGCCGGCGCGGCGTTCATGTATCGCACCGGCGGCTCGCATGCGGTTTCGCGCTGGCTGTCGCGGCGTATTTCCACCGGGCGCAGTGCCCAGCTGCTGACCTGGCTGCTCGGGCTGGTGATCTTCTTCAACGACTACGTCAATTCGGTGATCGTGGGTAACGCGACGCGGGATCTGACCGGGGAACATCGCGTCTCGCGCGAAAAACTGGCCTATCTTCTGGATTCCACCTCGGCACCCATGGCCACCCTCGGCCCCGTTTCGGACTGGATCGGCTATCAGGTGTCGCTGATCGCGGCCGCGTTCACCGCTTTGAGCCTGACCACGGAAAAGCCCTACATGGCGTTCCTGCAGTCGATTCCGTGGAACTTCTATGCCCTGCTGTGCCTGGTGGCAGTGCCCACGATCGTGATTCTGGGCGACTTCGGGCCCATGCGTGCGGCCGAGCGGCGTGCCGAGGAAGACGGCGACCTGGTCGCGCCGGGGGACACGCCGCTGTCGGCGATCGAGAACGATCTCGGCGAAGCGGATACCGAAAACGGCCGGCTGTATCACTTTCTGTTGCCGCTGGGCGTACTGCTCGGCGTGGCCTGCTGGGCGCTGTGGTATACCGGCGGCGGCGCCGAGGGCAAGCCGCTCATGGATGCCCTGGCCGATACCGACGTGGCCGTGTCGCTATCCTGGGCTGCCTTCGCCATGGTCTGTACGGCCATGGCCCTGGCACTGTTTCAACGGCAAACCCTCGAGGACTGCGAAAACACGCTGCTGGCCGGTTTTCGCACCATGCTGCCGGCGTTGGTGATCATGGTCCTGGCATGGACGATTGGCACGGTGACCGGCGCGCTGGATACCGGCGAACACGTCATCGCAGCCACCCGCGACTGGCTCTCGCCGGGGCTGTTGCCGGTGCTCATCTTCGCCATCGCGATGGTGATTTCGTTTGCGACCGGCAGCTCCTGGGGCGCGATGGCGATCCTCACCCCGGTCGCGGTACCGCTGGCCTACAACATCGGCGATATCACGCTGGTGCATATGGCGATCGGTGCCATCTTCTCCGGCTCGATCTTTGGCGATCACTGCTCGCCGATCTCGGATACCACGGTGATGTCGTCGATCTTTGCCGGTTCGGATCATATCGCCCATGTGCGCACACAGATTCCCTATGCGCTGGTGCCGGCAGTGGTGGCCGGACTGCTCTATATCGCCTCGATGGCGGTTTCGTCCGCGTGGGTGCTGCTGGTCGCCGGTCTGATCATCCAGACGGTGGCGATCTGGATGATTGCGCGTGCGACGCCGGGCTGAACGCGTTCCGCGCGTTCAGCCCAGCGCCAGCCACACGCCGACGGCCATCATCAGGCTGCCGGCCACGCGGTTGAGCCGCACCACGTTGCGCGGCTCGCGCAAGAAACTACGCACGGCATGGCCGCCGCCCGCATAGACCATTAGCGAACAGAACTCGATGGTCAGAATGGCGCCGACCAGCACCAGAAGCTGGGGCGCCAGAGCGTTGTCGCGGTTGAGAAACGGCGGCAGCAGCGCGATGAAGAAGGCCCAGCCCTTGGGGTTTGCGATTGCGGTCACAAAGCCCTGGGTGATCAGGCCGGCCGGACGTAGTGCGTCGCCGTCCCGGTTGGCGGCCGGCAATGCCGATTCGCCGCTGGCGCGCCACATCGCGATACCCAGATAGACCAGATAGGCGCCGCCGGCGAGTTTGAGCGCGGTGAACAGCGTCGGATAACTCAGCATGAGGGTCGCGGCACCGATCACCGCCGAAACCGCCACCAGGCCCACGCCCACCAGCTCGCCAGCCATCATCCAGAGCGTGCGGCGCACGCCGATGCTCATGCCCAGGCTCAGCGACAGCATCATGCACATGCCCGGCGTGAGCGAGACCAGCATGAACGTGGGAACGAACACGGATAATTTCGGTAGATCGAGCATCGACCCGAGGTCCTGCGGCTTGGGCTACGGCCTTTCAACACAACGGGAGCGTTGCGTTCGACCGGCGGGGCGGCTCATTGTAGCGTTCGTGGGGTCGGCGTTCGAACACGCCTAGGCACACATCCGGATTGCAGCCGGCGGTAATCGCTGTGACCGTGACCGTCCTGTTTCCTGTCGGGCGATCGCCCCATGGCCAAGAACATCGTCGTGTGCTGCGACGGCACCAACAGCCAGTTCGCCAGTTCGAACACCAACGTCGTCCATCTCTACAACGCGCTCGTGGACGGCCCGGACCAGCGTGTGTTCTACGAACCGGGCGTGGGCACCTTCGGCGCGCGCTTTTTTGGCGTGAACGTGGGCGAAACCCTGGGCAAGGGTCTGGGTGCGGCGTTCGGGTACGGCATTACCCAGAACCTGGTCCGCGCCTACCGATTCCTGATCGATACCTATGCCCCGGGGGATCGCGTGTTCCTGTTCGGCTTCAGCCGGGGCGCCTTCGCGGCCCGCTCGCTGGCCGCGTTGATCGATCAGGTGGGCATACTCGAACCCGGCGATCACGCTCGCGCGAAAGAGACGGTCAAGGCATGGCTCGACGGCGATACGTCGGCGGTCGAGCGCTATCAGCAGCCGCTGACCCGCTGTGCGCCGCATTTTGTCGGCGTCTGGGAAACGGTGGGCGCGCTGGGCGTGCTGATCCGGCTACGCAGCTTTCATGACAACAAGCTCAGCCCTGGCGTATGTCATGCCGTCCACGCGCTTGCGATCGACGAAAAGCGGCGCAAGTTCGAGCCCACGCCCTGGGACGAGAGCGCGCTCAAGCCCGGCCAGAATGCGCGCCAGCTGTGGTTTGCCGGCGTGCATAGCGATGTCGGTGGCGGCTACGACGAACGTGGCCTGGCCGATATCACGCTGGGCTGGATGCTCGAACAGGCGCAGGCCCAGGGGCTGGCTCTCAAGCCGGACGCTTTCGATCGGCTACAGGGCGACCCTGCCGGCACGCTGCACCACTCCTACCACGGCCTCTGGCGACTGCTGGGCCGCTATGTGCGCCGGCCCGGGCGCGACGATGCCTTCCACCCCTCGGTCGGAGAGCGCCTGCGCCGGGTCGGCGACTATGCCCCGGACAACCTGCCGGCCGAGGTGCGCAGCCGTCTTGGCGAACAGCCGGCCGACGACTGATAGGCCAGGCCACGTGCGGGCAGTGGGGTCTAGTCCTCGCCGCCGCCCGGCTCGTAGCCAAGGTTGGGGCCGATCCATTTTTCGGCAGTGGCGATATCCCAGCCCTTGCGCGCCGCATAGTCCTTGACCTGATCCTTGGCTACGCGGCCCACCACGAAATAGCGCGATTCCGGATGGCTGAAATACCAGCCGGATACCGCCGCACCCGGCCACATCGCCCGCGATTCGGTCAGCTCGATGCCGGTACGCGCTTCGACGTCGAGCATCTGCCAGAGCGTGTCCTTCTCGGTATGTTCCGGACAGGCCGGATAACCCGGGGCCGGACGGATACCGTGGTACTTCTCGCCGATGAGGTCGCTGTTGGACAGGGATTCGTCCGCGGAATGGCCCCAGATTTCGGTACGCACGAACTTGTGCAGCCATTCGGCGAAGGATTCGGCCAGACGATCGGCCAGCGCTTCGACGAGAATGGCGTTGTAATCGTCGTTCTGGGCCTTGAAGCGCTGCACGATTTCGTTGGAACCGAGCCCGGCGGTGACCGCAAACGCGCCCACCCAGTCCTTCTTGCCCGACTCTTTCGGGGCGATGAAATCGGCCAGCGAGCGATTGGGCACGCCTTCGCGATGCTCGGTCTGCTGACGCAGGTTGTGCATGATATGCACGGTTTCGCTGCGATCGTCGCTTAACACGTGGATATCGTCGCCCACGCGCTCGGCCGGGAAGATGCCTGCCACGCCCTTCGCGGTGAGCCATTTGTCTTCCACGATCTGCTTGAGCATGGCCTGGGCCTCGTCGAAGAGCTTGCGCGCCTCGGGGCCCTTGTGGGGGTCGTTGAGGATGTCCGGATAGCGACCGCGCATCTCCCAGGACAGAAAGAACGGCGTCCAGTCGATGGTGTCCACGAGTTTTTCCAGTGGGAAATCCTCGAACACATAGACGCCGGATTCGTCGCTGGCCTCGCCGCTGATATGCGGTGGCGCCTCGCGCAGGGCGTAGTCGGTGGTTTCGGGCAGCTGCGGGCGCGGCGGCTCGTAGTTGTCCCAGTCCAGCTTCACCGCGTTGGCACGCGCATCGGCCAGGGTCAGGAACTTGTCCTTGCGCTTGTTGGCGTGGCGCTCGCGCAGCTTGTCGTAGTCGTCCTTGAGCTCGGCTTCCAGCTTGGCACGGCCCTCGGCGCTGACCATGCGTGAGGCCACCGGCACGGAACGGCTGGCGTCTTTCACCCACATCACAGCACCCTCATAGACGGGGTCGATCTTGACCGCGGTATGGGCGCGCGAGGTGGTCGCCCCGCCGATGAGCAGCGGCGTGTTCATGCCGCGACGCTGCATTTCGGCGGCGACGTTGACCATTTCGTCGAGCGAGGGGGTGATCAGCCCGGACAGGCCGATGACGTGCGCGTTGTGCTTCTCGGCGGCGTCGAGGATGTCGTTCATCGGCACCATCACGCCGAGATCGATCACCTCGAAGTTGTTGCACTGGAGCACCACGCCGACGATGTTCTTGCCGATATCGTGTACGTCGCCCTTCACCGTCGCCATGATGATGGTGCCGTTGTTCGAGCCCTTGTCGGCCTCTTCTTTTTCTTCTTCGATGAAGGGCAGCAGATAGGCCACGGCCTTTTTCATCACACGCGCGGATTTCACCACCTGCGGCAGGAACATCTTGCCGGCACCGAACAGATCGCCCACCACGTTCATGCCGTCCATGAGCGGGCCTTCGATCACATCCAGCGGCCGGGTGGCCTGCTGGCGGGCTTCTTCGGTGTCTTCGGTGACGTAGCTGTCGATGCCCTTGACCAGCGCGTGTTCGAGGCGCTTGTTGACCTCGAACTCACGCCAGGCGAGGTCTTCCTTGGAATCCTTCTTCTTGCCCTTGCCTTTGTATTCCTCGGCCAGGTCGAGTAGCCGTTCGGTGGCATCGTCGCGCTTGTTGAGGACAACGTCCTCGCAGGCCTCGCGCAGCTTTTCCGGAATGTCGTCATAGACTTCCAGCTGCCCGGCGTTGACGATGGCCATGTCCAGCCCGGCCGGAATCGCGTGGTAGAGAAACACCGAGTGCATGGCCTGGCGCACGGTTTCGTTGCCACGAAACGAAAACGATACGTTCGACAGCCCGCCGGAGACATGACAGCCCGGACAGGATTCACGCACGCGCCTGGTGGCGTTGATGAAGTCCACGGCGTAGTTGTTGTGCTCTTCGATACCGGTGGCGATGGCGAAGATGTTGAGGTCGAAGATGATGTCTTCGGGCGGGAAGTCGAGCTTTTCGATCAACAACTGGTAGGCGCGCTCGGCGATCTCGACCTTGCGATCCTCGGTATCGGCCTGGCCCTGTTCGTCGAAGGCCATGACCACCACGGCGGCGCCGTAGTCCAGACAGGCCTGGGCCTGTTCCAGGAACTTGTCTTCGCCTTCCTTGAGCGAGATGGAGTTGACCATCCCCTTGCCCTGAATACATTGCAGCCCGGCCTCGATGACTTCCCACTTCGAGGAGTCGACCATCACCGGCACCTTGGCGATATCCGGCTCGCCGGCGATCAGGTTCAGGAACTTGCGCATGGCCTCGACCGAGTCGAGCATGCCCTCGTCCATGTTGATATCGATGATCTGGGCCCCGTTCTCGACCTGCTCACGGGCCACCGATAGGGCGGTGTCGTAATCCTCTTCCTTGATCAGCCGTTTGAAACGCGCACTACCGGTAACGTTCGTGCGCTCGCCGATGTTGATGAAGTTGATTGCTGAGGTCATAAGACGGGTTTATCCGCAGATTGGGCAGATTTCACAGATTTGAAGAAGCGATCAGTCGCCCGATCGGTTGAAGCGCCGGTATTGCAGCGTGGTCTGGCCGAAGTTCAGGAGCAGGCCCACCGAGGCCTCGGACGCCTGCAGATAATGAATCGTCTGCGCCTTTTCGTGATTGGCCAGATCGGCGACCGACCTGAGTTCGACAATCACGTTGTCGTAGCAGATGAAGTCGGCGCCGTAGTCGCAGTCCAGATCGCGGCCCTTATAGCGAACCGGCAGCGCAACATCGCGCTTGAACGGGATATCGCGTTCGCCGAATTCGAGTGCAAGCGCTTCCAGATAGACGCCTTCCGGATAACCATTGCCGAGCGTGCGATGCACTGCCATGGCCGCGCCGATAATGGCGTAGGTTTCCGGATCACGATCATCCATGCGAGCGCCCGGCCGGGTTGTGGATCGTTGAAACGCCGTTCATCAGGCCGATGCCGAGAATGGCTCGAGTCCGGACAGGCGCATGGCCCGTTTGATTTCGGGGCGCCGGCGGGGGGCCTTGCCTTCGACGGCCTTGGCGATCGCGCCGATATGTTCGGGCGTGGAGCCACAGCAGCCGCCGGCCATGTTGAGCAGGCCGGATTCGGCCCATTCGCCGATATGTTCGGCCATTTCGTCGGGCGTGAGGTCGTATTCGCCGAACTCGTTGGGCAGGCCGGCGTTCGGGTAGGCATGCACGTAGCAGGGCGCGATCCGCGACATCTCGGCCACGTAGGTGCGCAGCGCATCGGGCCCGAGCGCACAGTTCAGGCCCATGGTCAGCGGCCGCGCATGAGCCACCGAGTTGTAGAAGGCCTCGGTGGTCTGGCCCGAGAGCGTGCGCCCCGAGGCATCGGTGATGGTGCCGGAAATCATCAGCGGCACGTCGATGTTTCGCTCGCGCAGGATCTTGCGGTAGGCATAGATCGCGGCCTTGGCATTGAGCGTATCGAAGATGGTTTCCATCAGGATGATATCGACGCCGCCGTCGAGCAGCGCTTCGGCCGCTTCGCCGTAGGCTTTGGCCAGCTCGTTGAAATCGGTATTGCGCTTGCCGGGGTCGTTGACGTCGGGCGAGATCGAGGCGGTGCGATTGGTCGGCCCGATCACGCCGGCCACCCAGCGCGGCTTGTCCGGCGTGGCGTATTCCTCGGCCACGCTGCGCGCGATCTTCGCGGCCTCCAGGTTCAGCTCTACCGCCAGGTCTTCCATGTGGTAGTCGGCCTGGGCAATGGTCGTCGCCGAGAAGGTGTTCGTGGTGAGGATATCCGAGCCGGCGGCGGCATATTGTGCGGTGATATCGCGGATCAGCTCCGGCTTGGTCAGCGTCAGCAGATCGTTGTTGCCCTTCAGATCGCTTTCCCAGTCCGCGAAACGTTCGCCGCGATAGTCGGCCTCGTCCGGGTCGTGGTTCTGGATCATCGTGCCCATGGCGCCATCGAGTACGAGGATGCGCTGCGCCAGCGCGCCTATCAGATCGCTCATGGATACCTTGAATGTGTGTATGGGCGCGCAGTATATCCGTTTATCCGGATAGACGGGAAGCCGAAGGCGTGTCCGGGTCGCTGAATGCGCGCGGGCGACGCGCAACGCAGAATGGGCGCTGCTTGACGGCGGGGCCGGGGGTGCTAGGCTTCGCGCTATCGCAGGTGCCCGAGCGCGAAAGTGCCCGGGTGAAACGGGAAGCCGGTGCGTTGCCACGAAAACTCGTGACGACAAGGCCGGCACTGCCCCCGCAACGGTAGGCGAGTTGGATTCGACACATACGCCACTGGGTCTTGAAACCCGGGAAGGCGTGTCGAAGGCCCGCAAGGGCGCTCGCAAGTCCGGAGACCGGCCTGTGATACGAGGCAGCGACATCGCGGCGGGCGATGAAACGGCAGACCGGCGGCGTGCGTTCGCGTGCGCCGTGTTCCCCGTTTTGTCCCTTTTCGGCGCTATTTCGCGGCTGTATCCATTGCGGCGCGCGGGTGTGTGCGCCAGGGACCATTGGGGGAACCATGTCCATCGATCGTAATTTTCATCGCGCATCAGCGCGCGTCGTGCTGCTGTGCGCGGCATCTGCGGCGTTGCCCGCGGTCGCACAAACGTCTGCCGATACCGGCACGGCAAACGCCATGGCCGGCGAGCGCACGGCCCGGCTCGATGATATCCAGGTCACCGCGACGCGTACCCCGCAGCGGGTGAGCAATACGCTGGCCGCCACCACGGTCATCGACCGCGCCGATATCGAGCGTTTGCAGGCCCGTTCGGTACGCGATCTGCTGCGGCGAACGCCCGGGCTCACGCTGACCAACAACGGCGGGCCGGGCAAAGCCACCTCGATCTTTCTGCGTGGCACCGAGTCCGATCACACCCTGGTGCTGGTGGACGGCGTCGAGTATCGCTCGGCCACGGCCGGGGCGGCTGCCATCGAAGACCTGGCGGTCGAGCAGATCGAGCGTATCGAGATCGTGCGTGGGCCGCGCTCGTCGCTGTATGGCGCCGATGCGATCGGCGGCGTGATCCAGATCTTCACCCGCGACGGGCGTGGCCAGACGGGTACCCGGCCTTATTTCCAGATCGGCGCGGGCAGCGACAGCAGCTATGAAGGCCAGGTGGGCGTGTCCGGCAGCGATGACAACTCGCACTACAACCTGAGCGTGAATGGACGCCGTACCGACGGCTTCGACGCCTGTACGGCGGCCGCGGCCGGCACCGGCGGCTGTTTTACCGACGAGCCGGACGACGACGGCTATGACCGGGTATCGGTCGCCTTCAACTACGGTCAGATATTCGACAACGGCGTCGAATGGGAACTGAACTTCCTGCGCGCTGAAAGCAGCGTGGAATTCGACGGCACCTCCCAGAACTCGAGCGATACGATCCAGCAGATCATCGGCACTTCGCTTGCCTGGCGGCCGCTCGATAGCTGGCGCACGAAACTGGCTTACGGCAACAGCCGCGACGACTCCGACAACTTCCTCGACGGGCGCTATGTCACCGCCTTCGAAACCCAGCGCCATCAGCTGAGCTGGCAAAACGACATCACCCTGCCCAACGACGATCTGTTCACCCTTGGCGTCGACTACAAGCTCGAAAACGTCGACGGCGACAACGACGGCGATCGCCGCAACGACTTCACCGGCGATATGCGCGAAGACAGCCGCGACAACAAGGGCGTGTTTGCCCAGTATCTGGGCGATTGGGGCCGTCATCATCTGCAGCTGTCCGGGCGTGGCGACGACAACGAACAGTTCGGCGAGCATGCCACCGGCAGTGCGGCCTACGGCATCGATTTCGCCGACGCCTATACCGCCAGCATTTCCTATGGCACCGCGTTCAAGGCACCGACCTTCAACGAACTGTATTTCCCCAACTACGGCAATCCCGAGCTGGATCCGGAAGAATCGGACAGCGTCGAAGTGGGCCTCGACGGCGATCACGGCTGGGGCCGCTGGTCGCTGCATGCCTATCAGACCGACATCGACGATCTGATCGCCTACGATTCGGCCACCTTCGCCCCGGGCAATATCCAGAAAATCCGAATCCGTGGCGCAGAGGCGAGTGTCGGCACCGTGCTCGCCGACTGGCAGCTCAACGCCCAGTTCACCTGGCTGGACACCGAAAACCGCACCGCCGGCCCGAACCAAGGCAACGAATTGCCGCGGCGGCCTGGCCATACCGCCCAGTTCGATGTCGATCGCGCCTTTGGCCGCTACAGTGCCGGGGCGAGCCTGACGGTGGCCGATTCGAGCTATGACGATGCCGCCAACGAAAACGAGCTGGACAGCTATCAGCTTGTCGACCTGCGCGCCTCGGTCGAGCTCGCACGCGACTGGCTCGTACAGGCCAGCCTCAACAACCTGTTCGACGAGGAATACCAGACCGCGCGGTTCTACAATCAGGACGACCGCAACGTTTTCTTCACGCTGCGCTACCAGCCGCAGTAGCCTTAAGCCGCACGGCCCGTTCGGGCCGTGCGCTACCAACGGAGTCCGTATGAGCGACGAATCCCGTAGCGACGACGACGCCAAGGCCGCACGCCACAAGGCAACCATGCAGAAACAGAAAGCGCGCGTGGATGCGGCTATCGAGGCCGCCGATACCGAACGCGGCGTGCTGTTGCTGCTCACCGGCAACGGCAAGGGCAAATCGTCCTCGGCGTTCGGCATGGTCATGCGCGCACTGGGCTATGGCCACCGGGTGGGCGTGGTGCAGTTCATCAAGGGCCAGCAGCTTTCCGGTGAAGAAATCTACGTGCGCGATCACTGCCCGCAGGTGGCCTTCCATCAGATGGGCACGGGCTTTACCTGGAACACCCAGGATCGCAGCGGCGATATCGCCGCGGCCGAGGCGACCTGGGCCAAGGTCGAGCCGATGCTCACCGACCCCAGCTTCGATCTGGTCGTGCTCGACGAGCTGACCTACATGATCGGCTACAGCTATCTCGACGAACAGACAGTGCTGGACGCGCTGGCCAACCGCCCGCGTGAACAGTCGGTGGTGGTCACCGGTCGTGGCGGCGGCGCGGCCCTGCGCGAGCTGGCGGATACGGTGTCCGAGGTCAAGGACATCAAGCATGCCTTCAAGTCGGGCATCAAGGCGCGCAAGGGCGTCGACTACTAGGGAACCTCTGATCTATTCATACACGGTCGCGCCGGAGTCTTTTGCGCGCGACCAACGAGCAGCCGCGAGCCGCAGTTTGCTGATTGCAAATAAACAAGGATGCGCGCCGCTCAGGCGCGCGCAAAAGCCCTGCCGCAGGGCGGTTTGGCCCAAAAGGCCCCGCTACTGCGTTGCATGGCTTGGTCATAGGATGGCTATGACGCGGCGCCATGCGCCTTGTATCGAGGCCTTTTGGGACACAAACGCGATCCGTGTATGAACAGATCAGAGGTTCCTTTCATGACCGCGGCGGACGGTGCGCGCGCCTGGCGGCGCTGGTCTGCACGCGACGATCTGCCGTCGGCCGCGGTGCAGAGTATTCCGGCAGCGCTCGTGCTGCCGGGCTGGCAGGCCGGCGTGGCCGATAGCGGGCTGGCGGTTGCTTTCGACCGGCCCTGGCATTGTCTGAGTTCGGCCGTGGCCGGCGGCGGCTGGGGCACCGCGCAGGGCTTTGCCAATCGCCACGTCGACGACCACGACCGGGCCGCCTTGAATACACCACAAACCCTCATCGCCGATTTCGCAGTGCAACGCGGGCTGGCCGCGCCGTGTGTCGGCATGCTTACCGCCGCCTCGATGCGCAGTCTGCGTATCGCCACGGTCGATATCGAGGGCGAGCTTGTGTGTGTGTTCGTGACCGCCGGCCTGGCCAACGCCCGACGTGCCGGGGATTGTGCGGACCGGCGTGAACTGCGGCCCGGCCCCTGCGAAGTGGGCACCATCAATCTCGCCCTGGCCACCACGCTCGCGCTTACGCCGGCGGCCCAGGTCGAAACCCTGACGACACTCACCGAGGCCAAGGCCGCGACGTTGCAATCACTCGATGCGCGCAGCCCGCTCTCGAATGCCATCGCGACCGGCACCGGAACCGATGCCACCGCCGTCTTCTGTGCCGATACCGGCGAGGCGCTGCCATACACGGGCAAGCACACCCTGTTTGGCGAATATGCGGCGCGTCTGGTCATCGACGCGCTTACCGACGCTATCCGCCCACAGTCAGGCTGGGTCGATGGCTGCTAAGACGCTTATGATCCAGGGCACGGCGACCGATGCCGGCAAATCGACGCTGGTGGCCGGGCTCGGCCGGGCCTGGTATCGGCGGGGTGTGTCGGTGGCCCCGTTCAAGCCGCAGAACATGGCATTGAACAGTGCGGTATCGGCCGACGGCGGCGAGATCGCCCGTGCCCAGGCCGTACAGGCCGCGGCCTGCGGGGTCGCACCCACCATCGATATGAGCCCGGTGCTGCTCAAACCGTCGAGCGATTGCAACGCGCAGGTCATCATCCACGGCCAGGCCGTCGCCGGAATGTCGGCCAGCGACTATCACCACTACAAGCCCACGGCGATGGCTGCGGTACGGGCCTCGTATACGCGTCTGGTCAGCCAATACGAGCGGGTGCTGGTCGAAGGCGCCGGCAGCCCGGCCGAGATCAACCTGCGCGCCAACGATATCGCCAATATGGGTTTTGCCGAGGCCGTAGACTGCCCGGTGGTTCTGGTGGCCGATATCGACAAGGGCGGCGTGTTCGCCCAGATCGTGGGTACGCTCGCGCTGGTGTCCGAATCCGAGCGCGCACGTATCGCGGGTTTCGTCATCAACCGCTTTCGTGGCGATATCGCCCTGCTCGAACCCGGGCTGGAATGGCTTGAACGCGAGACCGGCAAGCCGGTGTTCGGCGTGCTGCCCTGGCTCGACGGGCTCTATCTCGAAGCCGAGGATGCCATCGCCCGCGACCAGCGCCTGGATGAAAATGCCCGCTTCGTGGTGCAGGTGCCGGCGTTGCCGCGCATCTCCAACCATACCGATCTGGATGCGCTGCGCCTGCAGCCGGGTGTGGATCTGCAATGGGTCGGGCCGGGCCAGCGCCCCGGTGGCGCCGATCTCATCGTATTGCCGGGCTCCAAGAATGTGCGTGCCGATCGGCAATGGCTCACGGCCAACGGCTGGGACGGCCATATCGCCCGGCATCTGCGCTACGGCGGGCACGTGCTCGGCGTTTGTGGCGGCTATCAGATGCTCGGCCGCGTGATCGACGATCCCTACGGCGTGGAAGACACGCCGGGCACGGTTCAGGGGCTGGGCGTACTGGATATCGCCACCGAGATCCGCCGCGAGAAACATCTCGAGAATGTCCGCGGCCGGCTTGTTGCGGCCGGCCTGTCGGACGATCAGGCGGCGGTCGCCGGCTATCGTATTCATTGCGGGGTGACCCGCGGTGCCGATTTGGCTCGGCCATTTCTCGAGCTCGAAACCGGCTTCGATGGCGCGATCAGTAGCGATGGTCGGGTGGCCGGCACCTATCTGCACGGCCTGTTCGACACGGCCGAGGGCTGTGCCGCGCTGCTTGCCTGGGCCGGCTACGAGAACGCGGTCAGCGAAGACGTGGCGGCCGTACGCGAGCGTCAGTTCGAGCGTCTGGCCGACGCCGTGGAAGCCGCCATCGATATCGAGGTGCTGCCATGAGCCCGCGCCGGCTGGTCTGGCTGCTCGCGCTGGCTTTGCCCCTGTGTCTGCTGGCCGCGGTCATGCTCGGCGCGGTGCGTCTGCCGGCGCTGGACGTGCTGGCCGTGCTCGTGGGCCGCGACGAGGGCATGCAGCGGCTGGCGCTGATCGTGCGGCAACTGCGTTTGCCGCGTGCCCTGCTTACCGCGCTGGTCGGCGCGCTGCTGGCGATCTGCGGCGCGGCCATGCAGGGGCTGTTTCGCAATCCGCTGGCCGATCCGTCGTTGATCGGCGTGACCGCCGGCGCCTCGGTGGGCGCGAGTCTGGTCATCGTATTCGCGGGCGGGGCGGCCGGCTTTATCGGCCTGTCGCTGGTGTCGCTGGGCGCGTTTGTCGGCGGCACGGCCGCGGTGCTGCTGGTTTATCGGCTGGCCACCGGTCCCCAGGGCACGTCGGTGGCGACCATGCTGCTGGCAGGCATTGCGATCGGCGCATTGGCCGGCAGTATCGGCTCGCTGCTGGAATTTCATGCCGACAACGAAATGCTGCGCCGGATCAGCCTTTGGCGCATGGGCGGGCTCGACGGCGCCAACTGGTCCCGGGTGGCGATCGTGGCTGCCGTGGCCGCGCTGATATTCGTCGTGCTGCCGCGACAGGCGGATGCCCTCAATGCCTTGTTGCTGGGCGAGTCCGAGGCCCGGCATCTGGGCATCGCCGTGGACCGCATCAAGCGCCAGCTGGTCCTGCTGACGGCGGCCGGTGTGGGCGTATCGGTGGCGGTCGCCGGCGCGATTACCTTCGTCGGACTGGTCGTGCCGCATATCGTGCGCATGCTCATCGGCCCCGATCATCGTTGGCTGTTGCCGGCCTCGGCGCTGGCGGGCGCGATTCTGCTGCTGGTGGCGGATACGCTGGCGCGCGTTGTCGTAGCGCCGACCGAACTGCCCGTGGGTCTGCTGACCGCGCTGCTGGGCGCGCCGTTTTTCATCTCCTTGTTGCGGCGTCGCCGCGAGTACGGCCTGTGAATACGCCCCTGCTCGAAGTCGCGGGGCTGACGCTGACCGTCGGCGGACGCGCCGTGGTCGAGGCGGCCGAGTTCGGGCTTGCCGCCGGCGAGCATCTGGCCGTGATCGGGCCCAACGGCGCTGGCAAGTCGAGTCTGGTTCATGCCCTGATTGGCGATACGACGCCCGCCGCCGGCGCTATCCGTCTGGGCGGACGGGCGCTGGCGGATTGGCCGGCGCGCGAGCGCGCCTGTCGGGTCGCGCTGCTGCCCCAGGCCAGCGCGCTGAGCTTTCCGTTTACCGTGGCCGAAGTCGTACGGCTCGGGCGTAGCCCGCACGCATCGGGCAGCGTCGCCGACCGGCAAATCGTGGCCGAAACGCTGGCGGCCTGCGATATTGCCCATCTGCGCGACCGACCCTACACCCGGCTGTCCGGCGGCGAGAAACAGCGCGTGCAGCTGGCTCGGGTCATGAGCCAGCTCTGGCGTGCCGAGGACGCCGGCGATCGGCTGCTGCTGCTGGACGAACCGGTGGCCGCGCTCGATCTCGGCCATCAGCGCCTGGTGATGCGCCAAGTGGCCGCCCTGGCCGCCCAGGGCGTGGCGGTGGTGAGCGTGCTGCACGACATCAGCCTGGCCGCACGCTATGCCGATCGCATGCTGGCGCTTCGCGATGGCCAGACCATTGCTGCCGGCACGCCGGCCGCGGTGGTCACCGCGGAGCGCATGCAACGCCTGTTCGACACCCAGACCCGGGTGATCACCCATCCGGATACGCATACCCCGGTCGTGCTGCATGGCTGAACGATTCACCGGCCCGCGGAGAACGATATGAAGACACTCGTGCTGGGCGGCACGCGCAGTGGCAAGAGCCGTCATGCCGAAACGCGGGCCCTGTCGCTGCCCGTAGCGCGCTGGTTCTATGTGGCCACGGCCCAGGCCGGCGACGACGAAATGGCGGCCCGTATCCAGCATCACCGCGAACAGCGCGATACGCGCTGGCAAACCGTGGAAGCCCCGCGCGCCCTGGGCGCCTGCCTGCGCCGGCTGGACGGCCCCGACCGTTGTATTCTCGTCGACTGTCTGACGCTGTGGTTGAGCAATTGTCTTGCCGAGGACACGGGCACGCTGACATGGGCCGAGGAACGTGACGCCCTGCTTGCGACGGTCGACGCCAGCCGGGCGAGACTGATTTTCGTATCCAACGAGGTCGGCTCCGGCATCGTGCCGCTGGGGGCGCTGTCGCGGCGGTTCGCCGACGAGGCCGGGCGGCTGCACCAGGCCCTGGCGGCGTGCTGCGATACGGTCACGCTGGTGGTGGCGGGCCTGCCATTGACGCTCAAGGAGAACGGCGCATGACCGACTGGCTGCACGAGCCGATCGCCCCGATCGATGAAGCCGCCCGAGCCGGTGCGCGTGCCCGCCAGGCCATGCTCACCAAGCCGCCCGGCTCGCTTGGCCGCCTGGAAGAGCTGGCCGAGGCGTTCGCCGGCTGGCAGGGCCAGATCGTACCCGTGCTCGACGCTATCGATATCGTCGTCTTCGCGGCCGACCACGGCGTGGCGGCCCGCGGCGTGTCGGCGTTCGATCAGGCCGTAACCGGCCAGATGATCGCCAACTTCGCCGCCGGCGGCGCGGCGATCTGTGTACTGGCACGGCGCCACGATGCCCGCCTTTCGATCGTCGACCTGGGCGCGGTGGCCCCGCCGGCCGACTGCGCCAGCGTGATCGATGCCCGTATCGCTGCCGGCACCGCCGATTTCACCCAAAGCTGTGCGATGCAGGCCGGCGAGCTCGAACAGGCATTGCAGGCGGGGCGCGAGCGTGTGTCGCCGTCGGCGCATCTGTTCATCGGCGGCGAGATGGGCATCGGCAATACCACCAGCGCGGCAGCGATACTGGCCGGCCTGAGCGGTGCCACGCCGGCACAGGTCGTCGGCCGGGGTACCGGTATCGATGCCGCCGGGTTGGCGCGCAAGCAGGCGGTGGTCGAAGCGGGGCTGGCCCGGCATCGCGCAAGTTGGCAGGGCGCTACCGGCTCGGCACGGGCGCTGTCGATGCTGCGCTGTGTCGGCGGCTTCGAAATCGCCGCGCTTACGGGCGCCTTCGTGGCCGCGGCCCAGGCGGGTGTGCCGGTGTTGGTGGATGGTTTCATCGCCAGCGTGGCGGCACTGTGTGCCCGCGAAATCGCGCCGGACTGTGCGAACTGGCAGCTGTTCGGGCATCGTTCCGCCGAAGCCGGCCACCGTTACCTGCTCGATATGCTCGAAGCAAGGCCGCTTCTCGATCTGGACATGCGTCTTGGCGAAGGCAGCGGCGCGGCCCTGGCGCTGGGCGTGATCGGCGACGCCCTGGCCCTGCATGCCGGCATGGCCACCTTCGACGAAGCCGGGGTGACGAACCGCGATGCCTGAAGCCACGACAACGCTCGTCGATCTGCTGCGCCACGGCGAATGCGAAGGCGGCCCGATCTTTCGTGGCAGCCTGGACGTGGCGCTGTCCGAGGCGGGGCTGGCGCGTATGCAGGCGCAGGCCGATGCGCAGCCGGGCTGGCAACACGTCATCGCATCGCCGCTGCGCCGTTGTCGGTTCTTTGCCGAGCGGCTGGCGGCCGCGCGCGGGCTTTCGATCGAGATCGACGCGCGCCTGCGCGAAATCGATTTCGGTCGTTGGGAAGGCCGGCCGGTGGCCGAGGTCTGGCGCGACGCCGCCGACGCCGCCCAGGCCTGGTTCGACGACCCCGAGCACAACGGCCCGCCGGCTGGCGAAGTCCTGTGCGATCTGCGTGCCCGCGCCCGGGCCGCCTTCGACGACGCGGTCCATGTCCATGCCGGCCGCCATCTGGTGCTGGTCGCCCACGGTGGCCTGATACGTGCCCTGTTGGCCGACCTGCTCGATATGCCCGGTGCCGCGATGCACCGTATCGAGGTGCCCTATGCCTGTCTGACGCGGCTGCGCGTGGTGCACGACGAGGCGCGGGATTTCACCCAGCTGGTGGCCCACAACATCGACTTCGGCGCGGCCTCGTCATGCGCACGGTGAATGCGTTCTTGCAGCCGCTGTGGCTGGCTTTTGGCCTGCTCACCACGCTGCCGATGGGGCGGCTGATTGTCACGCCGGTACCGGCGGTCGATTCCGGCCGGTCGGTGCTGTGTTATCCGCTCGTCGGGCTTGTCATCGGCGCGGTGCTGGCGGGCGCGGCGGCGGCACTACAGGCGGTCGATGCCGTACTGGGCGCCGGGCTTCTAGTGGTGCTGTGGGTCGTGCTCACCGGTGCGCTGCATCTCGACGGGCTGGCCGACTGCGTGGACGCCCTGTTCGCCGGCCACGGCCGCAGCGATCCGGCGCGTACGCTCGCCGTCATGAAAGACCCGGCCGCCGGGCCGATGGCGGTGGTCGCGCTGGTGCTGCTGCTCGCACTCAAGAGCGCGGCGCTGATCGCGCTATGGCCGCAGGTGGGGGCTGCGTTGCTGGTGGTGGCCGTGCTGGCCCGTACCGCGGCCAGTCTGCTCATGGCCAGCACCCGCTACCGCCGTCGCGAAGGCCTGGCCAGCACGATGGCGTTGAATCTTTCGCGTCGCGATGCCTGGGCGATGGCAGCGATAGTCGTCGTGCTGACCCTGGCGTTCGCGGGCCTGGTGCTCGGCGCTGTCGCAACGCTGGCCGCGCTCGCGGTGGGGCTGTTCTGGCGGGCGCTCTGGCAGCGGCGTATCGGCGGCTATACCGGCGACGTGGTCGGCGCGCTGATCGAGCTGGTGGAAACGACCGCCCTGGTCGCCGCGACCCTGTGGATAGGCCCGTGGAGTTGACCCTGGCGACGATCGGCGGCCTGGCCCTCGATGCCCTGCTGGGTGAGCCGCGTGTCGGCCATCCGCTGGTCGGCTTTGGTCGACTGGCTGAGGCGCTGGATCGTCGTCTGCCGCGTCGCCGCTGGGCCGGCGGGCTGGCCTGGCTTGTGCTCGTGGCGGTGCCAGCGGTCGCCGGCGGCGTGGCTGTCTGGGTGCTGCCGCCCCTCGCCGGCTGGCTGGCCGCGACGGTCGTGCTGTGGCTGTGTATCGCCTGGCACAGCCTCAAGGCGCATACGCGCGCCGTTGAAACCGCTTTACAGGCCGGCGACGTGGTCGGCGCACGGCGTGCGGTGGCCTGTCTGGTCAGTCGGGATACGGCGCCCATGGACGTGGCCGCGATTCGTCGCGCCGCGCTCGAATCGCTGCTGGAGAACGCCGGCGACGGCGTTCATGCAACGTTGTTCTGGTTCGCCGCCGGCGGGCTGGTCGTCGGGCCTGCCGGCGCCGTGGCGGCGGCCGTCGCGCATCGTGCGATCAACACCCTCGATGCGATGTGGGGCTATCGCACGCCGCGTTATCGGTGCTTTGGCTGGGCGGCCGCACGGGCGGACGATCTGGCCAACTGGCCGAGCGCCCGCCTGACCGCGTTGTCGTTCGTGCTGATCGGCCGTGCGCGCCCGGCGCTGCGCTGCTGGCAGCAACAGGCGAAGGCACTGGCCAGCCCGAACGCCGGGCCGGTGATGTGTGCCGGCGCCGGTGCGCTGGGTGTGCGGCTAGGCGGCGGCGCCTACTACCACGGCGTCTATCGACAGCGGCTGGCTTTCGGCTGTGGTGTGTACCCTGGCGGCGGCGATATCGAGCGGGCCATCGCCCTGGTCGGGCGCACCCTTGTTTTATGGGTCGTTGCGATCGTGGTGCTGGACTGGCTATGGCGTTGAATCACGGCGGTCGACTGGGCGAGGCGAGCCGGCGCTACGGCATCGCCGAAAACCAGTGGCTGGATCTGTCCACCGGTATTGCGCCCTGGTCGTATCCGGTGCCCGAGGTGCCGGATCGCGTCTGGGCACGGCTGCCCGAGGCCGAGGATGGCCTGATCGCGGCTGCCGCCGACTATTATCGGGCCCCGGCCGACGCCGTCACTGCCCTGCCGGGCAGCCAGTTCGCGATCCGCGAGCTGCCGCGGGCCATCGCTGCACATCGCGGGTCGGGGCGTGTGGGGGTGCCGGCCGTGGGCTATGCCGAACATGGCCGGGCCTGGGCCGCGGCCGGGCACGAGATCGTGACCTACGACGATTTGCCGGGGCTTTCTGCGCTCTCGCATACGCTCGATCATGCCGTGGTCATCACGCCGAACAATCCCACCGGCGAACGTGCCGATATCGAACGCCTGTGTGCGCTGGCCCATGGGCTCGGCCGACGAAACGGCCTGTTGCTGGTCGATGCCGCGTTTGCCGACTGCAACGACGGCCTGGACCACGGCGGTCTGCCGGCCAACGCGCTCGTGCTGCGCTCGCTGGGCAAGTTCTTCGGTCTGGCCGGGCTGCGGCTGGGCTTCATGATTGGCCGCGGCCCGGCGGCGACAGCCCTGCACGAGCAGCTGCAGCCCTGGGGCGTGAGCCATCCGGCCCGCTGGATCGGCCGCCACGCGCTGGTCGACCGGGCCTGGCAGGCAGGCCAGCACCGCCGCATCATCGATAGTTCACGATCGCTGGTCGAACTACTGGACCGGCATTTTTCCTATCAGGTCGTCGCCAGCGCCGGGTTGTTCGCGAGCGTGTTTTTCGATGACGACGAACGGGCGGGGCGTGTTCATACGACACTGGCCGAACAGGCGATATGGACCCGGCTGGGCGATGACGGGCGTTGGCTGCGTTTCGGTCTGCCCGGGGGCGGCCCGGCGGCGGCGCGCCTGGACGCGGCATTGAATACGATTGCGATACGAGGGCTGTGCTGATGTGGATCTATCGATACGCGCGGCAGGGCAAAGCGTGCATGCTCGCAGTGCTGCTGCTGTTCGGACTGTCGTGGTCGGCGTCGAGTATGGCTGCCGCGGTCGCAGCCACCGATTTTCGCGGCGAGGTCGTCCGCCTGGAGGCGCCGGCGAAACGTATCGTCGCGCTTGCGCCGCATTTGGTGGAAAACCTCTATAGCGCCGGTCTGGGCGATCGCATCGTCGGCGCCGTGTCGTACAGCGATTACCCGCCCGCGGCCCGGGCGATCCCCGAAGTTGGCGGCTATACCAATATCAGCCTCGAGGCGGTGCTCGCGAAAAACCCCGATCTGGTGGTGGCCTGGGCCTCGGGCCAGGGCGGCGATCCGGCCACCCTCGCACGCTTCGAGGCACTGGGTATTCCCGTGTATGTCGACCGGCCGCGCCGGCTCGAGGATATCGCCCGTGCAATTCGGGACCTGGGGGCGCTTGGCGATACGCGCGACACGGCCAACGCCGCGGCCGCGCGCTTCGACCGCCGGCTGGCAGCGCTACGCCAGCGCTATGCCAGTCGCCCGCCGGTGAGCGTGTTTTATCAGGTCTGGGACGAGCCGTTGCAGACCCTGGCCGGCGACCAGTTCGTCGGTCAGGTCATCCGTCTGTGCGGCGGGCGCAATATCTTTGCCGATGCGGTATCACTGGCGCCCAAAGTCGGCATCGAATCGGTGCTCGAGCGCGATCCGCAGGCCATCGTGGCCAGCGGCATGGGCGACGAACGCCCCGACTGGCTCGACGACTGGCGCGACTGGCCCGGGCTGCAGGCGGTGGAGAACGATCACCTGTTCTTCGTGCCGCCGGATCTCATCCAGCGCGCCACGGTACGCATGCTCGATGGCGCAAGCATGCTGTGCCGACAGCTGGAACGGGTGCGCGGCGACGGCGACTGAGATCGATGGCCGACGATACGAGCGGCGCCATCGACAGGCCAGCCTTCCGGCATGATTAACCCGACCCAAACAGATTATTCGATAGATGATTTTTCGGGTTGATAACGCGCGTTTGCGAAAGCACGCACGCCACGGCCGACGGCCTTGAAGCGATTGAAAGAAACGACGGGCCAGTGCCGGCGTGCATTTTTCGAAAGCGTTGAAAACAGCTGATGCAGGCCGCTGTTTTGGTTCCGGGCTAATAACGCGGCGGCATCGCTCAGGGCCGGCGCCGCCACCGGCTCTTCCAGCGCATTCGGTGGCCTGCATCCATGAAGTATCGGATAGGGCCGGATTCGCGCGAACGGCGTTAAGGAAAAGTTAAAAAATGCAGGTGGCATGCATATAAAGGGCTAGGTCGGCCGTTGCCGATATGTGCGGCTATAATTAAAAAACGCCTATAAACAATGCTTTGAAAATACCAAGTTGGCATTCGACATGGTTTGTCCAGGTTGCTTTTAGAAACCTGGACAAGCTATCGCCTTCGTAGCGTCGAAATCGGGTACTGTCTGCTCAGGGATCCTACTGAGACGCACCGTGCAACAAGCCGACTCCACCCGCCCGTTCAAACGCGACGACGCCGGCCGGCGCTATGCACAGACACGCTATAGCGGCGTGTTTCAGCGCCTCGTGGCATGGCGTGAACAGCGGCTGGCGAAACGTCTTCTTGCCCACGCCTATAGCGATTGCAACGGTCATATCGTGGATTTGCCCTGTGGCTACGGGCGTTTCTATCCGTTGCTCAAGCAGATGGACTTCAAGGTCAGCGCCATGGACCAGTCGCAGGCGATGGTCGATATCTACAGCGGCCACGACCGCTTCGACGCGACAGACCATGCCGAGCGTGCCGACGTACTCGAGCCCTTGCCAACGAAGGCCGCGCCGGCAAAACGGGTGCTGTGCGTGCGCCTGTTTCAGCACCTGCATCATCCCGAACTGCGGGTGCGGGCCTTGCAGACCCTCGCAGGCGACGGCCGCCAGATCGTGATGACCTATTACGATGACGGCTCGCTGCATTACTGGACCAAGCGGGCCGCCATGCGACTCAAGGGCAAGAAGGTGCGGGTGAAAATGATCCCCCGGGCGGCTTTCGAGTCAGAGGTGGAGCAAGCCGGTCTTCGCGTTCTCAAGCGCGTGAAGCTGTTTTGGGGCATCCATGCCCAGACCTGGGTGTTGCTAGCACCGCGCTAGTCCCCCTCGCGCGCATCGTTCGCGGCGGAGCCGCGCCCGGTGCTATACCGGGCGCGTACGCCTTCGGCGCTGTCCCGCGCTGCAAAGCCAGTAAAACACGCGTGTTCGACGGTAACGCATGCTTTCGAATAGGAAGCCCGTGCCCTTGCGAGCACAACGGACAATTGCGCCCGCGCCGGCTTCGTGCAAAGGTCTGTGAAACGTTATTCCAATAAAACGTAACCACAGCGAAGGGAGGAGAACCGATGCTGCGATCAATGGCGCGTTGCCTGATAGCGGGCCTGGCCCTGACGACGATTTCCAGCACGGCGGCGCTGGCCCAGCCCGAGGCCATGCCGCGCACCATGGTCTGGACGTCCTACGACCTGGGGGCCTCCGGCTATGCCGAGGCCTCGGCGATTGCCGATGCCTTCGGGCGCAAGTACGGCATGCGCGTGCGTATCCAGCCTTCGGGGTCGGCGATCGGGCGTCTGCAGCCGATCTTCAACGACCGCGCCGATATCGGTTTTCTGGGCAACGAGACCTTCTTTGCGACCGAGGGCCTGTTCGATTTCGCTACGCCGCGCTTCGGGCCGCAGGATCTGCGCGTGCTCATGGGCAAGGTCAATTCCTTCGGCATGGCAGTCGCCGCCGACGAAAACATCGACTCCGTGGCCGATGTCGAGGGCAAGCGCGTAGCCTACCCGGCCGCCAACCCCTCAAGCAGCCTGAAGTGCGATGCCATGCTCGCCTTTGCCGGGCTCAGCCGTGACGATGTGGAAGTGGTCACCTTTCCCACCTATGCCGCGACCATGAGTTCGGTAGCCGAGGACAAGGCCGACGTCACCTGCACGGTGACTGCGACCGGCCAGATGTACGAGCTGGCCGAATCGCCGCGTGGTATCAAATGGCTCGATCTCGATCCCGACGACGCAGCGGGCTGGGAACGGCTCAACAATATTGCGCCGTTGTTCAAGCCGGTATCGGAAACCCAGGGCGCCGGTCTGTCGAAGGACAATCCGGCCCAGCTCATGGCCTATCGCTATCCGGTGCTGACCGTGCGCGCGGACATGGACGACGACACCGCCTATGCCCTGACCAAGGCGCTCGACGAAACCTACGATATCTACAAGAACGCCACCTCCACCGCGTCGCGCTATGCGATCAAGGATGCAGCAGTGCCGCCGATCGATGCGCCGTTTCATCCCGGCACGATCCGCTATCTCAAGGAGATCGGCGTGTGGAGCGAGGACTCGGCGCAGTGGAACGAGGCCCGTTTGGCGCGTCTGAAGGCGCTGCGCGCAGCCTGGAGCGACATGATGGCGGAAAATTCCGACCTGCCCGAAGACGAGTTCGCCGAGCTCTGGAGCGAACGTCGTGAACAGGCGCTGGCCGAGCTCGAAAACCGGTAACGCCAACCCCGACAAAAGCTCGATACAACGCCCGTCCGGTGCCACCGGCGGGCGTTTTGTCGTCGATGAGGAAACAACCGACATGACTGCACGCCTGCAAAACAAGATTGCCATCATCACCGGCGCCACCAGTGGTATCGGCGAGGCGACGGCTCGCCGTTTCGCCGAGGAAGGCGCGACGCTCATGCTCGCTGCGCGCAGCGTGGACAAGGGCGAAGCGCTGGCCGCCGAGCTTGGCGATAAGGTCGCCTTCACCCGAACCGACGTCAGCAACGAAGACGAAATGGCGGCCCTTGTCGATGCCACGGTCGACCGCTTCGGCCGGCTCGACTGCCTGTTCAACAACGCCGGCGCGGGCGAGCGCAGCACTGCCGAAACCATCGACGAGGCCAGCTTCGACCATTTCATGCGCCTGCTGGCCGGCAGCGTGGCCTTCGGCATCAAGCACGCCGCGCGGGTGATGAAGAACCATGGCAGCGGCAGCATCATCAACAACGCCAGCATCGCCGGGCACCGGCTCAACCAGGGCGGTTATCTCTACTCCGGCGCCAAGGCGGCGGCCGCGCACTTCACCCGTATCGCCAGCGTGGAACTCGGCGCCTACGGCATCCGCGTCAACGCGATCTCCCCGGGTGCCATCGCTACGCCGATCTTCTGGGGCGGCTCGGCGCGGGCGCAAACGCTCTCGGAGGAAGAAAACGCTGCCAAGCTCGACAAGCTCACGAACAATCTCGCCCAGGCCACGCCGCTGCCCCGCTCGGGCTATGCCGTGGATATCGCCAACGCGGCGGTATTTCTAGCCAGCGACGAGGCCGGGTTCGTCAACGGCCACGACCTGGTGGTCGACGGCGGGCGTATTCAGATGTTCAACGAAAAAGGCTAGAACGTCTTCGCCTGATGCGTACTAGCCGCCGGCGTGACGGCGTGCGTGCAGTGCCTGGACGCGCTCGGCCAGATCCGGCACCGGGCCGTCGACGAGCACGTCCGGCGCGATTTCGTGAATCGGCCGGGGCGTGACCGGCGGCTTGGCGGCGCCCAGTTCGGTCAGCCATGCCACCAGCTGATTCGAGCTGCTGGCATAGACGATACGGCCCAGGCCGACCCAGGCGTGCGCTGCTGCACACATCGGACAGTGTTCGCCCGAGGTATAGACCGTGCTCGCTGCGCGTTCATCCGCGCTCATATGCTCGGCGGCCCAGCGGGCCAGGGCGAACTCGGGGTGGCGGGTGGCATCGCCGGCACCTTCGGCGATACGGTTGCGGTCTTCGGCGCGTACTCGACCCTGGCCGTCCACCAGGACCGAGCCGAAAGGTTCGTCGCCGGCCTCCAGGGCCTGTTCGGCAAGCGCGAGACAGCGCTCCAGATAAGGTCGTTCCTGCGAATCGATCATGCGGATTCTCTCAAGACACTGTTATGTCGACGTTTCTTGTGAAATATGGGTGCGGTCGATGTTACCCGCGAACACAGGCATCGTATTCACGCATGAGCGTGTCGACGAGTTCGGCGGCGGCCATGGATCGCGCCAGACCGGCTGCCTGACCGGCCCAGAGCGACATGAATGCGTCCCGGTCGGCCTGACCGGCGGTGGCACGAATATCCTTGGTCCAGGCGTTGTGTACCGGATAATCCGGCAGGCTGGCTTCGATCGGCGCCATCTCTTCGATGAAGCGATTGTTCAGCCCGCGTGCGGCCTTGCCGGAAAAAGCGCGGGTCACCGCGGTGGGGCGGTCGCCGGCTTCGAGCAGCGCTTTCTTGTGTGCCGGCTTGGCCCCGCTTTCGGAACAGGTCAGAAACGCACTGCCCATCTGTACGCCGGCCGCGCCAAGCATGCGGCAGGCCGCCATGCCGCGCCCGTCCATGACGCCGCCGGAGGCGATCACCGGCACGTCGACGGCATCGGCGATCTGCGGCACCAGCGATAGCGTGCCGATCATCGATTGCTCCGCGCTGGCGATGAACGTGCCGCGATGGCCGCCGGCATCACTGCCCTGGGCCACGATCATGTCCACGCCGTCCGCAGCCAGCGCACGGGCTTCGGCCACCGTGGTGGCGGTGCCGACCACACAGGTGCCGCGGCCTTGCAGCGCCTGTATACGCGGGCGATCGAGCGCGCCGAAGGTCGAACTGAATACGGCCACGCCGGCGTTGAGTACCGCGTCGAACTGGGCATCGAAATCCGGCGCGTAGCGCGCCGGCGCGGCCGGGCGTTCCAGGCCCAGCTCATCACGGAATGCGTCGAGCCGGGCGTTGGCCTGTTCGATCCGATCCTCGTTGACCTGAAACGGCTGGGGAATGAACAGGTTCACCGCGAACGGCTTGTCGGTCGCACGGCTCGTCTCGGCGATCGCCGTGGCCAGGTCGTCCGGCGCCATATAGCCGGCGCCGATCGAGCCCAGGGCGCCGGCGTTAGATACCGCGGCGACCAGGGCCGGGGTGGTCGTGCCGCCGGCCATGGGCGCCTGGATGATGGGATGGTCGATGCCCAGCCGGTTGGTCAGCTCGGTCTGCCAGCTCATGGCCTGTACTCCGTGGATTGCTTTCTACTCGTGCCAGTATGCCGTCAACGCGCCGTGTGGACCGCTCACGGGGTCGCTGTCCGGGCGCGCCAGCGTGGCGATAGTGGCACGGGCGGTGGCGATATCGGTATCGTCCGGCCGGCACAGATCCCAGTCCTGCTGGCCCGGCGGATAGGCCGCCACGAGCAGGAAATCGTCGCTGGCCCAGCGTCGGCAGTGGCCGGTACCCGCCGGCAGCACGAGCACGTCGCCTGGGCGGATGTCGATATCGCGGCCGTTCTCGCCGCCGAGGATCAGCGTGGCCGTGCCGCGCGCCACGCCCAGGGTTTCGTGGGCGCGGCTGTGGTAGTGGTGGTAGTCGAACACGCCACCACGCCATTGCGGCGGCCAGCCGTTGCGCGCGAAGCGCTGTTCGAGCGCCTCGGCCGGCGACACGTGCGACGCGTCGATGCCGCGGTAGCGCAGCACCGGATAGCCGCTGTTGGGCGTACGGCCGTCGTCTTGGAAATACAGCCGCTCGGGGGCCTCGACGGCTGGGCTCGATGGGACAGCGTTGCGGTCGATATCGATCATGACGGCGTTCGTATGGGGCCTGCGTCGAGCGGCCGGGCCTGATAATGTACGCGCCCATAGCCGTTGCCTGCAGTTTGCGCCGGCAACGGGTCGGGCTCAAGCGGGCCCGCCTGGTTTTACGGTGTGTTTATCGCCATGTCCTCGATGCCGTTTCGCTATCGTTTTCGCGTGCGCTACAACGAATGCGATGCCCAGCGCGTGGTCTTCAATGCCCGCTACGCGGACTACGTCGACCTTGCCATGACCGAGTTCATGCGTGCGCTCGGACGCGACTATCTTGCCCTGCTCGCGCGCGGGCTCGACAACCAGGTGGTCAAGCTCACGCTGGAATGGCAGGGGCCGGCCCACTTTGACGAGGTTTTGGAAGCGCGCGTGCAAGCGCTCCGGCTCGGGCGCACGTCGTTCACCATCGGCTATGACATCGTGCGCGCCGACGACGGCGCGCCGATATGCCAGGCGGAGGCGGTGTACGTGATGATGAGCGGCGAGCCGCTGGCCAAGACCCCGATCCCCGATGATCTGCGCGCGTGCTTCGAGCGCGGCGCGCCGGGGGAGGTCATAGATCACGCCGGCGATACGGGGTCGCCATGACCGCCATACGTCGTGCCAGGCCCGAAGACTGGCCTGCCCTATGGAAAATCATCGAGCCGGTGTTTCGCGCCGGTGAGACCTATGCCGTGGCCGTGGATATCGAGGAAGACGAGGCGCGCGCCTTGTGGCTGGACAAGCCGCTTGCCACCTTCGTGGCCGTGAACGCCGCCGACGGGCGAGTCCTGGGCAGCTATTTTCTCAAGTTCAACCAGCCCGGCGGCGGCAACCACGTATGCAACTGCGGCTATATCGTCGCCCGCGATGCCCGTGGCCGGGGTGTGGCCGGCCAGCTCTGCGAGCATTCCCAGCGCGAGGCGATCGCAGTGGGCTTTCGGGCCATGCAGTACAACCTGGTGGTGGCTACCAATACCGGCGCGATCCGACTCTGGCAGCGCCACGGCTTCGATATCGTCGGCCGATTGCCGGGCGCGTTTCGCCACCCCACGCAGGGCGAAGTCGATGCGCTTGTAATGTACAAGCGCCTGGTTGAAGCAGCGGCCAAGGCCTGAGCGATATCGCGTAACCCGGGTCGATTACCCTGCTTCGATACAATGATGGGGTTGGCCGCCCGAGCAGGCGGCAGCACCGGGAGGGGCCATGAGCCAGGGCGGTCGAATCGAGCAGGGCTTAGCCGGATGGCGCGCGCTCGTGCGGTGGTTGGGCGATGTCCATAGCACGGACTATCTCGTCGCCAAGGCAAACGACTTTCGCTTGTTCACCCGTATCGCGCTTCTGATCACGGCCGTTTTCCTGTCTACAACCGTGATCTGGGATCATGCGATCGACCCGGTCAACGCTCGCCATACGATCAGGCTGCGGCTTATCGAATCGCTGGCGCTGTTTGTCTGGCTGGCGGCAAGTTGGAACGATATCCGGGCGCGATTGGCGAGGATCGCTGCTGTATCCATGCCTCTGGTGGTGTCGTTCACGTTCATTCTCGTGTTGTCGCGCCTGCAGAACGGGGCCGAGTACGGCATCGGCGGCTTTCTCTACTTTTTCATCTTCCTGCCGTTCCTGCTGGTGGGTCAGTCGATTCGTTTCGCGGTTTCCAGCCTGGCGTGTATCACGGTATTTCCGATGGTGGTGGCGTCGCTGGGCGTCAGCGCCGGGCTCGACTGGGGCATATACAACGCCTACGTATGGATGGGTTTCGTGCCGATCGTGGGCATCCAGTTGCTCTGCGAATATCTCTACTGGCGCGTATCCGTCTACCGCCGGCACGTGGAGCGGCTGGCGGTGACCGACGAATTGACCGGGCTGGCCAACCGGCGCCGCTTCTTCATCGAGAGCGAGCGCATTCTTGAAACCCATCGTCGCAGCCAGCGGCGCCTGAGCCTGCTCTTCATCGATATCGACCACTTCAAACGCATCAACGATACCTACGGCCATGCCATCGGCGACGCAGCGCTGTGTCATGTGGCCCATGCCATCGCGCCGGACATGCGCGGGGTCGACCTCATTGCACGCTATGGCGGCGAGGAGTTCGTGGTGCTCATGCCCGAAACCTCCCACCGCGCGGCTCTGATCGCGGCCGAGCGCATAAGACGCGCGGTGCGGGATACGGCCTTCGACGGGTGGCCGGATGGCGAGCGGGCACTGCAGATAACGGTCAGCATCGGCGTGGCCAGTTACCGGCCGGTCGCCGAGCAGACCCCCGAGATCGATACGCTCATTCAGAACGCAGATGCGGCGATGTACCAGGCGAAACAGGCCGGTCGGGACCAGGTTCGCGGGGCTGCCGAGCCGCCGGGCCAGGCCACGGCAACGTTCAAGGGCGGCGCTTTCGCGCCTTCCAGAGCGCCTTAGACGAACCGCGGGTAAGCGATCAGCGCGTCTTGCGGCCGTGCTCCGCCTTAGCGGATGTCGTCGCCGGTCTCGATTCGGGCGGTCGGCACGCCCCGGCGAATCGCCCGGGAGAACTCCGATGTCGAATGACCATCGCGATCCGAGGCGAGCGCTCGCGTATTGATATGGCCACGGCGTTCGAGTTCGGCTAGCGGGTAGTGTGTATTCAGTGCGCCCAGGTCGTAGATGTAGTCGGGTAGATAGCCCGAAGCCAGCAGGCGGTAATCCCAGGGCAGGCCCGGCACGATGCGTTTGACCATGTCGTAGACGATGGTCGTGCAGTTTGAGGTCAGCGTGTTGTAGAAGCGCGGCGCGTCTTCGAGCTGGTCGGCTTCGTCGAGGTAGGCTTCGAACAGTGAACGCATGGCCGCCGGCGACAGCGCCACCGAATACAGATAGACCGATTCACCGCGCGCATTGCTGCGCGTACGGATGATGTCGCGCTCGTCGGCGGCGACCAGCACCAGCTCGGATTGACGAAAGAAGCCGCCGATCGCCGAGAAGCTCTGGCCGCGGGTACGCCGGACCTCGACCGAGAACACCAGATGGCGGCCGTCGGTAAAGCCGAAGCTGACCAGCGTGTGGGCGATCGTCGGGCCCATCCAGTAGGACACGATCAGATCGGCGCTCTCGAGCTCGGACAGATCGTACCGGCGGCTTTCCCAGTGGGCATCGAAATCCTCGCGAGTGCGCCACTCGAAGTTGCGTACGTTATCGAGGGTGACGATATCGCCCTCGCGCGTGGCGTGCAGCAGGCGGGCGACGTCGGGGGCCCAGTCGCGCTCGTGGCTGGGCGTGATCGTATGCCACCACAGCCCCAGCACGAGGGCCACGAAGGCGAACAGTGCCGGGCCGGCCAGGGCCAACGGTCCCGAGCGGACCAGCGCGATGCCGAGCAGCGCCGCCAGCGCGGGCAGAAGCCAGAGCGTGATCAACAGCACGCGCAGCGCCAGGCTTTCCGGGCCGCGGAAATAAAGCGCCAGCGCGCCCCAGCCGCTGCCCAGCAGCACCGCAAGCGCCAACGGCACGCGCCAGAGTAGCGATAACAGCAGCGATAACAGCAGCGTCTTCATGGCCGCCGCGGTATGTGCCGGCTGCGCGCCACGCCGTGGGGCAGGCGCGGCAGGCTATATCTTGGGCGGTCGGCGTCGCAGACGATGAGTCCCTCTAGTAGTAGCGTTCGTCGGATTTCGGTGGCACCCACTGGTAGAGCCAGGTTTCGGTAAGCGGTCGGTCGCCGGCGCGCAGGTACAGCCGAATCGATACCGCTTCGTCAGAACGGCTGTCGGGCACCCAGTCGAAGATGGCGCGATAACCCTTGATCGGTTCGAAGCGGCGGGCCTGGACCATGCCCAGCTTGCCGCGCGAGACTTCGACCTGCACTTCCACCTGGGTATCGCCGGGCAGCTCGTCGAGCGGGTCGCCGACGAAGTCCACCGCGAAGCGGCGCGCGTACTCCGAGGGCGAGCGATCGCCCGGAATCCAGCCTTCCGGCACGTTGCCCATGCCCGACCAGGTCTTTTCCACCTGGGCCAGCGTGGGCGCGACCGGCGGCAGCGGCAGCCAGTACAGCTTGTAGCTGAAATTGAGCTGTTGGTTGCCGGTTACCGGTTCGTCGGGAATCCAGAACGCACCGATGTTGTCGACCGTCTCGCCCACGGTCGGCAGCTCGAACAGCGCGATCTGACCCTTGCCCCAGTCGCTGGTCGGCTCCACCCAGAGGCTCGGGCGGCGGTTGTACCAGGCCACGTCGTCGCGATAGTTGTCGAAATCGTGATCGTGCTGAACGAGCCCGAAGCCGCGCGGATTCTCGTCGGGAAAGGCGTTGTATTGCAGGGTCTTCGGGTTGAACAGCGGCCGGCACACCCACTCGCCGTTGCCGCGCCACATTTCCAGGCGGTCGGAATCGTGGATCTGGGGATGAATCGTATCGCGAGCCTGGGCCTGGCTGGTGCCCTTGAGGAACATGCTGGTCATGGGGGCAATGCCCAGGCGGCCGATCTGGTGGCGGGTATGCAGCTCCATGTCGATGTCCATGACCGTGCCCTGCTCGGTCAGGTCGATCTTGAAGCGATAGGCGCCGGCGACGGCCGGCGAGTCGAGCAGCGCATAGACGATAGCCTGCTGGTCGTCGTGCGGCTGTTCGAACCAGAACGCCACGAAATCCGGGAATTCCTCCGTCTGCTCGGTGGCGGTATCGATCGCCAGGCCGCGCGCGGAAATGCCGTACTGGTTGTTCTTGTCGAGAAAGCGAAAATAGCTCGCGCCCAGAAACGCGCCGGCCTCGTGGGTGGCGCTGGCGTCGTTATCGCGCATGAGCTTGAAGCCGGCATAGCCGAAATCGTGGCCCTTGAGCTGGGCCTGATCGATGCCCGAGCCGTCGTAGCTGAAACGCTTTGGATCGAAATGCACTTCGTGGGCGTGCTGGGTATCCGGGTCGATCACGTGCATGCGCACGGGCAGGTTGAACTGCATGCCGACATGGAAAAAACGCAGGGTCATGTCGGTATCGGGCGCGTCGCGCCAGATGGCGTATTTGGGATCGTACTGAATCTGCTGATATTTCAGCGGCTCGAGATTAGCCAGCGTGGGCGGCAGCGTTTCTGCGTTGTCACGGTAGGGCCGGCCGGCGAGTTCCTTGGCCCGCTGTTTGAGGCGATCGAAATCGAACGGCTCGCCGCTCGGGTCGGTTCTCGCAGCGTGGGCAAACGCCGGGAAGGCGGGCAGCCCGAGGGCGGTTAACGCCATCGATGCCTTCAACAGGTTACGTCGATTCATGGGGCACTCTTCGTGAATTCGAAAGACAAGACAGACGGCGACGCCGAGGGTTCCGCCGAGCGCGTCGGCGCCAGCACGCGTGGCCCCGGCGTTCGCTGTGTGATGAGGGTCAGCCGTCCATGACGTCGAGAAAGGATTGGGACTCGGCGCGCAGCTGTTCGCGCAGCTCGATCATGCGTTTGGCATAGGCATTCAAGCGTTTACTCTGATCGCTGATCGGCTCGAAGGTCGGTACGTTCACGGGCTTGCCGTCGTCGCCCAGGGCCACGAACACCAGGATGCAGTGGGTGGTGAAGCGTCGCTGCCGGTCGCGCGGATTGCGGGCATGCACGCTTACCGAAATATGCATGCTGGTACGACCCGTATGCATGAGTTCGGCCTTGAGTTCGACCAGATCGCCCACGCTGATCGGTTTGAGAAAGCGAATGCCGCCCACGTATACCGTCACGCAGTAGGCCGAGCTCCAGTTGGCGGCACAGGTATAGCCGGCATGATCGATCCATTTCATGACGTTACCGCCATGCACGTTGCCGCCGAAATTGACGTCGGAAGGTTCGGCCAGAAAACGCAGGGTAATCTCGGCGTCGGGCGTATGGCTCATGCGCTCGGAAATTGAAGGCTTTGGGGCCTAGTCTAGCCGGAGCGGGACAAGGTTGTAGACTGGGGGCCTATTTCGCACGCCGCAGACGAGGCCTGCCCATGAAACTCATCGGTTCGTCGACTTCGCCCTATGTTCGCCGCATACGGTTGATGCTGGGCGGCAGCGACTACGAGTTCGCCAGTCTGGATATCTACGGTGCCGACCGCGACGAACTGCGTCGCAACAATCCGGCGCTCAAGATCCCGATGCTCATCGACGAGCAGCAGTCGGTATACGACTCGCGCGTGATCGCGCGCTATCTGTCGCCGAAGATGGGCTTTACGGAGCTGTCCTGGGCGCAGGAGAACCAGCTCACGCTCATCGATGCCGCCAACGACTCGATGGTGACCATCGCCCTGTCCAAGAAGTCGGGCCTGGCCACCGACAGCGATATCATGTTCTACAGCCTGCAGCACGAGCGTATCGAGCGCTCCATCGATGCCCTGTCCGCCATGGCCGCCGAAGGGGCATTCGATGACTGGCACTATCCGAGCATCTGTCTGTACTGCCTGATCGACTGGGCGGAACTACGCCAGCTGTTTGATTTCTCGGGCCACGCGCCTTTGCTCGAACTCAAGGCGCGCTTCAAGGACAAGCCGATGGTGGCCGAAACCGATCCGCGCCAGGCGGGATAGGCGCCGCGATCACAGCGGGTACGGCTCCATCTCGATATGGGCCACGCGCTGGCCGTGCATATCCACATAGCCGGCATAGCGGCGGTCGCCGCGGCGGTAGAACTCGAAGCGATAGCGGCGTTTGAGCGCGCCGCGCGCCAGCGATATGCGCTGAAAGGCCAGTTCGTCGATGAACGTTACGTCCGCGTTCTCGCAGGCCGCCAGCGCCGCCCGACGGGCCGCCCAGCGCGCGCCCAGCGACTGCCACCAGAACAGCGCGACCAGCGCCAGCCCGATCAGCCAGGGAAAGAACTCGAACATCGCGCGCCGATTCAGCCCGCGACGTCGTCGTCGCGCACGAGCCGGGTCGTGCCGGACCGGATCGCATCGATGTCGCGACAGCCGGCCAGCGCCATGGTCAGCTCGAAATCGGCGGCCAGGTTGTCCAGAACCTGGCCCACGCCCGCTTCGCCGTCGATCGCCAGCCCGTAGGCGTACGGCCGGCCGATGCCCACCGCACGTGCGCCAAGCGCCAGCGCCTTGAACACATCCGCGCCGCCGCGGATGCCGGAATCCATAATCACCGGCAGCTGCGGCGCTGCGGCGACGATTTCGGGCAGTGCATCCAGGCTCGCACGGGCGCCGTCGACCTGGCGGCCGCCGTGGTTGGAAACAATCAGGCCGTCGATGCCGTGTTCGACCGCCAGCCGGGCGTCGTCGCCGTCGAGAACGCCCTTGAGCACGATCGGCAGCTTGGTGCGCTGGCGCAGCCAGGCCAGATCCGCCCAGGTGATGTTCGGGCGCGAATAGGTGGCGATGAACTGGCGTACCGCGGCCAACGCCTGGCCGCTGGTGAGCGCCCGCAGGCTCGAACCAGGGTAATGACGGGCCGCCGCGATCACGTTGCGCAGCGTGCGCGTGTTGATCTTCGGGCGCGGACCGTCGTCCGGCACCGCGGACAAGCTGGCCCGAAAGACCGGGTCCGAGGTGTACTGGGCGATGCCCTGGCCCAGCAGAAACGGCAGATGGGCCAGGTCCAGATCGCGCGATCGCCAGCCCAGCAGGGTGGTGTCGAGCGTGACCACGAGCGCCTCGCAGCCACAGGCCTCGGCCCGCGCGACCAGCGATTCCACCAGCGCATCGGACTTCGACCAGTACAGCTGGAACCAGCGCGGCGCGTCAGCCTGCAGCTGCTGCATGGCCGCGGTGCAATCCTCCATCGACCGGCTGGCCTGATTGGAGAAAAGCATCGGCACGCCGCGTGCCGCCGCCGCGCGTGCGACCGCGATATCGGCCCCGGCATGGGCCATTTCCAGCACGCCGATCGGGCACAGAAGGAACGGGCTGGCCAGGCGTCGCCCGAACAGTTCGATCGACGTGTCGCGTGTTGCCACATCGCGCAGCATGCGCGGCACGATACGCCAGCGCTCGAAGGCGCGTCGGTTGGCGGCCATTGTGGATTCGCGCCCGGCGCCGCCTGCGATATAGGCATAGCCTTCTTCGGACATGGCTTTTTCGGCGGCGGCCTCCAGCGCGGCGTAGTCGGTCGGCACGGTGGGTCGGCTGCCGGACATGCCCGCGCTATAGATCGCCTGTTGGCGGGCAACCGCCCCGGTGGCGGGCGTGGTTTGACTCATGGTCGCTCGGGTTTCGCTGGGTCTTGGGCCGAGCTTAGCAACTGCGGCGCCTGTCGGGTTGCGTCGTTGCAGGCGGGCAGCGCTGGCGGTTCCATGCGTTCATGCCTACGCTATGATTGAGCGGTTTCGAGCCGGCCGGCGTGTCGGGCCGTTTTCAACGTCGAGCCAAAAAGTATCGCCATAGCGGCGAGCGACAGGGAGTCAGGGTGGAGCCGTTACTCGAGGAAATCGCGATCTTTCTAGCCGCGGCCGTGATTGCGGTGCCGATCGCCCAACGTCTGGGTCTGGGTTCGGTGCTGGGCTATCTGGGCGCCGGTGTCGTTATCGGCCCCTGGTGTCTGGGGCTGATCAGCGAAGTCGAGGATGTACTGCATATCGCCGAATTCGGCGTCGTGCTGCTGTTGTTCATCATCGGCCTGGAAATGCAGCCCAGACGCCTTTGGGCGCTGCGCAAGACGATCATCGGTCTGGGCGGCATGCAGGTGGCGCTGAGTGCGGCCGCGCTGGCGCTGGCTGCCTCGCTGCTGCTGGATCTGCCGGTCGCCCCCGCCATCGTGGCCGGTCTGGCCCTGGCGCTGTCGTCCACGGCGTTCGCTCTACAGCTGCTGGCCGAGCGCGGTGAGCTGACTGCAAAGCACGGTCGCGCGGCATTCGCCATCCTGCTGTTTCAGGATCTGGCCGTAATCCCCATTCTGGCGCTTCTGCCGCTGTTGTCTTCCGGCAGCGAATCGGTGAGTTTTCTGGGCGCGCTCTGGGAAACCACCAAGATCGCGCTGGTGATGGCCGCGATGGTGGTAGGCGGCCATTATCTGCTGCGCCCGATTTTCCGGCTGGTGGCGGCCACGCGCATGCCCGAGATATTCACCGCCATGACCCTGCTCATCGTGGTGGGCACGGCGGTGGTGATGAACGCCACCGGTATTTCGGTGGCGCTTGGCGCCTTCGTGGCCGGCGTGCTGCTGGCCGATTCGGAATATCGCCACGAACTCGAGGCCAACGTCGACCCGTTCAAGGATCTGCTGCTGGGGTTGTTCTTCATTGCCGTGGGCATGTCGATCAACCTGGGGCTGATCGCGGCCCAGCCGCTATTCCTGCTGGGCCTGACGCTGGGGCTGATCGGCATCAAGGCCGCCATTCTGTTCATTCTCGCCCGGCGTCACCGTTTGAGCTGGAGCGCATCGCGGGGCCTGGCGGCGTTTTTGCCCCAGGGCGGTGAGTTCGCTTTCGTGATTCTGTCGACGGCGGTGGCCGGTGGTCTGTTCGTACAGGCCGAGGCCGATCTGCTGGTGGCTACGGTCACCCTGTCGATGGTGCTCACGCCGCTGTTCGTGAAGCTGGTGGCCTACTACAACGACTGGCGTACGCCCAAGAGCGAGCCGACCTTCGATACGCCGGACGGCTCCGAGCATCCGGTACTGATCGCGGGGTTTGGCCGTGTAGGCCAGATCGTTGCCCGCATGCTGCGCGCCAAGCATATCGGCTTCACCGCGCTCGAAATCAACGTTCATCAAGTGGATTTCGTACGCAAGTACGGCAACAAGGTCTATTACGGCGACGCCTCGCGCCTGGAGCTGTTGCGTGCTGCCAAGGCCGAGGAAGCCAAGGTGTTCGTGCTGGCCATCGGCAACCGCGAGGCGTCGCTGGCGACCGCGCGGGCCGTGCGCGAGCATTTTCCGCATCTCAAGATCATCGCGCGGGCACGCAATCGTCGCCATGCCTACGAGCTGATGGATCTGGGCATCACCGTGCTCCAGCGCGAGACGTTCCTGTCCAGTCTGGAACTGGCGGGCGACGCTATGCGCATGCTCGGTTTGAAGTCCGATGAAATCCATCGCGCCAAGCGCCTGTTTCGCAGCCACGACGAAAAACGGTTGTTCGAGCATTACGAAGCGGCCGACGACGAAACCCGCTATGCCAAGCTGGTCATGGAGGCCGCGCAGGAGCTCGAGGAGCAGTTCGAGCGCGATGCGGCCGAACATCCGGACGAAAAATAGCGTTCTCGGCCGCGCCGCGATGGCGCGCGCCGCTTGGGTTTAGCGCGCGCTCAACAGGTCGCCATTGCGCTGGCGCAGGTACTCGGTAAGCGCAAAACCCGATAGCAGCCAGAAGCCGCCTACCAGGAGGCCGGCGGCGATGTCGCTGGCGAAATGCACCGACAGAATCGCCCGGCTGGCGGCGATCGAGGCGATCAGCGCACAGCCCCAGTAGCCCAGCTCGAAGCGCCGGCGCACGCCGGGCATATCGCGGGCGATGGCATAGATGATGAAGCCGTAGACCGCGATCGCGCCGGTGGCGTGGCCGCTGGGAAACGACGGCGTGCTGGCGCTGGCGAAGGTGAGAAAATCGGGGCGGTCGCGGTCGATGGCGTATTTGCCGATATAGGCGATCGACTGCGAGCCGATCACGGTAAGCAGCAGCCCCGGGATATAACTGAAACGCCGATGCGCCCACAAAAAGCCGATGGAGACGATCGTGATCGCCACCAGCGTTTCCAGGTTGGCCAACGAGGTAATGCCGTTCACGAGCTTGAGAAAGCTCGGATCGCGCAGTACGGCTAGTGCTTCGTTGACGTGCTGGTCGAACTGAACGAGTTCTTCGCCTTCGAACAGGTCTTCGAGCAGGCCCGCGGCGAGTACGATCAGATATAGTGCGAGCGCGACGAACAGGGTCAGTGGCAGGCCGGAAAATCGATCGACGCTCAGGCGTGCACCGACTATGCGCGTCGTTTTCGGCGCCCGGCGTTGCAAGCTGGCCAGGAACTTGCGTCGATACGCCAGGCCGGTGAGGCCCCGGCCCAGGCGCGGTCCGGAAAACTCCAACGCGCGCCATATCCACCAGGCCACGATATGGCCGACCATCAGCAGGCAGGCAAAGCCGAGCAACAGTTGCCAGAATGGCAATGGCGTCATGGGAAGACCGGGCGTTTAAGCGTGGGGCGAGTATACCGACGGTGTTACAGGGATGTGACGTAAATCCATGAGCTCAACGGGCTCGAAAGGGTGAATGAATGACTTATACCCGTGCCGGCGTGCGCTGGATTGCACGTATCGGCTATGCCGCACGCGGACTGGTCTATGTGACCGTCGGCCTGCTCGCCATCAACGCGGCGCTGGAGTTCGAACAGGCCCGCGATGTACGCGGCGCGATGCGCGAAATCAGCAACCACTCCGGGGGGCAGATCGCCTTGATCGGGCTGGCCCTCGGCCTGGCCGCCTACAGTGTCTGGCGGCTGGTGCAGACGTCGCTCGACGTGGACGGCCACGGCTGGAAGCCGGGTGGCCTGGTGGTACGCGTCGGCCTGCTGGTGAGCGCGATCATGCATGCATCGCTGGCCTATGGCTGTGTTCAGATCGCCATGCGCCTGAGCGACAGTTCCAGCAAGCCGGTACAGAGCGCGGTATCGCGCACTCTGGATTGGCCGTTTGGCCCGGCGCTGGTCATTCTCGGCGGCGTGATCATCGCCGGGGCCGGCATCGCGCATATCCACAAGGGCTGGACCGCCGGTTTCCGGCGCTGGTTCGACGCCTCGCCCGCGATGATGCGCTGGATCGACCCGGTCAGCCGGGTGGGGCTGATTGCACGCGGGCTGTTGTTCGTGGGCATCGGCGCGTTCGTCATCAACGCCGCGCTCACGCTCGATGCCTCCGAAGCACGGGGCATCGAAGGGGTGATGCTCTGGGTGCAGCAGCAGAACTACGGTCGGGTGCTGCTTGGTGCATTGGGCGCTGGCGTACTCGCCTTCGGCGCCTACAGCCTGATCGAAGCCTGGGTACGGCGCGTGGGCCTGGGACGTGCCGTCTAGCGTTTCCTAGCCGATGAACATGGCATCGCCGTAGCTGAGAAACCGATAGCCCGAGCGCTTGGCATGGTCGTAGGCGGCGAATACGTTGTCGCGCCCGGCAAAGGCACTGACCAGCATCAGCAGGCTCGACTGCGGCTCGTGAAAATTGGTGACCATGGCATCGACCACGTGAAAGGCGTCGCCGGGTTTGAGAAACAGCGCGGTTTCGCCCTCGAAGGGGGCGATCCGGCCTTCGCTGCCGGCCTGGCGGGCCGCACTTTCCAGGCTGCGCACCACGGTGGTGCCAACCGCCACCACGCGTGCGCCGCGTGCCTTGGCGGCCGCGATCTGCTCGCATAGCACGGCCGGTACGTGCACGCGTTCGGCGTGCAGGCGCTGATCGGCCAGATCGCCCTCGCGCAGGCGCTGGTAGGTGCCGGAACCCACATGCAGCGTGGCATAGCCGAATTCGACGCCGCGTTGTTCGAGCGCGGCCAGCAGGGCCTTATCGAAATGCAGCCCCGCGGTAGGCGCGGCCACGGCGCCGTCATGGCGTGCCCAGACCGTCTGGTAACGGCTGCGATCGGCCGCTGTGTCCTCACGCCGGATATAGGGTGGGAGCGGCACGTGGCCGTGCGTGTCGAGCATGTCGGCAATGCTGTCGCCGCCGGTCTGCGCCAGGGTATACAGCTCGCCTTCGCGGGCGTCGACCTGTAGCGTTGTAGCGCCAATTTCGATCACGCTGCCCGCCCGCGGCGGCTTGTTGGCTCGGATCTTGGCTGAAATACGGGTCGAATCGAGGATGCGCTCGAGCATCACTTCGACCGCGCCGCCGCTGGCCTTATGGCCGAACAGGCGTGCCGCGATCACGCGCGTATCGTTGAACACGAGCAGATCGCCGGGCGCCAGGCGATCGACCAGCTGCCCGATTCGGCCGTCGATGAGCGCGCCCGTGTGCCGGTCGAGGCTGAGCAGCTTCGAGGCGCTGCGCTCGGCCAGCGGCTGCTGGGCGATGGCTGTAGCCGGCAGGTCGTAGTCGAAGTCGTACTTGTCCATCGTATCGGCCCGATTCGTGCAGAGAGTGGCGCGGGCCGTGGATTCTGGCCAGCAGCGCGCGCGGCGACAAGTCGCGGCGTTCAGCTTCGTTTACGCAAAGCGGCGTAAAATACATCTTTCAGACGCAAAGAGACGCCGGGATGCAGTTGATCAATGCACTCACGTCCACGCTCGCGAGCACGGCCCGCGGTTGGCGTGGCACCAAGGCGGCACGCACATCGCGTCAGCCGGAAACAATGCTCAAACTCTACGAATACGAAGGTTGCCCGTTCTGTCGGTTGGTGCGCGAAGCGCTCACCGAACTCGACCTGGACGCGATCATTCATCCCTGCCCCCGCGGCGGCACGCGCTGGCGGCCAGAGGCCGAGCGCATTGGCGGGCGGGCCCAGTTCCCGTTGCTGGTGGACGACAACACCGGGGATGTGCTCTACGAGTCGGCCGACATCATCGCCCATCTGCGCCAGAACTATGGCACCGGCCATCGTCGCGAAGCGAAAGCGCCGGGCCTGCGCGCTCAGGTAGGGTCCAGCGCGGCGAGCGCGCTGCGTGGGTTTGCCGGCACGAATGCGCGCGCTGGCGCGGTCACGTCGCCGGCACAGCCGCTGGAGCTCTACAGCTTCGAATCCAGCCCGTTTTCACGCATCGTGCGCGAAGCGCTCTGCGAGTTGGAGCTTGCCTATGTGCTGCGCAACATGGGCAAGGCGGTCAACGCCGATATGGGCCCGCCCTGGGTACGCGAGAAGTTTTTTGCCGATACGCCGGTCGAAGGGCGTAATCGCAAGGCCATGCAGGAAGAAACTGGACGCCTGCAGGTGCCTTATCTTATCGACCCCAATACCGATACGCGCATGTACGAATCTGCCGATATCGTGCGCTATCTGCATACGACCTACGGTAGCCAAGCGAGATAACCGCGATGCAAACAAAGATATGGCGTTTCGGGCTGGGCATGGCGGCGCTGCTGGCGCTTGCAGGCTGTGCCAGCCAGAAACCGGTGCTCTACCCCAACTCGACCCTGCAGCAGCGCGGCGAAACGGCCGGTAATCAGGCGATCGAGGCTTGCATGCAACGTGCCGATGCGGCCGGCCTGGATTATTCCAAGGGCAACGTGGCCCGGCGTACCGCCGAAAGCGGCGCCATTGGCGGTGCGGGCGGTGCCGTCGGCGGTGCCATTTATGGCAGCGCCACCCGCGGCGCGATCGCCGGTGCGGCCGGCGGTGCGACCGCCGGGCTGATTCGCGGCATGTTCGATCGCAACGATCCGGCGCCGGTCTATCGGGCCTATGTGAACCGTTGTCTGGCCGAGCAGGGCTACGAGCCGATCGGCTGGGAATAAGGAAGCTACCGCGCGGCCAAGCCACCGACTATGATTCGCGCCAACGCATATGCGTTGCAAGAACCGGAGCGAATCATGGGTTTTTTGAGTGAGTTCAAGGCATTTGCCGTACGCGGCAACGTCATTGATCTGGCCGTGGGTCTGGTCATCGGGACCGCGTTCGGCAAAATCGTGTCGTCGCTGGTCGCCGATATCATTTCCCCGCCGCTGGGCCTGCTGATCGGCGGCGTCGACTTCTCGGGTCTGAGCGTGACCTTGCGTCAGGCGGTCGGCGACACGCCGGCGGTGACGCTCAACTACGGCGTATTCATTCAGACTGTCATCAGTTTCGTGATCGTCGCCTTCGCGATTTTCCTGGTGGTGCGGGCCATCAACTCACTCAAGCGCAAGGAAGCCGAAGCGCCCAGCGCGCCGCCGGCGCCCTCGGTGCAGGAAACGCTGCTCACCGAAATCCGCGACGCCCTGCGCGAGCGCAACGCCCAGGACCGGCCCTAGGGCGTGCCGTCATAAGATAAGGCGGCGCATCGGCTTGGCCGTCGACCGATCGTTATTCTTTGGGGTTGCCCGCGCCGGACGCGCCATGCCGCTGGCGGACCTTGACCGTGGGCCCGCCACGCTCGGCGGCCCGCGCCCTGGCTGACACGCCCTAGCGCAGCCGCCGGGCCCAGATCATCAACGCCAGCCGATAGGCCACCGCCATTTGACGGGCCACGGCGAACTCCACGCCGCGGCCGACCAGGGGCGTGATCGCCTCCAGGGTCGAGCGCCAGTGCACGCGGGTATGCGGCGTGCTGCCCGCAAGCGGCTCGAACGTCAGGCGCGCGCCGTGGTGCACGATGGGCAGGGGCGACGAAATGATGCGATAGCCCAGCGCGCTGGCGGGCTCGTATTCGGTGATGCGCTCGACGATTCGGGCCACGCCCAGGTCGAGTACGCGCTCGGCGTTGACGCCGTCGCGGTGATGGTCGCCGGCGCGGCGCAGCCAGGCATGGCGAACACCGGGCAGGCTGACATAGCCGGCATGATCGCTGACCACATCGAAAGCGGTCGCGGCATCGACGGCAAAGACCTGGGCGACGTGAAGCTTCTGCATGAGAACTCGCGGGCTCAATCCGAAACGCCATCTTATCGCTTTTCGGCATGCGCGAGGTGCGCCCCGCTTATGCAGATGACATCGACCCTTAGTCGACAGGGCCCCCATAAGCCGCGTTTTGTTCTAGACTTTTTGTCCACAAACATTCTTGGGGGAACGTGATGGCCATTCCATACCTGCGCGCCTGGACGATCTCGGCCGCCGCTGGTGCATGCCTGCTGATGACGGCCTGTGCCAGCGATCCGAAGCCGGCCCAGCCCAGCGTGCTCGACGAACCGGTCGATGCCTTCGACGCCGTAGCCGAGCCGCGACGCCCCGGCGCCGGCAACAATCGCGATGCGAATACCCTCTCCACCGATATCGAACGGCTACAGAACGCGCGCCAGGCCTATCGGCTGGAGCAGGAGCGTCTGCGCGCCGAAACGTCGCGTCGTCAGGCTGAATGCCGTGCCCGAGAAGGCTCGCGCGAAGTGCCGATTCAGGACGGCAGCGGCGACGCCAGCGCGACCTATTGCCAGCCGGCATCGCAGAACGAGCGCTGATTCGAGTGGGTTGAGCGTGGCCCGTGGGCATCGCGACGGGCCAGCCCATGACCGCTACAGGCCGTAGCGCCGCGGCGCGTGGCTTGGATAGCGACGGCAACGGTTACATGGAAGGCCTTTATCCGCAGACCGACGCGGATTCACGCAGATTGGATAAGTAACTCCGGCAAAGCGCATGTCGGGGGTTCAGTCGCATGCCGCATTTCAAACGCAGCACAGTCGCCAACGTGGTGGCCTGCAAACCTGTAGATCGATCTGCGCGAATCTTTGCTGATCTGCGGTTAAGAAGAAACCGTTCGGCCTAGAACCCACTGCCGCGCGACGAAAATTGTGCGGCTGCGTGTTGAATCAAACCCGCCGTCGCTTCAGGGCTTTACGTCCGGCAGGTCGCGCAGCGGGTGGTCGCCGTCCCAGGGGGCACGGAAATGGGCGTCGACATACTCGCTGGGCACGGCGGCCACCGATTCGAAGATCCATTGCGGCTCGCGGTCCTTGTCGACCAGCAGCGCGCGTACGCCTTCGGCGAAATCCGGGTGGCGACAGCACTGCAATGCCATCTTGAGTTCGCGCATCACGGCCTGCTTGAGCGACAGATAGCGGCCGTCGCGCAGCTGGCGATAGATCAGGTGGGCGGTCACCGGGCAACCGTTTTCTACGTTGCTAGCCGCTTCGATCAGCCATGGATCCTCGGCGTCTGCGAGTTTGCGAATGCCGGCGACGATACCGGCCAGGGTGGCGGCATCGGTGGCGTCGCGAATGGTCATGGCGTGTTCGAGCAGTTTCGATTCGCCCAGGCCCGCCGGCTGTTCCCGGGCATGCTGGCGCAGCACGCGATCGACCGCGGCATGCGGCTGGTTCCAGTCGGTGATACGCGTCAGGGCATCGAAGACGGTCTGTTTGGCGGCGTGGTCGATGGCGCGATCGGCCAGGCCTGCTACCAGTGCGTCCTGGGCGCCGAGCGTGGCGCCGGTCAGGGCGACGAACAGGCCGAGTCGTGTGGGCAGGCGGTTGAAAAACCAGGTGGCCGCACAGTCGGGAAAAAGGCCAATCTTGATTTCCGGCATCGACAGGGTCGAGGCTGCGGTGACAATCCGATGTGAGGCCGCCGAGAACACGCCCATGCCGCCGCCCATGATCAGGCCATTGCCCCAGGCGATACAGGGCGTGGCGAGCATATGGATCGCGTGGCACAGCCGGTATTCGAGAGTGAAGAAACGGTCGGGATAATCCGGATCGCCCTGCCCGGTCATGCCCTTGTAGAGCGACACGATATCGCCGCCTGCGCAGAAGGCCTTTTCGCCGCTGGCGTCGATGAAGATCGCGGCGATTTCGGTGTCGGCATCCCAGGCGGTCAGCTGCTTGTACAGCGGCTCGAGCATGTCCAGGCTCAAGGCGTTGAGTGCGCTCGTGTTATTGAGCGTAACGTGGCCGATGCGCTTGCCGTTGGTGCTCACGACCTCGTCGAAAAGAATGGCGGCATCTGTCATGGGCAATCTCTTAGCCGGGCTGGTCGGGCGCGCATGCTCGCGCGGAATACGCGCATGCACAAGAATTTGTTTTCGGCTGCAGAATATGATCTACAAAAGTGTATGGCTGTGATAGCTTATAGACGCCCTGTCAGGCGGTTTGCCTGGCCTTATATGAAAGAAATGAAAGACAGGAGTCTTATTATGACCAAGACGCTGCTGAAATCCGCGTTTGTTGTTGGTGTTGTTGCTGCTGCTGCTGGTTGCGCGAGCAGCTCCGATGGCATGCAGTCCAGTGTTGACCAGGCCATGCGTAAGGCCGAATCCGCGCAGTCGACCGCCAACGAAGCGCAGCGCACGGCCAACCGCGCCATGCAGACGGCGCAGGAAGCCAAGTCCGCCAGCCAGGCGAACTCGCAGCGCATCGAGCGTATGTTCGAGTCCTCGCAGCGCAAGTAAGCGTTCGCGAACGACGGCGGCCTGAGCGCCGTCGCGTGAAAAACCCCGCCTTAGCGCGGGGTTTTTTTTGTCCGGTAGCGCGACACGATGGTCGCGCCAGACTGAGCCGCTAGCGTTGTTCGACGGTCACGCCGATCGGTTCCGGCATGCCGTCGGCTTTTTCGACCACGGCCTGGGCGCGATCCCAGTCGATCGGCGCCTTGGGATGATCGGCCGTCGCCGAAATCAGGCTTTCGACCCAGGGCGTAAAGGAACGCACCGGCGCATCGCCGTTGGCATCCGGCGGGTGCGATTCGATAAACAGCGTATTGCCTTCCCAGCCGATCTTGTACGGTTCGCTGATGATATTCACCGGCGTGCCCGTGGGCACCAGCGCGAACAGCGACGCGATATCTTCCGGATAGAGCCGGATACAGCCGTGCGACACCTTCAGGCCGATACCGGCCGGTTTGTTGGTGCCGTGCAGCAGGTACGAGGGCAGCCCCAGATAAAGCGCATGCTGGCCGAGCGGATTGTCCGGCCCGGCGGGCACGACCGCGGGCAGCGTATCGCCTGCCTTTTCATGTTCCGCGCGAATCGAGGCGGGCGGTGTCCAGGTCGGATCCGCCTTCTTGCGGACAACCGTGGTTTTCGCCAGCGGCGTGGACCAGCCTTCGCGGCCGATACCCAGCGGGTAGGTCACCACCTTGCCGGCGTATTCGCTGCCCTCGGGCGGGAAGTAATACAGCCGCATTTCCGGGATGTTGATGACGATGCCCTTGCGCGCCACGTTGGGCAGCACGTAGCGGGTGGGGATCACCATGGGCGTGCCGTCGCCGGGCAGCCATGGGTCCACGTCGGGGTTGGACAGCCGCAGCTCGCGATAACCCACGTTATAGCGGCGCGCGAGTTTGACGAAGGTGTCGTCTTCCTCGGTCTTGATGTGCTGGAGCTTGCCGACCACATCCGAGCCTTCGGGCGGCATATCGTAAATCGCGGCATGGGCGGCGCTCGTGGCAAGGCCGAAGCCCAGTACGGCCAGCGCAAAACTCAGAAGGGAATACCGGCGTAGGCGCGCGGACAAAGTCATAGCATCAGTTCCATCAAAGCGGTACGACCGATATCGGCATTCGGTCCATGCAACTGCAGACTGTACCGAATTCGGCCGGTCGCAGTCGCGCACGAAGCCACGGCTGCCAGGGCCTGTCGTGGCGAGATAAGCCGTCGCATCGGCGACCAAGCCGCGGCAAGACAAGGCATCGCGAGTGGCGCGTGGTTGCATCAGGTAAGCGAGCCAACCCATGAACCATGACGCCGGATTGCCGTGGCTTGGCCGCCGACCGATCGTTATTCGTTTGGGGTTAGCCCGTGCCGACAGGCGCTAGGGCGCGAGCCGATCGATCTGCCAGCGGTCGCCGCTGCGCTGATAACGCAGCCGGTCGTGCAGGCGGCTACGACGTGCCTGCCAGAATTCGTACATATCGGGCACTAGCGCATAGCCACCCCAGTGATCCGGGCGGGGCACATCCTGTTCGGCAAAGCGGGCTTCGACATCCACCACGCGCTGTTCGAGCTCGGCCCGGTCGGCAATCACCCGGCTTTGCGGCGAAGCGTGCGCGCCCAGCCGGCTGCCGCGCGAGCGACGCGCGAAATACGTATCCGATGCGCTGGCATCGAGCTTGTGTACCCGACCTTCGATACGCACCTGACGTTCGAGCGCTTCCCACCAGAACACGAGTGCGGCCTGTGGATGCGCGGCCAGCGCCTCGCCCTTGCGGCTGAGGTAATTGGTATAGAAGCGAAAACCCTGGGCATCGAAGCCCTTGAGCAACACGATGCGCGCCGACGGACGACCGCTGGCATCGACCGTGGCCAGGGTCATGGCGGTCGGTTCGACCATGGCCGCCTGCTGGGCCAGGCCATACCAGTCGTCGAACAGGGTCAGCGGATCGACCGGCGCGTTCTCTTCAATGAGATCGCGCCGGTCGAGCTCGCCCTGCCACGGGCTTGGAGCGTCGTCGGTCATCGAGTCGGGTCCTTTATTCACGCTCCAACTCCCGTAGCAGTGGTTAGCCGGCCTTGTCTTCGAGGGTGAAGCCGACCTTCACCGAGACCTGCCAATGGGCGACCTCGTTGTTCTCGATATGGCCGCGCACGCCGGTGACCTGGAACCAGCGCATGTTCGCGATCGTCTTCGAGGCTTCGGCGATGGCCTTGCGCACGGCGTCTTCCTGGCTGGTTTCCGAAGAGCCGGTCAGTTCCACGGATTTGTATACGTTGTCGCTCATAGATCGTTCTCGTTGGAAATTGAACCCCGGCAAGCCTACGCCCGAGCCGGCAAGGCCTCAAGCGACGGCGAACAGTCGTTCAATATGATACAAACGGCGGCCTGAGTTCTTAGTCACGAACAGGCCAAAAATGAAAGCACTGCGCATCGTCGATACCGACAACGGCACCCGCGCCGACATCACCGACATGGAGCTCAACGAGCTCAGCGAAGGCAATGTCGTCATCAAGTCGCATTACTCCTCGCTCAATTTCAAGGACGCGCTGGCGATCACCGGCAAGGGCAAGATCGCGCGCAAGCGTCCGCTCAATGCCGGCATCGATGTCGCCGGCGTGGTCGAATCCAGCGAGGACGAGCGCTTTTCGCCCGGCGACGAAGTGGTCGTCACCGGCTGGTTCATGAGCGAAACCCGCGATGGCGGGCTGGCCGAGTACGTGCGTATCCCCGCCGAATGCGTGGTCAAAAAGCCCGAGGGACTGACGCTCTGGCAGACCATGGCGCTCGGCACCGCGGGCTTCACCGCGGGCATGGCGGTCAAGCGCATGACCGACAACTTTCAGAAACCCGAGGACGGCCCCGTGCTGGTGACCGGCGCGACCGGCGGCGTGGGCATGTTCGCGATCGATATTCTCGCTCAGGCCGGCTATGAAGTAGTGGCCGTCTCGCGCAAGGCCGACGCCGAAGGCGACTTTCTCAAGCAGCTCGGCGCGACCGATGTGATCACCCCGGACGCGCTCGATCTCGAAGGCAAGCCCCTGGGCAAACCGGTCTATGCCGGCGCGATCGATGCGGTCGGCGGCGATCTGCTCGCCAATATCGTGGCCCAGGTCCAGCCCTACGGAAACGTGGCCGCGATCGGCCTGGCCGGCGGGCCCAAGCTGTCGACCACGGTGATGCCGTTCATCCTGCGCGGCGTATCGCTGCTGGGCATTCATTCGGTGGAATGCCCGAACGCCTGGCGCAAGGAAATCTGGGGCAATCTCTCCGGCGCCCAGAAGCCCGCGCATCTGGACACCATCGCGAACCAAACCGTAGGCTTGGCCGACGTTCACGGCGTGTGCGACACCATTATGGCGGGTGAGAACACCGGCCGCACGGTGGTCGATATCCAGGCCTGAAAACGGCGCAAGCCACACGTCGATTCAAGAACAATCCCAGGAGTTTCGGGTAATGAGCAAGACTGAAAACACGGCCGGTCTGGCCGGTGTCACCGCCGGCAAGACGGCTATCTGCACCGTCGGCAAGAAGGGCGTGGGCCTGACCTATCGCGGCTATCTGATCGAGGACCTGGCCGCCAAGGCCGAATTCGAGGAAGTCGCCTATCTGATGCTCTACGGCGAGCTGCCCACGCAGAGCCAGCTGGACGCCTACAAGAAGCGTCTGGCCGGCATGCGCGGCCTGCCCGACGGCGTGAAAACCGCGCTGGAAGTGCTGCCGCGCGACACGCACCCGATGGACGTCATGCGCACGGGTGCCTCGGTGCTGGGCACCATCGAACAGGAAAACGACGCCGCCAAACAGCAGAACGACGTGGCCGATCGCCTGCTGGCGAGCTTTCCGTCGATGCTGATGTACTGGTACCACTTCGTGGAATCGGGCAAGCGCATCGATGTGGATACCGACGACGACAAGATCGGCGGCCACTTCCTGCATCTGCTGCACGGCGAGAAGCCCAGCGAGGACGCGATCAAGTGCATGTCGACGTCGCTGATCCTCTATGCCGAGCACGAGTTCAATGCTTCCACCTTCACCGCGCGTGTAATCACGGCGACGCTGTCGGATTTCTATTCGGCCGTCACCGGCGCGATCGGCGCGCTGCGTGGCCCGCTGCACGGCGGTGCCAACGAAAAGGCCATGGAGCTGATCCAGACCTTCAAGGATCCGGACGACGCCGAAGCCGGCCTCAAGAAGATGCTGGAGAACAAGGAAAAGATCATGGGCTTCGGCCATCGCGTCTATAAAAAGGCCGATCCGCGTAACGGCATCATCAAGGAGTGGTCGAAAAAGCTCGCCGGCGACGATCCCTACAAGCAGAACCTGTACGCGATCTCCGAACGCCTCGAGCAGGTCATGCTCGACGAAAAGGGCATGTTCCCGAACGCCGACTTCTACCATGCGACGGCGTACCACTTCCTCGGCATCCCCACGCAGCTGTTTACGCCGATCTTCGTGATCTCGCGTCTGACCGGCTGGGGCGCGCATATCTTCGAACAGCGTGCCGACAACCGGCTGATCCGTCCGAACGCGGAATATGTGGGCCCGGAAGTACGCGATTTCCGTCCCATCGATCAGCGCGGCGCATAATCGTATGGGAAGCGCGCGCCGGTAGGCCGTCAGCTCTGTCGACAATAACCAAAGCAAGGAGATAGTGATGATTCTGGCTTACTGGTGCGTGCTTATTGCCGCGCTCATGCCCTTCGGCTTCGTGCTGTACGCAAAGCTCGCGGGCCGCAACAAGATGGGTCTGGAAGAAAACCGCTACCCGCGGCAGTGGCTCGAGCAGGTCGAGGGCGCTCAGAAACGCGCCTACTGGGCACAGCTGAACTCCTTCGAGGCGTTTCCGCCGTTCGCGGCGGCGGTGATTATTGCCGTGATCTCGGGCGGCGCGATCGGCGCGATCAACTTCTTCGCCGTGCTTTTCATCGTGCTGCGCTTGATCTATGGGTGGTGCTATATCAGCGACCGGGCCACCCTGCGCAGCCTGATCTGGTCGGGCGGGCTGCTGTGCGTGCTGGCGCTGTTCATCGTGGCCGCTATCGGCTGATATACGACGGCTTCGGGCCGATCGGGCTTTGAACCGTCTGCCATGCCATACGACAGGCGCCGTATCTGCGCGGTACGGCGCGTCTTGTCGTGCCTGGAATAATTAGCGGTAGGTGCGCGCGCGCGGCAAAGAGCGCAAAGTACGCATGTGAGCGTCAGGCGTAGGACTTGCGTTGCGCGGCCGCGTTCACGATGATTGGGCATAATAAAAATATCGATTTTCAAAAAAACGCGGTGGCATGGCCCGGCCGATGCGGGTGACAAATCGTGCCGGCCGATCAATGTCCGGAATCGTGTGCGAACAGGAGACACGTTGATGGAGACCAAACGCCTGAACCTGGTCGATATGGCCTGGCTCAATGTGGAAACCGAGAATGCGCCGATGCAGGTCGGCGGCCTGCTCACGTTCCAGATTCCCGACGGTGCCCCCAAGGACCTGCCGCGCCGTATCGTCGAGCACTATCATCAGTTCTCCCAGGCCTATTCGCCTTGGAACCACCGGTTGCGCCCGGGCGCGCTGCGTACCGTCGCGCCGGAGTGGGAGCTGCTCGACGAGATCGACGTGGAATACCACTTCCGGCATTCGGCCCTGCCGGCCCCCGGTGGTGAACGCGAACTGGGCGAGCTTGCATCACGTCTGCACAGCCATCCGCTCGATTTCCGGCGCCCGCCGTGGGAGGCGCATCTCATCGAAGGGCTCGAAGGCAATCGCTTCGCGCTCTATATCAAGCTGCACCATTCGCTGCTCGACGGAGTGGCCGGCATGCGCCAGCTCGCCAAGGCGCTCGCCGACGACCCCAACGATACCGAGCGCCCGCCGTTCTGGGCGCTGCCGCCGAAAAAACGCCGCAAACGTTCGCCTAGCGAAACACGGCCGGGCATGTATCGGGCTGTAGCGGAGCTGATGGGCGGTGCTGCCGAGCAGGTGGGGTCCTTGCCGGGTTTTGCGCGCGTGGTGCGCAGCATGCTCAAGAGCGCGCGTTCGGAAACCGGCACGGCCGGCCTGCCGTTCTCGTCGGCGTCATCGCTGCTCAACAGCCGTATTCAGTCGCAGCGGCGCTATGCCACGCAGCTCTATTCGCTGGCCGAATGCCGCAGCCTGGCTCACAACGCCGGCGTGACCGTCAACGATATCGTGCTCACGATCTGCGGCGGCGCGCTGCGACGTTACCTGCGCGAGATCGGCGAACTGCCGAGCAAGCCGCTGACCGCCGGCATTCCGGTCTCGGTACGCCCGGCCGACGACCAGGATGCAGGCAACGCGTTGACCTTCATCGTGGCCAATCTGGCAACCGATATCGAATCGACGCCGGAACGGCTACAGGCGGTCGCGCTTTCGACGCGACGGGCAAAAAACGAGCTGAGCAAACTCTCGGCGGCAGCCATCACCCAGTACACGGTCGCGCTGATGGCGCCCTATGTCCTGTCGCTGGTCACCGGCATGGGCGGGCGCACGCGGCCGGTGTTCAACGTCACGGTATCGAATCTGCCCGGCCCGGAAGGCCCGCTCTATATCCACGGTGCGCAGATGGAGGCGTTCTATCCGACCTCGTTGGTTACCCATGGTCAGGCGCTCAATATCACCGTGCACGGCTACGGCGATACGCTGGGCTTTGGCTTTATCGGCTGCCGGGAAACCCTGCCGTCGATGCAGCGGCTGGCCGTTTATGCTGGCGAAACGTTGGACGAACTGCGCGAAACCTACGGCGATCGGGATACGCCCGCCCAGGATGAGGTCGTCGCCGATGACAAGTCTTCGCCGTCAAAAAGTACCGCCAAGCGGCGCAAGAAGACGACGCAAAGCGCGACCGGCTGATTCGAACAACGCTCTGACCAAAACAAAAGGCCGGCCTTGGGGTCGGCCTTTTATTTGGTCTGGATACACCGGCCCCGTCGCCGACGACGTATTGCCGGCGTCGCGGGCACGGCCAGGGGTGTACCCTCCGGCGGCGTGGGTCGGGGCCGGCAAGTGCGTATCGAATACGGGCGCGCAGTGTCGCAGCGCCGAAAGTGAAGGCCCAAGCCGTTATAATTCCGGCCTGAGTTTTTTGTATTTCGTTCGGCTTGCGGGCACGAGCGCGGGTGGCATTTATGAGCGATAACGCAGCGTCGACGTCCAAATCCGGCAACAATTTCGTACGCAACATGATCGCCGAGCAGATCGAACGCGGCGATCACGTGGGCGAGGTGGTGACACGCTTTCCGCCCGAGCCGAACGGTTTTCTGCATATTGGCCACGCGAAATCGATCTGCCTGAACTTCGGCCTGGCCGAACACTTCGGCGGGCGCTGCAGGCTGCGTTTCGACGACACCAATCCGGAAAAAGAGGAACAGGCCTTCATCGATTCCATCCAGGAAGACGTGCACTGGCTCGGCTTCGACTGGGATGGCCATGTCCGCTTCACCTCGGATTATTTCGATACGCTTTATGAATACGCGCTGCACCTGATCGAAAACGGCGATGCCTATGTCGACGAGCTGACCTCCGAGCAGGCACGCGAATACCGCGGCGACTGGAACACGCCCGGCACGAACAGCCCCTACCGCGATCGCACGCCGGAAGAGAACCTGGCCGCCTTCGAAAAGATGCGCGCCGGCGAATTCGGCGAAGGCCAGGCCTCGCTGCGCGCCAAGATCGATATGGCCGCGGGCAACATGAACCTGCGCGACCCGGTGATCTATCGCATCCGGCATGCGACACATCACCAGACCGGCGATGCCTGGTGTATCTATCCGTCCTACGATTTCGCCCACGGCCAGTCGGACGCCATCGAAGGCGTGACCCATTCCATCTGTACCCTGGAATTCGAGGATCATCGCCCGCTCTACGACTGGTTCATCGAACATCTGCCGGTGCCGGCCCGCCCGGTGCAGACCGAGTTTGGCCGTCTCAACCTCAACTACACCGTCACCAGCAAGCGCAAGCTCAAGCGCCTGATCGACGAGCAGGTGGTCGACGGCTGGGACGATCCGCGCATGCCCACCCTGGCGGGCATTCGTCGGCGCGGCTATACGCCGGCCTCGATTCGCAACTTCTGCGAAACGATCGGCGTGGCGCGCAGCGACGGCGTGGTCGATGCCGCCATGCTCGAACACGCCATCCGTGACGACCTGAACAGCAATGCGCCGCGGGCCATGTGCGTGCTCGATCCGCTCAGGATCGTGATCACCAACTACCCGGAAGACGGCGTCGAACAGCTCACGGCCGCGGGCCATCCCAACCGCGATGATCTGGGCGAGCGCAGCCTGCCGTTCACCCGTGAAATCCTTATCGAGAAAGAGGATTTCCGCGAAGAGGCGAACAAGAAATACAAGCGCCTGGTGCTCGGCAAGCGCGTACGCCTGCGCAATGCCTATGTGATCGAAGCCACCGATGTGGTCAAGAACGACGCCGGCGAGATCGTGGCAGTGCATTGCACCTATGACCCCGACACCCTCGGCGACAACCCGGCGGACGGCATCAAGCCCAAGGGCGTGATCCACTGGGTATCGGCGAGCCACGGCAAGAAGGCCACGGTGCGCCAGTACGACCGCCTGTTCGCGGCCGAACATCCGGGACGCGGCGATCGCGACATGCTCGACGACCTCAACCCCGATTCGCTCACGGTATACGAAAACTGCACGATCGAGCCCGATCTGGCCACGGTCGAGCCGGAATACCGGGTTCAGTTCGAGCGTATCGGCTATTTCGTGGCCGATCGCCACGATCATGCCCCGGGCAAGCCGGTGTTCAACCGAATCGTGCCGCTACGCGATACCTGGGCCAAGATCGAGGCCGACGACGGGTAACGGGCTTCGATTTCGTGAAACGAGTGTGCAAACGAACGCGGATAAACGCGAATTCGGGCAAGTCTTAGAGTGCAGGGATTCGTTCATTGACGCGAACCGCAGATTTCGCAGATTGCACAGATTGATTCAAACCAGCCCTTCGGGCGGCTATCTGTCACCATCGCCGCATAACGCCACCAGGGCTTTAAGCGGCTGATAACCCATCTGCGAAATCTGCGATTGCTGTCTTTAAAAAGCCCGACACACGAACGTGAATGCAACGCAGGCTTGCCCCGGCGCAAGAGCCGGTCCGAGACTTGATCCGCGTTCGTTCGCGGAGCCAGAATTCTAGCCGTGGCTAGGTGTCGAGCGCCGCGGCCAACCAGCGCCGCGAATCGGCCGGGTCGATCACATCGTCGATTTCGAAATAGCTGGCCACGTTTTCGGCCTTGCCCTGTTCATACATCGAATCCACAAGCTGTTGATAGCGGGCGGCGCGCTCGGATTCGTCTTCGATGGCTTCGAGCTCGCGTCGAAACCCGAGCGTGACCGCACCTTCGACGCCCATCGGCCCGAATTCACCCTGCGGCCAGGCCACGGTGAAGTTCGGTCGCTTGAGGTGGCCGCCGAGCATCGCCTGGGCGCCCAGTCCGTAGGCTTTGCGCAGCACGATGCCATACCAGGGCACCTGCACTTTGGCGCCGGCGATGAACAGCTGCGACGCGTGCGCGACCGTGCCGGTCTTCTCGGCCTCGGGGCCGACCATGATGCCCGGCGTATCGCAGAGCGTGAGCAGCGCAATGCCGTGGGTGTCGCACAGGCGCATGAAATCGGCGGCCTTGCGTGCTGCCGCGCTGTCGATCGCGCCGGCCAGGCTGCGCGGGTTGTTGGCGATGACGCCCAGGGGTCTGCCCTCGATGCGGATGAAGGCGGTTACGAGGTTGGGGGCATGGGCTGCACCCAGTTCGGTCATCGAGTCGATATCGGCGAGTGCGGCGACGATGCGGCGCACGTCGTAGGTCATGCGCCGGTTGGCGGGCATGAGCTCGGCAAGCCGGGCGCTGTCCGGTGCCGCAAAGTCGGCGATCGCGCCCTGAAAATACGCCAGGCAGCGCTTGGCCGTGGCCACGGCCTCGACTTCGTCGGCGACCACGATATCGACGACCCCGATCGCGGCCTGCTGCTCGGCCGGGCCGATATCCTCGGGCGCGTATTCGCCCAGGCCACCGCCTGCGATCATGGCCGGGCCGGCCATGCCGAGATTGGCGTCGCGGGTTGCGATGGTGATATCGCAGCAGCCGAAAAAGGCGGCGTTGCCGGCAAAGCAGCGCCCGGCATTGATGCCAATCAGGGGGACCTCGCCGCTCAGCCGGGCGAAGCTGTAGAAGCTGGTGACTTCCAGCCCCGAGTTGACCACCAGCGCGGCGTCGGTATCGCCGGGGCGGCCACCGCCGCCTTCGGTGAAGAAAACCAGCGGCAGGCGTTCGCGGCGCGCAATATCGACCATGCGGTCGGTCTTGCGATGGTTCTGATAGCCCTGGGTGCCGGCGAGCACGGTGTAGTCGTAGCTCATTACCACGCAGCGTGCGTGCGCGCCGTCGAAAATATCGCCGTTAACGCGGCCAACGCCGCTGATCAGCCCGTCGGCCGGCGTCTCGCGCTTGAGCTCGTCTAGCGCGCGCCGGCTGCGCTGGGCTGCGATGGCCAGCGCGCCATATTCGATAAAGCTGTTGTCGTCGCACAGGTCGGCAATATTTTCGCGGGCGGTGCGTTTGCCCAGCGCACGGCGCTTGGCCACCGCCTCGGGGCGGGCGCTATCGTGCGTAGTGGTATGGAAATCGGTCATGAACGATCTTGGCTGAAACGAGGGGCGATCCGGCAGCATGAAGCCTAAAACAGGTCTTTGGCACCTGCGACACGGTCGCGATAACGAATTGGACGGCTAAAATCGCTATCCTGAACGGCTGAATTGGGGAGGACCACGATGGGGCAAGCATGGCGATGACGGATTGGGCCGCCTGCGAACAGCGTCTGGCGGACGGGATCAAGGACATCGGCGTGGACGTGGGGCGCTCGCCGCAGGCGCAGCTGATTGCGTATCTGCGTGAGCTGTCGACATGGAACGCGACCTATAATCTCACCGCGGTGCGCGATCCGCTGGCGATGGTCACGCGGCATCTGCTCGACAGCCTGGCGGTGCTGGATTTCGTTTCCGGCGCGTCGGTGGCCGATATCGGCAGCGGCCCGGGGCTGCCGGGGCTGGTCATTGCGATCACCCGGCCACGCATGACCATCACCCTGGTCGAATCCAACCGCAAGAAGGCCGCGTTTTTGCGCCACGTGCGCCGGCGTCTCGAGCTGGATAACGTGATCGTGGTACAGGAGCGGGTCGAAGCGGTGGAAACCGACGACAAATTCGATACCGTCATTTGCCGGGCGTTTGCCGCTGCCGGCGAGTGTGCGCGGCTGGCGGGTCATCTGGTTGCGCCGGGCGGGCGATTTCTGTTGATGAAAGGCCGCGATCCGGCCGAAGAGCTGGCCGACTTGCCGCTGGATTTCCGGCATGTGGATACGGTGGCCCTGCGCGTGCCCGGCCTCGAGGCGGATCGCCATCTGGCCATTCTGGAGCCGGGGCTGATCTGAACGCCCGGCGAGCGTGTCCAACGTTCGATCACGCCGGCCCGCTCCGCAGCGCGAAACGGTGTGGTCGGGCCGCAGGTCATGCGCTGGAACCGGCTTGCGCATAACATGCGCTTCACGAGTCCATTAGACTGAGCGGCCATGAGCAACATCATCGCCATTGCCAACCAGAAAGGCGGCGTCGGCAAGACGACGACTAGCATCAATCTCGCGGCTGCGCTGGCCGAGGCCGAGCAGCGCGTGCTGCTTGTGGATATAGATGCCCAAGGCAACGCCACCATGGGCGTGGGCGTGGACAAGAACGCGCTCGAGGCCACCGTCTGTGATTTTCTGCTGGGCGACAAGGGCGTGTCCGAAGCGCTGCAGGTGGTGCTCGACGGCCAGTTCTTCCTGCTGGGCGCCAACGGCGACATGACCGCGGCCGAGGTCGGCCTGCGCGATCGCAAGAACGGCCGCCTTGCGCTCAAGCAGGCGCTGGCCGAAATTTCCGACAGTTTCGACTATGTGATCATCGACTGTCCGCCGGCGCTTTCCATGCTCACCGTCAACGCGCTGGCGGCCGCGCGTGGGGTCATCATTCCCATGCAGTGCGAGTATTACGCGCTGGAAGGCCTGTCCGACCTGCTCGAAACCATCGAGAGCGTGCGCAAGATGATGAACCCCGAGCTCATCATCGAAGGCGTACTGCGCACCATGCACGACCCGCGCAACCGCTTGACCGGGGACGTCTCGGCCCAGCTGATCGATTATTTCGGCAGCGCCGTTTACGAAACCTGTATTCCGCGCAACGTGCGCCTGGCCGAAGCGCCCAGCCACGGGGTGCCGATCATGCAGTACGATAGCGCGGCATCGGGCGCGACCGCCTATCGCCAGCTGGCTGCCGAAATTCTCGGACGCGACGACAGCGAAGTCATCGACGCGCCGCGCAAGGGCGCGCGCCGAGCGGTGTCGTCGTTGTTCGGTCGGCGTCGGCGCAACGCCGGCTAAAGCGCATCACTCAAACAAGATCGGGCTATGGCACAGAAAAAACGCGGACTGGGGCGCGGTCTCGAATCGCTGCTTTCCAACGATTTCGACGACACGCCGGAAACCGGCAGCGAACTCGTTGAGCTCGAGCTCGATGCCCTGCGCCCCGGGCGCTATCAGCCCCGTCGCGACATGGACGCGGAGGCGCTGGAAGCCCTGGCGCAGTCGATACGGACACAGGGCGTGGTGCAGCCGCTGGTGGTGCGCGACGCCGACGGCGGCTACGAGATCGTTGCCGGCGAGCGGCGCTGGCGAGCGGCGCGTCTGGCGGGGCTTGCCACCGTGCCGGCGGTGGTGCGCCCCATGGCCGACGAGGCTGCCATGGCCGTCGCGCTTATCGAAAACATCCAGCGCGAAGACCTCAACCCGCTCGAGGAAGCCGCCGCGCTGCGCCGGCTGATCGAGGAATGCGGCATGACCCATGCCGCCTGTGCCGAGGCCGTCGGGCGCTCCAGGGCAAGCGTGTCCAACCTGCTGCGGCTGGCCGAGCTGGTGCCCGAAGCCCAGGCGCTGCTGCGCGCCGGCGATATCCAGATGGGCCATGCACGGGCCTTGCTGGGCGCGCCGAGCGCCCTGCAGGCCGATCTCGCCGCGCGGGTGGCAGCACGCCAGCTGACCGTGCGCCAGACCGAAGCCCTGGTGGCCTCAGCCATGGCAGAGAAAGGCGCCGAAAGCGCGCCGCGGCAAAGCAATCGACTGGTGCGCTTCGAGCACGAGCTGGGCGAAACGCTGGGGGCGAAAGTCACCGTGCGCTCGCAACGCGGCGGGCGTGCCCGGGTGGTGATCGACTATCCCAATGCGGGCGAGCTCGATAATCTGCTCGATCGTCTGAAGTAGCGGTTGCACTGCGTGCTGATCGCATTTTGTTGTAAATAACAGGCGTTTTCGGCGCGATTGACCTTCCATTTCGCTTTGTCTATAGTCCGCCGAGCGTTGGGCGCGCCGCGAGTGATTCGCGTGTCCGTCCGGGGCCGCGGTGGGGGGTTCTCAAGTGATATCCCGACCACGTCCGCGCAACATGCGCCTTGCTTGGGTGGTGTTGGGCACGCAACTCACAATGGGCCTGTTGGTGGCTGCCATGTTTGGCGCCGCGACGGGGCCGGCGTCGGCCAAGGCCGCGCTGTTTGGTGTGGTCGTGGCTGTTTTGCCGGGCCTGTGGATGGCGCTGTGGTTGCTGCCGCGCCGCAGGCAGGTGGACGCACCGGCCATGGCTCGCGCCTTTTATTGGGGTGAGCTGGGAAAATTAGGATTGACTGTGGGGCTGTTCGTGACGGCAGCCCTTTTATTTGGTCAGCAGTTTTTATCGCTGCTGGCGACATACGTGGCTTGCCAAGCTTGTTACTGGCTCGCCTTAGTTTTGACGCGCTAGCTGCCGCCGAAGGTGGGCAGTTCGACGACGGCTTGAACGAGGACAACTCCATATGGCCAGCGCCGAAGAAGGCGGTAACACCGCTAACCAGTACATCCAGCACCATCTGTCGAATCTGCAGCTCGACCTGTCCACCATGGAAGTCGGCGGCAACATCAGTGGCTTCTGGGTGCTGAATCTCGACAGTCTGTTCTTTTCTGTTGTGCTCGGTGTGTTTTTCCTGGCCGTCTTTCGCATGGTCGCCAAGAAGGTCACGGCCAGCGAGCCGGGCAAGCTGCAGACGTTCGTGGAAATGGTCCACGACTTTACCGACACGCAGGTGCGTGACATTTATCACGGCAACTCCACGCTGATCGCGCCGCTGGCGATGACGATCTTCGTGTGGGTGTTCCTGATGAACTTCATGGACCTGATTCCGGTCGATGCGCTGCCCGCAGCCGCCCATGCGGCGGGCATCGATTATCTCAAGGTCGTGCCCACGACCGATCTGAACATCACCTTCGGTCTGTCGTTGTCGGTGTTCCTGCTGATGATCGTCTACGGCATCAAGGCCAAGGGCGGCATGGGTTTTCTCAAGGAAACCCTGACGCATCCGTTCGGCAAGTGGCTGGCGCCGTTCAACTTCGTGTTGTTCGTGGTTGAAACCGTGGCCAAGCCCGTTTCGCTGTCGCTGCGTCTGTTCGGCAACCTTTACGCGGGCGAGCTGATCTTTATTCTGATCGCCGTGTTCACGCTGGGCGCCGGGGCGAGTCTGCTGGCCGTTCCCATGTTTATCCTGCAGATCCTGCTTGGCCTGGGCTGGGCAATTTTTCATATTCTCGTGATCACGCTGCAGGCGTATATCTTCGGCATGCTGACCATTGTTTATCTGAGCATGGTTCAGGACGACCACTGATCGATCGACACCACCAACCACTGACTGACTCGTAAACTGGAGAGTAGAAAATGGAACAAGCCATTGCAGACGTTCAGGGCATGACCGTGATCGCGGTCGCGATCCTCATCGGCCTTGGTGCCATCGGCACCGCACTCGGTTTCGCCCTGCTCGGCGGCAAATTCCTCGAAGGTCTGGCCCGCCAGCCGGAAATGGCCCCGATGCTGACCGGCCGTATGTTTCTTATCGCCGGCCTGCTTGACGCCGTGTCGATGATCGGCGTGGGTATCGCCCTGTTCTTGATGTTCGCCAACCCGTTCGTGGCGGCCGTACAGTCCGCAGGCGGCTAAACACCGGGTTCGCCACGTCGCTTAACTCGAGTTACGCAAGCCAGGGATAACCCATGAGCATCAATGCCACACTGCTGGCCCAGATGATCGTCTTCGCGGTCTTCGTCTGGTTCACCATGAAGTTCGTATGGCCGCCGATCATGCAGGCCATGCGTGATCGTCAGAAGCGGATCAGCGAAGGTCTCGCGGCCGCCGAGCGCGGCGTTCGTGAGCTGAACGAGGCCACGGCCAAGGCCGAGGATATGGTCGCCAAGGCGCGTACGCAGGCGCAGGAAATCCTGACCAATGCGCAGCGCCAGGCCGACGACACACTCGAGCGTGCCCGTGAAGATGCGCGTGCCGAAGGCGAGCGCATCGTGACCGCGGCGCGTGAGGAAGTCGACCAGGCCGTAGTCTCCGCGAAGGAAGATCTACGCCGCGAGGTCGGCGCACTGGCCGTCGTGGGCGCCGAGCGCATTCTCAAGCGCGAGATCGACGCCAAGGCGCACAATGACATCATCGACGACCTCGTCGCGGAGATTCGTTAGCCATGGCAGAGACGCAAACACTGGCACGGCCCTATGCCGAGGCCGTGTTCGAGCTCGCCGAATCCAACGGCCGGCTGGGCGAGTGGTCGCGGGCGCTCGAAGCGCTTTCGGCCATCGTGTCCAACCCGGACGTGGCGTTGCTTCTGGACAACCCCGAGATCAGCGATAGTCGACTGGTCGAGCTGGTTGTCGAGATCGGCGGAGACGATATGGATGAAGCCAGTTGGAACTTCGTTCGGCTGCTCGTCGACAACGGGCGGCTGGGCCTCGCGCCGGTGATTGCGTCACTCTACGAGCAGCGCAAGGCCGAGGCCGAGAACCGGGTGGACGTCAGTGTCACCTCGGCCGTCGAGTTCTCCGAAGAGCAGCGTGCGGCGCTGGTCAAGTCGCTGGAAAAGCGGCTTGCCCGCAACGTTTCGCTGACGTTCGAACAGGATGAAGACGTGATCGGCGGCGCGATTATCCGCGCTGGCGATCTGGTGATCGACGGTTCGTTGCGCGCACAGCTTGAGCGCATGCGCCAGTCGCTCGCGCAATAGTCCGGCCCACAAGCGATCATCCGCTGGCGGCAGCTCGCCGCAGCGACATGGATACAGAGGAATAAGGTCAATGCAACTCAATCCGTCGGAAATTTCAGACCTGATCAAGAAACGGATCGAAAACTTCGATTCCGTGACCGAGTCCCGCAATGTCGGCACGCTGGTGAGCCTGGCCGACGGCATCGCAAAAATTCACGGCCTGGCCGATGCGATGCAGGGCGAGATGCTCGAATTCCCCGGCGGCACCTACGGTATCGCGCTCAACCTCGAGCGGGATTCGGTGGGCGCGGTGCTTATGGGTGAGTACACCCATATCTCCGAAGGCTGCGAAGTCAAGACGACCGGTCGAATCCTCGAAGTGCCGGTGGGCGACGAGCTGCTCGGGCGCGTGGTCGACCCGCTGGGCAACCCGATCGACGGCAAGGGCGAGCTGGGCACCACCCAGACGTCGCCGATCGAGAAAGTCGCCCCGGGCGTGATCGAGCGTCAGTCCGTCGACGAGCCGGTCCAGACCGGCCTCAAGTCGATCGACGCAATGATCCCGATCGGCCGCGGCCAGCGTGAGCTGATCATTGGCGACCGCCAGATCGGCAAGACCGCGATCGCGATCGACGCCATCATCAATCAGAAGAACACGGGCATTAAGTGCATCTACGTGGCCATCGGGCAGAAGAACAGCTCGATCGCCAACGTCGTGCGCAAGCTCGAGCAGGAAGGCGCGATGGATCACACCATCGTGGTCGCGGCCGGCGCCGCGATTTCGCCGGCGCTGCAGTACATCGCGCCCTATGCCGGCTGCTCGATGGGCGAGTTCTTCCGCGACAAGGGCGAAGACGCGCTGATCGTGTACGACGATCTGTCCAAGCAGGCCGTCGCCTATCGCCAGATCTCGCTGCTGCTGCGTCGTCCGCCGGGGCGTGAAGCCTATCCGGGTGACGTGTTCTATCTGCATTCACGGTTGCTGGAACGCGCTTCGCGTATCAACGCCGATTACGTGGAAGAGCTGACCGGCGGCAAGGTCAAGGGCCAGACCGGTTCGCTGACCGCGCTGCCGATCATCGAAACCCAGGCCGGCGACGTGTCCGCGTTCGTGCCGACCAACGTGATCTCGATCACCGACGGCCAGATCTATCTGGAAACGGATATGTTCAACTCCGGCACGCGTCCGGCGGTGAATGCCGGCCTGTCGGTGTCGCGTGTGGGTGGTTCGGCCCAGACCAAGATCATCAAGAAGCTCGGTGGCGGTATCCGCCTGGCGCTGGCGCAGTACCGCGAACTCGCGGCCTTCGCGCAGTTCGCCTCGGACCTCGACGACGCGACGCGCAAGCAGCTGGAGCACGGTGAGCGTGTCACCAAGCTGATGATCCAGAAGCAGTACAACCCGCTATCGGTTGCGCTGACCGCATCTTCGCTGTTCGCGGCGGAAGAGGGCTATCTGGACGACGTCGACGCTGACAAGGTCACCGATTTCGAAGCCGCGCTGCATCAGTACATGGAAAGCGAGCAGAAGGAGCTGGTGGACAAGATCAACGACACCGGCGACTACAGCGACGAAATCAAGTCCGGGCTGCACAGCGCGCTGAAGGAATTCAAGGAAACGCATACGTGGTAACACCGCGCGTTCCTGAGTCCACCAACGGAGTCAACTGATGGCCGGCGGCAAGGAAGTCAAAAGCAAGATCAAGAGCGTAGAAAATACGCAGAAGATCACCAAGGCCATGGAAATGGTCGCCGCGTCGAAGATGCGCAAGGCCCAGGAGCGCGTGGAAGCTTCGCGGCCCTATGCCCAGAAGATTCGGCGCACGATCGGCCATCTGGCGCAGGCGAATCCCGACTTCAAGCATCCGTTCATGGTGGAGCGCGAGGTCAATCGCGTCGGCATGATCGTCGTGTCGACCGATCGCGGCCTGTGCGGCGGTTTGAACATCAACCTGTTCCGCAAGGTGCTCGCCGAGCTGCGCGAGTGGGATAAAAAGAACGTCCCGGTCGATGTCGTGGTGGTGGGCCGCAAGGCAGCGAGCTTCTTTCGCCGCATCAAGGACATCAAGGCCGAGGTCACCGACCTTGGCGATAGCCCGCACCTCGAGGACCTGATCGGCACGATCAAGGTCATGCTCGATGACTATCGTGAAGGCAATATCGATCGTCTTTTCCTGATGGGCAACGAGTTCGTCAATACGATGACGCAGCGTCCGGATATCCAGCAGCTGCTGCCGGTGCCCGAGGACGAAGACGACGAGCTGCCCGACCACTGGGATTACATCTACGAGCCGGAGCCGCCGGAACTGCTGGAATCGATTCTGGTGCGCTACGTCGAGGCCCAGGTTTACCAGGGCGTGGTAGAAAACGTGGCCTGCGAGATGGCTGCGCGCATGGTTGCCATGAAATCCGCGTCGGATAACGCGGGCGACATCATCGACGACCTGCAACTCGAGTACAACAAGCAGCGCCAGGCGGCGATTACGCAGGAGCTGTCGGAGATCGTGGCCGGCGCGGCCGCGGTATCGTAAGAGCCTAACAAGCCAAACCCTAGACACAGATCGGCAGCGATTCACGCTGCCCAGGTGAGGAATCGGATATGAGTAGCGGTACTATCGTTCAGATCATCGGCCCCGTGGTAGACGTGGAATTCGATCGCGAATCGTTGCCCAGCATCCACGATGCGCTGATCCTCAAGGAGGCCGACCTGGTGCTCGAGGTCGAGCAGCAGATTGGCGATGGCGTCGTACGCTGTATTGCCATGGGCGTGACCGAAGGTCTGACCCGCGGTGGGCAGGTGGAAAACACCGGTGCGCCGATTTCCGTGCCGGTGGGGCAGAAGACGCTCGGCCGCATCATGAACGTGCTCGGCCATCCCATCGACAACGGCGGCGACATCGGCGCCGACGAAAGCGCGCCGATCCACCGTGCGCCGCCGACGTTCGAAGACCAGGCCGGCAGCCAGGAGCTGCTCGAAACCGGCATCAAGGTCATCGATCTGCTCTGTCCCTTCGCAAAGGGCGGCAAGGTCGGCCTGTTCGGCGGTGCCGGCGTCGGCAAGACCGTGAACATGATGGAGCTCATCCGTAACATCGCGGCCGAGCACTCGGGCTACTCGGTGTTCGCCGGCGTCGGCGAGCGTACCCGTGAGGGCAACGACTTCTACTACGAAATGAAGGAGTCGAACGTCATCGACAAGGTGGCCCTGGTCTACGGCCAGATGAATGAGCCGCCGGGTAACCGTCTGCGCGTGGCGCTGACCGGCCTGACCATGGCCGAGTTCTTCCGTGACGAAGGCCGTGACGTGCTGTTGTTCATCGACAACATCTATCGTTACACCCTGGCCGGCACCGAAGTATCCGCGCTGCTGGGCCGTATGCCGTCGGCGGTGGGCTATCAGCCGACGCTGGCCGAGGAAATGGGTCTGCTCCAGGAGCGTATTACCTCCACCAAGACCGGCTCGATTACGTCGGTGCAGGCCGTTTACGTACCGGCGGACGACTTGACCGACCCGTCGCCTGCCACGACCTTTGCCCATCTGGACGCCACCGTAGTGCTTGCCCGTGGCATTGCCGAGCGCGGTATCTATCCGGCGGTGGATCCGCTGGATTCCACCTCGCGTCAGCTGGACCCGAACGTGATCGGCAACGATCACTACCAGACCGCCCGCGACGTGCAGCAGACCCTGCAGCGCTATCGTGAGCTCAAGGACATCATCGCGATTCTGGGCATGGACGAGCTCTCCGAGGAAGACAAGCTCTCGGTTGCCCGCGCGCGTAAGATCGAGCGCTTCCTGTCACAGCCGTTCTTCGTGGCCGAAGTATTCACGGGTTCGCCCGGCAAGTACGTGCCGCTGTCCGAAACCATTCGCGGCTTCCGCGGCATCGTGGACGGCGAGTACGATCACTTGCCCGAGCAGGCCTTCTACATGGTCGGTACCATCGACGAGGCCGTGAAGAAGGGCGAAGACATGGCCAAGAAGGCGGCCTGAACGGCGCCCGAGTTCAAGGCGTGACCGGCGCCCATAGAGCGCCGGTCTTTTCCTTTCCCTAGAGCAGCGATATGAAACTACACGTTGATCTCGTCAGTGCCGAAGGCCAGATCTACTCGGGGTCGGCGACCATGGTGGTCGTGGCCGCGGAAGAAGGCGACGTGGGTATTGCCCCGCGCCATGCGCCGCTGCTCACCCGTATGCGCCCCGGCCAGGTGCGTATTCAGCAGGAAGGCCAGGAGGAACTGCAGTTCTTCGTTTCCGGCGGCATTCTGGAAGTGCAGCCGCATCTGGTGACCGTAATGGCCGACACGGCCGAACGCGCCGCCGATATCGACGAGGCCGCGGCCGAACAGGCCAAGCAGCGCGCTGAGGAGAACCTGGCCCAGGCGGGTGATCGCGTGGACGTGTCTCGTGCGCAGGCCGAGCTGGCCGAAGCAGCGGCACGTCTGACCATGGTCAAAAAACTTCGCGCCGGACGCTAACACCCCCGGACCCCGTCCTTTAGGTCGTCTCTAGTTCATCCATCGCGCGATATTGAACGGTTAACTTGCCGTATTGGCAGCGATCGTCTAGGTTGTTGCACTGCGACACCCACACTCGCATAAACACCCGGCATGCTGTCTCAGGGCCATTCAATTCCAATCGCCGTCGTGCTCGCCGTGAGCCTGGGACTCGCCTGGCCCGCGTCGTCGCTTGCCGGGCCCACGAAATCCATTTCTCCGTTCATGTCGTCGTCCTTCGATCGGACGATTCACGGGGAAGAGCGGGAAGTCGATCTATCTGAAGTCAGAAAAGGGCTCGGCCGCGCGGAGGCCTTCTTCGGCGTCGATGCGCTGAGCACACCGCAGCAACGCTATCTGACCAGTGGTCTTCAGTGGCAGGGCGGGGCGAGCGATGCGTCGACGCTGCGCGCGGCCGCGATTCGTACCGAGGGCGAGGGCGCGGCCTTTGGCGGTGGTCAGACGCTGGTACGCGCAGAGCACCGCCTTGATCTCGGCGGTCGGTGGTATATGCCGGATCTGGCGACCGAAGTCGCGCAGGTCAGCAATACAATGAACGACGGCAACGTGCTGGGCGGTCGCGCTGCAAGCATCGGTCTTGCCCAGTCGCTGGGCGCCAACGACCTGACCCTGAGCTATTTTCAGGCCGACGCACAGTTCGATGCCCTGGGAAGCTCGGTGGTGCCCGGCGACAACGGCTTTGGGCTGCAGGCAAGCCGGCCGCTCGGCAACGACTGGCAGCTGTCCCATGACGTGCGCCTGCACGAGCCCTCGCCGCTGCGTAGCGATGCGGCTATCTCGCAAACCTTTCTACTGGCGCGCAACAGCCGGCTCACCGATATCGGCCGGCCCTGGCAGATCCGTGCCGAACTCGGCGCGCCCACCGACGCCCAGGCCGCGAGCAACAGCCCAATGGCACTGGAAATCGCCGCCCAAACGCTACAGTGGCGTGATTGGCGCATGAACAGCAGCCTGGGCTGGTATGACGCGAGCATGGATGCGCCGTTGAATCTGCCGGTGGACGGTCGCCTGTGGCGACTGTCGGCGACGCGGGGTCTGAATATCGGTGGGCTAGAGGCAGAGCTGTCGCCCACATTCGCCCTCGGCGACAGCCGCTATCAACCGGGCGTGGGCGGCGCCCGTGCCGGCTTGAACCTGGGGCTGTCCCAGCTCAGCGACCGGATCGATTTGAGCGTGAACTATCTGTCGGCGGGATGGGCGCCCACGGCGGACGCGGGCGACGACGTACAAATGACGCTCAATTTCACTCAGAGCACCGGCGCGATCATGCCCGGCATCCGCAACATGGCAGAGACGCTGCGCCTGCCCTGGCAGCGTCGGCGCTGAGGCTCGTACCGCGCGCCCGCGTGGCCTGTGTTTTGATCGGTTATCATTACGTATGGACGAGGGGGAACTCGCCCGCACGGTTCGCGGTCGGTAGCAGCATGACGGCGTGGGCCGGCTCACACTGGAGTGATACATGACAAGGCATTGGCCTGCCGGCGTGCTTGCCGGTTTCGTCGTACTGAGCGCCGCGATCGCGCTTCCGGCGACAGCAGCAGATGCGCCCAAGGCAGCGGAACAGGGTACGTCCGAGGCCACCGCAGCAGATGCGTCCAAGGCAACAGAACAGGATGCGTCCGAGACGACAGCAGCAGACGCGTCCGATGCAAAAGCAAAAGACGCGTCCAAGGCACAAGACAACCCCGACGCCGACGCCCAGACCACCGAGGACAGCGACGCTGCCCAAACCAGCCGTCGGTTCGACTACAACCGCGTTGTCGACAAAGCCGAGGCGCTGGCGGCCAAGCCTTATTCCGAGCCGCCGAAGATTCCGCAGTTCCTGCAGGACTTCGATTTTGCCGCGCTTGACCAGATCAAGTACAAGCCGGATAACGCGCTCTGGCACGAGCGGCAACTGCCGTTCGAGGTGATGTTCTATCACCCGGGTTCTTATTACGTACACCCGGTGAAGATACATCTTGTCACCGACGATGGCGTCGGCGAGTTCCGGTTCGACAAAAACCGCTTCCAGTACCCGAACGAAGACCTGCGCAACCGTATCCCGGATGATCTCGGCTATGCGGGCTTGAAGTTCATGCACGAGCTCGATACGCCCGGCAAGCTCGACGAGATCGCCTCGTTTCTGGGCGCGTCCTATTTTCGTGCGCTGGGCGCGGAGCAGCATTATGGTCTGTCCGCACGCGGGCTGGCCATCGACACGGGCGGCGACAAGGGCGAAGAGTTCCCGGCGTTCGTGAGCTTTTGGCTGGTCCGTCCCCGCCCGCAGGCGCGCACGGTCACCGCCTATGCCCTGCTCGACTCACCGAGCGCGGCCGGCGCCTACAAGTTCGAGATCAACCCCGGCGATTCCACCGTCACCCGCGTGGAGGCGACGCTGTTCACCCGCAAGGCAATCGGCAAACTCGGCGTGGCGCCGCTGACCAGCATGTACATGTGGGGCGAGAACAGCCTGGCCCGGCTAGACGACTATCGTCCCGAAGCGCACGACTCCGACGGCATGCTCATTTCCGCCACCAACGGCGAATGGCTTTGGCGGCCGCTGCGTAACCCGCAGAAACTGTCGATGAACCAGTTCTCGGCCGACAACGTGCGCGGTTTCGGGCTGCTCCAGCGCGATCGCAACTTCGATCATTATCAGGATCTGGACTACGAGTACGAAAAGCGCCCGAATGCCTGGATCACCCCCGAGGGGGACTGGGGCAAGGGTCATCTGGAACTGGTCCAGATTCCCTCCGACAGCGAAGTCAACGACAACATCGCGCTCTACTGGGTGCCCAACGATCCGGTCGAAGCCGGTGCGCGGCTGCACTATGCCTACAGCATTCGTTGGGGTAAGGAACTGGCCAGCCCGGCCTCTCTTGCCCATACCACGGCCTCGCGTGTCGGCCGTGCCGCGGTTACCCCGGGTCAACCGCGCAACACCATTCAGGTGGCTATCGAATTCGAAGGCGGCGAGCTGGGCAAGTTGACCGACCCGGGCAGCGTCCAGCCCCGCGTTAACGCCATGCGCGATGCGACCATCAATAACATCGAGGCGGTGCGCAATCCGCATACCGGCGGTTGGCGACTGACGTTTCTGGTGCCCACCGATTCGCTCAAGACGCCGTTGGAGCTGCGCGCCTATCTCGCCGGCTCTGACGGCGGCGCGCTGACCGAGACCTGGAGTTATGCGCTATCACCGTGAGCGATTCTAACCCTGCGTCCGAGGTCGTCGATGCAATCGACGCCTATCTATCGTATCTGAGCCTGTCGGACGACCGCCGTCGAGCGTTGCGCGCGCGCGTGCTCGATGCCGGGCCGGTCGATCGCGGCGCCGCGATCGAACGCCTGCAGAGCGAACTCGAAAAAGCCCCGAGCGAGCCGGAGCTGGAAGACGACGACCGCGAGCTGCTGGGCCGGCTGCACGACAGCTACCCGAAGCTCAGCCAGGACGCGGAAACACGACCCCCTACAGCCGGCGCGCTGCGCAGTGCGGCCATGCCGCCGCTCAATCGCTGGCCGATGTCGCCGGCGGATATTGATCGCCGGCCCTGGCGGCTGCTGCCCTGGCTCGGCCGGCGCCGCAGCAGCAGCCTGCCCAAGTCGGTGCCCAGTCGGCTCAAGGGCGTGGTGCGCTGGCGCCAGACCCTGCTGGCCTTGATGGTCGCGTTCCCCGCGGCCGGGGCGGCGGCCTATATGGCCACGGTACTGCCACACCGCGGTGCAACCGTGCTCGAAGCCTTCATTCTCGGCGCGGCGTTCATGTTGTTCGCCTGGATTCTGGTGGGGTTCTGGACGGCACTGTCCGGGTTCTTCGTGCTCTGGCGGGGCGACCGCTATCTGGTGCGCAGCGATCCGCCGCACGACCCGCCGCCGCGCAAGCCGCCTGTCGAGGGTGATGCGCGCACGGCGATCGTCATGCCGATCTACGAGGAAGACGTATCCCGGACCTTTGCCGGGCTGCGGGCGATCTACGAGTCCCTGCAGGCCACCGGCCGCCTCGAGGATTTCGATTTCTTCGTGCTCAGCGACTCGGTCAAGCCCGATACCGTCATCGCGGAAGAAAACGCCTGGGCCGAGAGCTGTCGTACGCTCGATGCCTTCGGCCGGCTGTTCTATCGCCGCCGTCGGGCCCGGGTGAAGCGCAAGAGCGGCAATCTGGCGGATTTCTGTCGGCGCTGGGGCGGGCATTACCGCTACATGATCGTGCTCGATGCCGACAGCATCATGGCCGGCGATACGCTGGTCGCGCTCGTGGATCGCATGCAGGCCAACCCGGGTGTGGGTCTGATTCAGACGCCGCCCACGGCGGTCAATCGCGACAGCGTGCTGGCACGCGTACAGCAGTTCGCCACCCGCGTGTACGGGCGCATGTTCGCGGCCGGGCTGCATTTCTGGCATCTGGACAATGCCCACTACTGGGGCCATAACGCGATCATCCGCATCGAGCCGTTCATGGCCCACTGTGCGCTGCCGCGTCTGCCCGGCCGCGGTGCGTTGTCCGGCGATATTCTCAGCCACGACTTCGTCGAGGCCGCACTCATGCGCCGCGCCGGCTGGGGCGTGTTCATTGCCTACGACCTGCCCGGCAGCTATGAAGAAGTGCCGCCCACGCTGCTCGACGAACTCGGGCGCGACCGGCGCTGGTGCCAGGGCAATATCCAGCATATCCGGCTGTTGTTTTCCGACAACCTCGCGCCGGCCCATCGGGCGCTGTTCGCCAACGGCGTCATGGCCTATACGTCGGCCGCCATCTGGTTCGTATTCCTGCTGCTGTCGAGCACCGAAGCGGTGCTGGAAGCGGTGCGCACGCCGGATTATTTTCCGGTGGCCGGCGCGCTGTTCCCGGCCTGGCCGGTATGGCAGCCCATTTGGGCGGTAAGCCTGTTCGTGGCCACCCTGGTGGTGCTGTTCTTGCCCAAGATTCTGGGCGTGGTGATGATCGTCGCCAAGGGCACGCAGCGCGAGTTCGGCGGCGTGGGCAACCTGGTGGCCTCCACGCTCATCGAGATCGTGCTCACATCGCTGCTCGCGCCGATCCGCATGCTGGCGCATACGCGCTTTGTTTTCACCACGCTCATCGGCAAGCAGGTGAAGTGGGATAGCCAACAGCGCGCGGATGCGCAGGTGCCCTGGTCGCGCGCGCTGCGCTTTCATATCTGGGGCATGCTGCTGGCACTCGGCTGGGGCGCATTGCTGCTGTGGTTTACGCCCGGGTTCGCGCCCTGGCTAGCGCCCATCCTCGTGCCGTTGATCATTGCGCCGGCGATTACCGTGCTGACCTCACGTGCCGATCTGGGCATCTGGCTGCGTCGTCACGACCTGCAGCTGATTCCCGAAGAGCGCCACGCGCCGGCGGAGCTGGCACGGGTGGTGGAACTCGAAGCCGCGGCCGCGCCCGAGGCGGGTTTTGCCGAGGCCGTGGTCAATCCGGTGATCAATGCCCTGCATATCGGCATGCAGGGCCGCGACCGTTCGCTGACCGGGGTGATTGCGGAGTATCGCCAGCTGCTGGCCGAGCGCGCGCTGGATAACGGCCCGGATGTACTGAGCACCGATGAACAGCGTCGCCTGCTGGCCGATCCGCAGCGTATGCGCTGGCTGCATGCCCAGGTCTGGGCGCAGGCGCCGTCGGCCTGGCGCGCCTGGCTGGTCGAACGCCCGGCCGCGGCACCTACGCAGGACTCGCCGCGGACTGTATAGTCCCCAACAAACCGTCGAATCGTCTTTAGTTATGGGTCTGCATATCGTCGTCCTGGCCGCGGGCAAGGGTAAACGCATGCGTTCGGCGCTGCCGAAGGTGCTACAGCCGCTCGGTGACCGGCCGTTGCTCAAGCACGTGGTGGAAGCCGCACAAACGCTCGATCCGGAACAGATCCACGTGGTCTACGGCCATGGGGCTGAGCAGGTGCAGTCGGCTCTGGGTTATCTCGAGGTGAACTGGGTCTACCAGCAGCAACAGCTGGGCACCGGGCACGCCGTCAGTCAGGCGATCGACGACGTACCCGACGATGCCAGCGTGCTGGTGCTCTATGGCGATGTGCCGCTGGTGCGCGCGGCCACCCTGTCGCACCTGGTGGACGCGGCCGCCAGCGATGCGCTGGCGCTGCTCACCGTGGTGCTCGACGATCCCGCCGGCTATGGGCGTATTCGTCGCGATGATGAGAACCGCGTGGTCGGCATCGTCGAAGACAAGGACACCAGCGCCGATGAACGCCATATTCGCGAGGTGAACACCGGGCTGCTCTGTGCCCAGGCGCGGCATCTGCGCGACTGGTTGTCGCGGCTGACCAACGAAAACACCCAGGGCGAGTATTACCTCACCGACTGTATTGCCATGGCGGCCGGCGACGGGGTATCGATCGTGGCCGGCCAGTCGGGCAGCATCGAGGAAACCCAGGGCATTAACGACAAGCGCGATCTGGCCACCGCGGAACGCCTGCTCCAGCGGCGCCAGGCCGAGGCGCTGATGGATCAGGGCCTGACCCTGCGCGACCCGGAGCGCTTCGACCTGCGTGGCTCGCTGCATATCGGGCGCGACTGTCTGATCGACGTGAACGCGGTGATCGAAGGCGAGGTGGTGCTGGGCGAGGGCGTGCATATTGGCCCGCACTGCGTGCTGCGCAACTGCACCATAGGCGATCATACCCAGGTGCTGTCACATACCGTGATCGAGCATGCTAACGTGGGCGCGCGTTGCCAGATCGGCCCGTTCGCGCGGCTGCGCCCGGACACTGAGCTGGCTGATCGCGCCAAGATCGGCAACTTCGTGGAAACCAAGAAGCTCAGGCTCGGTGCAGGCAGCAAGATCAACCACCTGAGCTATGTGGGCGATGCGGTGGTGGGCGCCAACGTCAACATCGGCGCGGGTGTGATTACCTGCAACTACGACGGCGCCAACAAGCATGTCACCACCATCGGCGACGATGCCTTCATCGGCTCGGATTGCCAGCTGGTGGCGCCGGTCAGCGTCGAGCGCGGTGCCACCATCGGTGCCGGCACCACGCTGACCAAGACCGCGCCGGCCGACACGCTCACGCTGTCGCGCGCCAAGCAGTTCAGCATTGACGGCTGGAAACGCCCGCGCAAGAAAAACCCCGGCCACTCTTAACCATCACCCGATACGCCCTGCGGTCGATAGCGCAGGGCCGATCACAAAGGAATCAGCGCCATGTGCGGAATTGTCGGCGCCAGTGCGCAGCGCAATGTCGAACCCATCCTGCTCGAAGGTCTGCGACGGCTTGAATACCGCGGCTACGACTCGGCTGGCATGGCGCTGGTCAACGACGGCGCGCTGGACCGCACCCGCGCGGTGGGCAAGGTCCAGGCGCTGGCCGACAAGCTTGCCGAAGCCCCGCGCCCCGGCGTGCTCGGCATTGCCCATACCCGCTGGGCCACCCACGGCGGCGTATCCGAAACCAATGCCCATCCGCACGTATCGTCGGACCGCATCGCGGTGGTACACAACGGCATCATCGAGAATTTCGAGCCGCTACGTGAGCGCCTGAAACAGGCCGGCTACGAGTTCACATCCCAGACCGACACGGAAGTCGTCGCCCACCTGGTGGATAGCCATCTGGGCGAGAGCAACGACCTGGCCGCCGCCGTACGGGCCACCGTCGCCGAACTGGACGGCGCCTATGCGCTGGCCGTGGTCTGTCGCGACGATCCGCATACCCTGGTCGCAACGCGCAGCGGCTCGCCCCTGGTGCTGGGCGTCGGCATCGGCGAGCATTTCGTGGCCTCCGACGTCGCGGCTCTTCTGCCCGTAACCCGCGATTTCGTCTATCTCGAAGAAGACGATCTCGTGGTGCTGACCCACGAAAGCTATTCCATCATCGACGGCAGCGGCGCGCCCGTCGATCGGCCGGTCAAGGAGTCCGGTCTGTCGCTCTCGGCGACGGAGAAAGGCGACTACCGCCACTTCATGCTCAAGGAAATCTACGAGCAGCCGCGGGCGCTGGCCGAAACCTGGCAGGGGCGCGTGTCCGCCGACGACATCTTCGCCTCCAGCATCAGCGCCGAAGCACGCGAGCTGCTCGACGGCGTCGAGTACATTCATATCGTCGCATGTGGCACCAGCCATCATGCCGGGCTGGTCGCACGCTACTGGCTCGAAGCCATGGCGCGGATTCCCTGCAACGTGGAACTGGCCAGCGAATACCGCTATCGCGACCCGGTGGTGCCCAGGAACTGCCTGTTCGTCACGCTATCCCAGTCCGGCGAAACCGCGGATACGCTCGCCGCACTGCGCTATGCGAAATCGCTGGGCACCGGCGACGGCGGCTATCTGGCCACGCTTGCCATCTGCAACAAGCCGGAAAGCTCGCTCACCCGCGAGTCCGACCTGGTGCTCATGACCCATGCCGGCCCCGAGATCGGCGTGGCCTCCACCAAGGCCTTCACCACCCAGCTGCTGTGCCTGTTGCTGCTTACCGGCATGCTCGAACGCAAGGCCGAAGACCGGCGCGCGTTGGCCGAGGATATTCACCAGCTGGCCACCTCGGTCGAACGCGTGCTCGAACTCGACGACGCCATTCGCCATCTGGCCGAAGAATTCGTCGACAAGGATCACGCCCTGTTCCTCGGGCGCGGACCGATGTATCCCATCGCCATGGAAGGCGCGCTCAAGCTCAAGGAGATTTCCTATCTCCATGCCGAAGCCTATGCCGCCGGCGAACTCAAGCACGGCCCGCTCGCCCTGGTCGACGAAAAGATGCCCGTCATCGCCATCGCGCCCAAAAACGACTGGCTGGAAAAGGTGAAATCCAACCTGCAGGAAGTCCGCGCCCGCGGCGGCAAGCTCTATGTCTTCGCCGACGCCGCGTCAGGCCTGGATACCGGCCCCGGCATCACCGTGCTCGACATGCCCCACGTCGACGAAACGCTGGCCCCCATCGCCTATACCGTCCCGCTACAGCTGTTGGCCTATCACGTCGCCGTGGCCAAGGGCACCGACGTCGACCAGCCTCGGAATCTGGCCAAGAGCGTGACTGTCGAGTAGCGCGCATTGGGTATGTAGCTTCCCGCTGAGAAAACATCTGTATGCCCGGCCTCGCGTTAGAGTTGAGCCCGAGGCTCAGCATCTATGGGCCATCGTCGCTGACGCTGGCGATTCGTCTTTAGCGGCCGGATTCGTCCGGCGCTCACCTTCTCGCTATTGGTTCGGCTCGCTGATGGCCTTGTTGAGCAGGGCGGCTTCCAAATTCCGCCTGGACGGATATGCATCGCCAAATGACTTTAAGATTTTCACAGTTCTCGGCCAGTCTTGCTCGGTAACCGCAGCCCAGAACTTCGGTGTTCGCACAGAGAGGTTGGTGCCGTACTGAAATGACACGGAGGCAATGACCGTCTGCGCTGCTGGGATGATCTCTTCAAAGCGCTTTTTATTGTCGGGTATCGAGTTGTAGGCACTTTTAAGTCGACGCAAATGCGTTGCTTTCACGGCGCGGTCGATTCGCAGCGCTTGTGCCGCTGTAATCGTGAGCGGCGAGTCGGAAAGGAGCGAAACCGCATCGGGGCCCGTCACGCCGAGATATGGCTCGAACTTCTTAATGAGCGGACTGCCCAAGTTCAACAGCCTTAGATCTTTTTTGTTTCGCTGTCCCAGGTCGAAACCGGTCGCGATGGTAACGCCGCTTTTACTCGAGGAAGCCGCCGGCACGTACCCTTTCGTCTTTCGGCCACCTTCGCGGGCACTCAAAAAGTCGTAATCTATTTTTACTGGCATGTGTCGAACCGATCATTCGTGTATTCGCTTACAGGTCGGTGTTTCGATTAAATCGAAAGCGAGCGCGACAAGGTATCCGGCCGAATCGTATCGACTGACTAACAACGGGGTTTGAACACTGTAAGTGCCGTCACGGGCTCGATCCTGAAAGCAAAGCTTTAAATCCTCGATCCCGTCCCCGTTGAAGTCGCCACGCTCGAGGACTTGGATACGATATCGCCAGTCGTTCGATTCGAAGACGACCCCATCTCTGGATCGGCTTGTCGGTTCCATTCCGAGGTCAGCGAATGTGTGGTCACCCGGTTCGCGCCTTGGCCCGAGTGAGTTTCGGAATGACGCCAGATCCAGCGTCGAGATGATGAATTCGCCAACGCCTTTATCGGGTATATAGCTTTTCGTTTTCGATCCGGCGATTGCGGTGGTGCTCACGGTCACGCTCAAGAACAATAAATAGAGCAGTGGCATCCGATAGCGCATGATCATCCTTTCAAACCTATTTTTCCTATCATAAACGGGCAAGGATTGCAGACGCCATGCATGACGCTTTTATAGGCGTAGTAACCTGTAGATTGACGGCGGCGATTTTTCGTTATCCTAGGTAAGTCTAGTGAACTATCGTTTTAAAGAATTAATCCGGCTGATCCACTCGGTCCGAAATAGCCGGGATATCCCATACTGTCCCTCGATCTCCCGATCCCGAGCGGTGGCGTTCAGCATGTTGGTGCGATCGGCGATACTTGCATCCTTTGTTTTCTTGGCAGGCTGTGCTCCGTATACACGATCATACGAGCGTCTAAGCTTTCCTGGTCATGAAGTAGAATATGAGAAGGAGCATTGCCACCACTCTATCGGAGCCCCGGTATGGCTAGGGTTTCATTACCACGGTATTCGTATCTTGGCGAGCCTTAACGATTCGCGCGCGGATTTGACGGGCGGGTTCAATCCTCTATGGATCGAAGCTCCCGAGGGGGTTAACGTCGCCCTGGCCGAATATAGTGTCACGCTTATTTCTGTTGTCGACGGCAGGCATTTTGAAATCGAACTGCCATTAACCCACAGCATGGTAATCGGCGCTGCGGCATGGCGAACCAGCCCCTCGATCGAAGATAAGCCTGTAACTGCAACTTTCGAAGGAGCAACGAAGAAAAGTGTGACGTTCTGGGGTGGTGAAAAAAAGTCTCACGATTCGATTTATTTTTCTGCCGAAGAAATTCCTAGAATTGGTGGCCGAGGTCAAATGATATTACCGGACTTGATTATAAATGGCGTGCGCTATCCAGGCCCGACTTTGGTTTTTCAGCGTGACCGGTTTTTTGGGTATGCGTCATTTAATTGCTAGGTCTAGGCGAAACTTAGGTTATTGAGTTGGCGACGGCGGTAGATGTAGATGTGCGAATCTGGTTATACGCTCGTCTTACGAAAACTGTGATATCGCTCCGGGCTCAGTGGTCGCCTATCACTCGGGATTTAAAGGGCGCAGCATATTGACCACCCAGTCGATAAACACCCGGTCGCGTGGCGCCACGGCGCGGCGGCGATGGAACAGTAGATTAAGCGGACGCGACACACTGGCGTAGTCGGGGACAGGCGGATTGATGCGCCGGATGCGACGTGGTCTGCTACGTTCATTTCGCCGGTCATCACCACACCGGCATCTTGCAGGGCAAGCTCGATGAGTGATGTGGCGTCGTTGATGGCAATCGCTGGTCGCGGAGTGATTTTGATTTGCTCCTCGCCCTGGGTGAAGGTCCAGAGATCGGGGGCCGGGTAGCTGTCGAACAGGTAGTTCAGACAGCGGTGTTGTGCCAGTTCACTAGGGTGGTTTGGTAGGCCGTGCTGCTTTACGTAGCCCGGCGAGGCAAAAGCCGCGATACGAAATGGCGCGAGCCCCCGGACGGAAAGCTCTGAGTCGGGCAGGTCGCCGATGCGCAGGGCGATATCGAAGCCTTCGCCGGTCAGATCGACCACGCGGTCGGCGAGTGTGAGTTCGAGCGCGATATGCGGATAGGCGGTTTCGAAGTCGGGTAGGTTCGGCACGATTCGACAACGCCCCAGACTCAACGGCGCCGTCACCCGCAGGCGCCCGTAAGGCAGGTCGGTCAGGTTTTCGACGGAGGCGTCCATGGCTTTGACGGCGTCGAGCGTGCGTCTTGCCCCCTCGGCACAGATACGGCCGGCCTCGGTCAGGCTCAGGCGTCGGGTCGATCGATGTAGTAAGGCGGTGCCGTATCCCGCTTCCAGGGCATCGACATGTTTACCGGCCATTTGGGGCGACATGCCCAGCTCCCGGGCCGCCGCCGAAAACGAGCCCAGATCGATGGCGCGAAGGAATACCTTGAGACTGGTCAATCGATCCATTTGAAACGCTCGTTTTCAACTGACCATAGTGGTTGCGCTATTCTGCTTTTATTCGTGTGAAATTACGATCATCTCGTCATTCATTCTGCAAGCGTGATCGAGATGAAAATCGGAATTATCGGGGCCGGCAATATCGGCGGGAATCTGGCTCGGCTGTTTCGCGATGCCGGACACGAAGTGTCGGTGAGTGCGCGCCGGCCTGAACACATCGATATAGACGGCGTGCAAATCGCGACGCCAGAGCAGGCGGCGTTGTTCGGCGACATCGTGATCGTCGCGGTGCCGCTGATCGCGGCCGGCGATCTACCGCTGTCCGCGTTACGCGACAAGGTCGTCGTGGATACGATGAACTATTACCCCGAGCGTGATGGTCGAATCGCGGAACTGGATGCGTTCGAGACGACCACCAGCGAGTGGGCCGCCCGCCATGCGCCGGGGGCGATCTGGGTCAAGGCCTTCAATTCGATTCTGGCTATGGATTTGCCACGGGAAGATCGTCCGGCGGTCGAGGGCGGGCGTGCATTGCCGCTTGCCGGCGATGATGCCAACGCCAAGGCGCGCATTGCCCAACTGCATGCGAATATTGGCTTTGAAGCGGTCGACACGGGCTCGCCAAGCGAGAGCTGGCGCTTCGAGCGCGCCATGCCGGCCTACTGTATTCCGGTCAATCACGCTGAACTCGTGGCCAAACTCGCACAGGCCGAGCGTGGTCAGGAGTTGCCGCACAATAGCTGGCATCGAAACAACGCCTGATCTATCCATCCACGGTCGCGCCGGCGTGGTCCGCACGCGTACGGCGCGCCAGGATGGCGGTAACACCGGTTGCCGAATCTGGAGTGCTATAGGTTCGCGGCTGCGATAACCGTTGTGGCAGCAGCGACTTACCAAAAGCGGCATGCTGAAATAGTCGCCGACGTTTGCTATTTTTCTGGTCTATCCAGCTAAAGCACGAGCGTATCCCCATGTCCGACGACGCGCCGACGCATTTGGTGGCCCTGCGTCATGCCTTGCACGAAAACCCGGAGCTGGGCTTCGAGGAGCAGATGACGTCGGATCGGGTGTGTGCCCATCTGGATGAGCTGGGCGTCGAATACGAACGCGGTATCGGCGTGACCGGGATCGTGGCCTGGGTGCAGGGCGAACAGCCGGGCGGTTCGATCCGCGTTGGCCTGCGGGCCGATATGGACGCGCTGCCCATTCACGAAACCAGCGGTGTGGCGCACGCCTCGAAAGTCGACGGGCGCATGCATGCCTGCGGCCACGATGGGCATACCACCATGCTGCTCGGCGCGGTGGAACATTTCGCGGCGCATCGCGATTTTGCCGGCACGATCTACTTCATCTTTCAACCGGCCGAAGAAGGCGTGGGCGGGGCGAGCGCGATGATCGCCGACGGGCTGTTCGAGCGCTACCCGATGGATACGGTGTATGCCCTGCACAACTGGCCGGCGTTGCCGATCGGCCAGTTCGGGCTGATCGAAGGCCCGATCATGGCAGGCGGTGATCGCGTGGACATCACCATCCACGGCCGCGGCGGCCATGGCGGGCTCAATCCGCATGGCTGTATCGACCCGGTACGTATCGCCGGCGACTTGATTACCCAGGCCCATGCCATCGTGGGCCGGGATATCGACCCGCTGGCGCCGGCGGTGCTCAGCCTGTGTTCGATTCAGGCCGGTGATCTGGCCGGTTTCGCGGTGATTCCGGATACCGCGCGGCTGTCCGGCACGCTGCGCGCGCTGGACAACGACACCCGCGAGAAGCTCCGCGAACGCCTGCGTGCGATTTGTGCGGGGCTGGAAGCGAACTATGGCGCGACCATCGAGTTGTCCATCGAGGACAAGTTCAGCGTGACCTACAACCATGCCGGCCCGACCGCCACGGCCCGCGCGGCGATCGCCTCGACGTTTGGCGAAGCTGCCCTCGCGCCGAACTATCCGCCGTGCATGGGCGGCGAGGATTTTTCCTACATGTTGGATGTATGCCCGGGGGCCTATATTCATGTCGGTTCGGGCGACGACACGCATACCCACGGGCTGCATCACCCGGCCTACGATTTCAACGACCGCATCATGGCGCCCGGCATTTCGCTGTTCGTGCAGCTGGCCCGGAACACGCTCGCCCAGGGGGCGTAATCAGCCGCGGCCCGGCCAAATGCATTGGGGCCGGCCGGGCTTTTCATCGCAGGGAGCATCATGGAAAACAAACCCAGGCGTCGCAGTGCGACTGGCGCGTATATCGTGTTCTTGATCGCGGCGGTCACGCTGATGACCGTGCCCGTATTCACTTTCGCGGATCGCGTCGAGCCGCTGGTGTTCGGGCTGCCGTTCAATCTGTTCTGGATCGTGTTGGTCGAGCTGGCCGCGTTCGTGGCCATTCTTTGCTTCTACGTCTATGAACACGGCCGCGGGAGCGAGACATGAGCAACTGGATGTTCGCGCTGGGCTCGATGCTGGTCTATCTGGTCATCGCCTTCGCGCTGGGGCTGCTGGCCGGTCGCAAGCGCTCGTTCTGGTCGGTGTCCGAATATGCGGTGGCCGATCGGGGGCTGGGCTTCATCGTGGTCTGGTTCATGATGGGCGGTACGGTCTTCAGTGCCTTTGCCTTTCTGGGCGGGCCGGGGATGGCGTTCTCGCAAGGCGCGGCTGCGTATTTCGTACCGGCCTATCTGGCGCTGGGCATTCTGCCCTGGTACGTGCTCGGGCCGAAGGTCGGGCGGATTGGCGCGCGCAAGAACTTCGTCACCCTGGGCGAGTTCGTGGGCGACCGCTATCGCTCGCGTGCGCTCACGATATTGATCGGCGTGATCTCGGTACTGGCCTTCATCCAGTACCTGACGCTGCAGATCAAGGGCATGGCCTTCATCTTCAGCATTCTCACCGAAGGCGTGATCCCGTACTGGTTCGGCGCGCTGCTGGCCTACGGCATCGTGGTGATCTATGTCGCCAGTTCCGGCGTGCGCGGTGCGGCCTGGAGCGATGTGCTGCAGGGCGCGCTCATGCTCATCGTCGCTTGGGCGGTGGGCTTTTATCTGGTGAATACGCTGCACGACGGGCCGAGCGACATGTTCTCGGCCATCAACGCCGCGCAGCCGGATTTTCTGACCATCGGGCGTGACGGCTCGCCCATGTCGGCGATGGCCTTTGCCTCGGTGATCGTGGTGTCGGCCCTGGGCTTTCTGATGTGGCCGCATCTGTTCACCAAGTCCTATACCACCACGGAAAAACGCATCAAGCTCACCACGCTGGCCTTCCCGCTGTTCGGTATTTTCCTGGTGCCGGTGCTGTTCGTGGGCTATGCCGGTATCGGCGTGGTCGCCCCGGACGCGCTCGGCAGCGCCGACGAGCTGCTGCCCTATCTCATCACCAACGAGCTCGGCGCCAGTGGCTGGCTCTATGGCCTGATCGGTGCGGGTTCGCTGGCTGCGGCCATGTCGTCGTCGGATGCGATCACCCACGGCGGTTCGGTGTCCTTCGGGCGCGATATCTGTCGTGCGGTCAAGCCCGATCTGTCCGAGCGCGCGCAGATCTGGATCATGCGTCTGGCCGTGGTCGGCATCGGCGCGGCGGCCTACTGGCTGTCGATTTTCGGCGCGGCCGGGATCATTGCCCTGCTGGTGGGCGCCTATGGCTCCATCGCCCAGTTCGTGCCTGCGGTCTACGGCGCACTGATCTGGAAGCGCGGCACCGCCGTAGGTGCGATCAGTGGCATGGTGGTGGGCATCGGCGTCAACTACTACTACCAGATCGTGGCCGACACCACGCCCTGGGACATGAACGCGGGGCTTATCGGGCTGCTGTGCAATATCGCGATCTTCGTGGCCGTGAGCCTGATCACCAAGCCGGTTGATGAAGCACTCGCGGCTGAATATCGAAACGCCTAGAGCACGAGCGCTCTAGCGGTCTATGGATAGCGCGCTACCCGAGGGTAGCGCGCTGTAGGTCAGCCTGCAGGGGCAAGTATCGCCTGACCCTGCCAGGTATCTCGCTCTCAATGGGCAGCCGCCGTGGCCGCCGAGCCGTTCGTGCGCGTGCGCCGCTGGGCCTGCGTTTTCGCTGCCGGGCGTTCGTGGTGAATGCTCGAAGGCATCGGCCCCTTGCGCTTGCGCCGATGGGGCAGCGCCATGCGCAGAATGCGTTTCGCCACACCGCCGAGCTGTTTCGAAAACGGGCCGGTGTTGTAGTTAAGATTGTAGCGTTCGGCGATCGCCTGGATCTTGGGCCCGATTTCGCGATAGCGGTTGGAAGGCATGTCCGGGAACAGATGGTGTTCGATCTGATAACCCAGATGGCCGGTCAGCACATGGAACGGCACCGAGCCGTTGACGTTCGACGAGGCCAGCATCTGGCGCAGATACCACTCGCCCTGGGTTTCGTTTTCGGTTTCCTCGATACGAAACATCTCGGCTTCTTCAGTGAAATGCCCGCAGAAGATGATCAGGAACGACCATACGTTGCGGTTGAAGTTGGCGACCATGTTGCCGGAAACCACGAACGGCGCCATCGGCCCGGCCAGCACCGGGAACAGCACATAGTCCTTGAGCACCTGCCGGCGAACCTTGCGCCAGATATCGCGGCCCTGCGATAGCGCCTCGGCATAGCTCTTGTCCTTGCCCACGCGCTCCCATTCCAGGTCGTGCAGGGCAACGCCCCACTGGAAGAATGCGGCGAGGGCGAGCACATAGAACGGCTGGAACAGAAAGGCCGGGTTCCATTTCTGGTCTTCGCTCATGCGCAGGATCGAATAGCCCACATCGCGATCCATGCCCACGATATTGGTATAGGTGTGGTGCATGTAGTTGTGCGAATGCTTCCACTCGCGCCCGGGGCAGGTGTTGTCCCAGTCGTAGGTGGCCGAGTCCAGGGCCGGGTCCTGCATCCAGTCCCACTGGCCATGCATGGCGTTATGGCCGATTTCCATGTTCTCGAGGATCTTGGAAAGCGACAGCAGCGCGGTGCCGGCCAGCCAGGCCGGCGGCAGGATGCCGGCAAACAGCAGCGCGCGCCCGGCCACTTCGGAAAAACGCTGGGTATTGAGCACGCGATAGATATAGCGGGCGTCGTCCTTGCCGAGGCTTTTCATCACCTCGTCGCGCAGGGCGTCGAGTTCGGCGCCGAATTGTTCGACGTCGGCGTCGCTTAAATGTGTCGGTCGGCCCATGATTTGCTCCTCGGTTGGGTAGAACGGCGTTCTTGCATCGAGAACGCCTGTTAGATTTCCAGCGCGACGTCGCCCGCCGCGGCATGGATACAGATCTGGATGTCGGTATCGCGAATCTCGCGCACTTCGTTGTTGCGCAGATCGCGCACCGTGCCCTCGCTCACGCGGCACTTGCAGCTATGGCAAATGCCCATGCGACAGCCATAGGGCGGGTTCAGTCCGGCGTTTTCCGCCACTTCCAGCAGCGAGCCTTCGTCGCCGGAGGCGGCCACGTCGGATTTGATGAAATGCACCTCGCCTTCGCCCTGCGCGGCCTCGCGGCGGCTGGCTTCGAACTGTTCACGAAAGATGGGCTTCGTGGTGCGTGCGTCGAGCAGCGACTCGGCGGCGTCCATGAAACCCGACGGCCCGCACAGCCAGGTCATGCGTTCGCCAAGTTCGTGCACCTCGCGATCGAGCGTGTCGCCATCGATACGCCCGTGCTCCTGGGTATAGCGGATGACGAGCGACAGCGACGCATGGGCGTCAGCCAGTGCGTCCAGCTCGTCTGTATAAATCATGTCTTCGTCGGTGCTGGCGTAATGCATGAACACCACGTCCGGCAGACAGTCCTGATCGATCCAGGAGCGCAGAATACTCATCACCGGTGTGATGCCACTGCCCGCGCTCAGCAGCAATGCCTTGGCCGGCGGTTCGACGTTGGGGTAGAACTCGCCTTCGGGATGGCTCAGATAGACCAGCTGGCCGGCCTTGGCCCGGTCGACCAGAAAATTGCTGACCACGCCGTCGCCGTTGCGCTTGACCGTGATTTCCACCCGGTCGTTACGGGCCGCGCTTGCAATCGAGAAGCAGCGGCGATGACGTACACCGTCGAGGTCGATACCGAAGAGAATATGCTGGCCCGGGCGTGGCGTGATCCAGTTGTCGTTGGGGGCGATGGTCAGGGTGACGCTGTCGGGCGTCTGGCGCTGGACATCGGCAATACGTCCGCGCGGCTCGTTGACGGAAAGCTTGCTGTCGATCAACCCCAGGTAGTGATCGACCGACAGCGGCGTGGTCAGTGACTTCGCCAAAGAGCTCTTCAGCACCTTCCTCACGATCGGTTTCATCGCATCTCCTCGCACGGCATGGCCGTTGCAGTCGTGTGGGCTCTACGGCGCGCTTCGACTGCTTATTTTGTTCGGTTTGTTGTAGCACAGGCGTTTCGTTTCAGATATGGCGGTGCTTTTTCACCATTGCGGCAGGATGAATCGTACCCGCCGGCCGGAAACGTCTTTATCGATCAGGGCTGTGGGTTTTGAAATGGATTATTTTACGATTAGTGCCGCGAAACCAGAGGGTTAGATTCGGTACGCATAGGCGACGACTTGAACTCGGTTTAAGCTCTAATAATCGTCATTCAGCGCGTTAGCGACGTTAAATCGGTATGCGCAACGACCGGTAACCGGCGCTGACCGCGCTGCGGCATGCCGCTATCGCGCAATTAAACGACGACACACGCTTTTTTCAGGCGATCAGTCCGGGCCCCGGTACCGCGACCCGCAAACCGAATTGCTCCATCAGCCGGCGCTGTGCCGGATTGGGTCGTCGGGACGTAAACAAGGCAACAGGATCCGTCCCTTCGCCGGTCGCAGCCGCAGGCTCTGCCGGGCTGACAGCGACCGTGGACACGCTGAGCACGTGGCGGGCGATCGCCGGCGCCGGATCGAGCCATTGCACGGGCCAGGGCGCCAGCCGCTCGAAGACACCGGCCAGAAACGGATAGTGGGTACAGGCGAGCACCACGATATCGGTGCGCTGACCGGCCTTTTCGACGAAGCAGGGGGCGATTTCCGCACGGATCGCCGCGTCGTCGTCGGCGTTATTCTGAACATGGGCCTCGGCCAGACGGGCGAGCTGACGGCTGCCCACCAGGTTGATCTCGCAATGGGCCGCGAACGTTGCGATCAACTGGCGGGTGTAGTCGCGGCGCACGGTCGCCGGTGTGGCCAGTACCGATACCAGCCGCGAGCGACTGCGCTCGGCGGCCGGCTTGATCGCAGGTACCGTGCCCACGAAACAGGCGTTCGGATACGCCGCGCGTAGATCCGCCAGTGCGAGCGTGGCCGCCGTATTGCAGGCAATGACGACGATTTCCGGCGCGTGGTCCCTCAACAGGCGGCCCATCAGTGCGATCAGGCGATCGCGCAGCCGGTCTTCGTCCCAGTCGCCGTAGGGAAAGCCGGCATCGTCAGCCACATAGACGAGGCGGCGATCGGGCAACACCTGCCGGATTTCGCGCAGCACGGTCAGCCCGCCGATGCCGGAGTCGAATACCAGAATGGGGCGCCTTGCCATGCCTGTTGGGGTCTGCCTGCGAAAGCCGGCTATTCTGGCATAGGGCGTGTCGTCATGAGATAAGGCGGCGCATTGCCCGCGCTGGGCGTGCCATGCGGCGTTCCGGGCCTTGACCGTGGCTCGCCACGCTCGGCGGCCCGCGCCTTGCCTGGCACGCCCTAGAGCGTGACGGCACCGCCGTCGGCGCGCGGGTCGCTCGCACCTTCGCAATAGCCCTCGGGGTGGCGCACGACCGCACCGGCATGTCCTGCCAGGTCGGAAAAGGCATCGATCATCTCCACCTGGTGGCCGGTGGCGATGAGTTCGTCCACCAGTGACGGCTCGAAACGATTTTCCAGCTTGAGGCTGGTGGTGGCATCGCCCCAGGTCTTGCCCAGCAGCCAACGCGGTGCGGTGACCGCGCGCTGCAGGCCCTGGCCGTACATGGCATAGCGTGAGAAAACGGCTGCCTGGGTCTGGGGCTGGCCTTCGCCGCCCATGGTGCCGTAGGCCATGACCCGGCCGTCGTCGAGTTCGGCCATGGCCGGGTTGAGGGTATGGAACGGACGCTTGCCGGGGGCAAGCTGATTCGCGCCGGGTTCAAGCGAAAAGCCCGCCCCGCGATTCTGGAACGTCACCCCGGTGGCCGGGCAGGTCAGCCCCGAGCCGAACTCCCAGAACACGCTCTGAATGAAGCTGACCATGGTGCCCTCGGCGTCGGTCGCCCCCATCCAGATTGTATCGCCGGCCTTGGCTTCGTAGGGCCAGTCCAGCGCCTTGCGCGGGTCGATGGCGCCGTGCAGTTCGTCCAGATGCGCGGCCTCCAGCCAGGATTCGGCCGGGCGGCTCATGTGGTCGGGGTCGCCCAGTTCGGCGTTACGGATCAGAAACGCCTGTTTGGTGGCCTCGATCAGCCCGTGCAGATGATCGAAGCCCTCCGCCTCGGCCACTTTCAGGCGGTCGAACAGGGCCAGAATCATCAACGAAGACACGCCCTGGGTGGGCGGCGGCATGTTGTAGATCGTACCTACGGACAACGGCGTGGACAGCGGGGCGACGATATCGGCCGCGCATTGCGCCAGGTCGGATGCACGCAGCGGCGACCCCATGGCCTCCAGATAGGCCGCATGCGTTGCCGCCAGCGAGCCTGTGTAATAGCTGTCCAGGCCTTCGCGGGCCAGCGTTTCCAACGTGTTGGCAAGGGTCGGCTGATAGAAGATCTCGCCTTCGCGCGGCGCGCGATCGCCGGGCAGGAAAATATCCGCGAAGCCGGGCACGCCGCGCAGCTCGTCGGCCTTGGCGGCAGTGCAGGCCGCCTGGTTGCCGGTGGTCACGAAGCCGTCGCGGGCATGGGCGATCGCGGGCGCGAGCAATGTGTTCAACGCCATCGGCTCGCGCTCGAGCTGGTTCAGCGCGGCCTGCCAGCCGGCGATCGTGGCCGGCGCCGTCAGCGCGGCGCGGGCGCCGCGGGCCGGGATCTGTTCATGCTCGCCGTGACCGGCATACCAATCCGGCGTGGCCAGTGCTGCAGCACGCCCGCAGGCCGAGATGCCGATCGGCGCCTGACCGGGTTTCTTGATCAGCCAGAAACCGTCGCCGCCGATCGAGTTCATATGCGGATAGACCACGGCGATGGTCGCTGCGCTCGCGACCATGGCTTCAATGGCGCTACCGCCGGCGGCCAGTACATCACGCCCGGCCAGAGCGGCCGACAGATGCGGGGCGGTGACACAGCCGTAACGGCCTTTCGCGCTTTGCAGCATGGATAGCGTCCTGGGTGACTAAGGGGCGTTGCCGTATCGGCCGGCCCGGTCTAAATAACGGGTTGTAGCCGAATAATGCCGTATGCAGATGGTGGCTTGCATGGATCGGCGCAAGCGTTGCCGGTCGGTGGTAGCGGTGGTCGCTGGCGTTGCGGTCAAGGCGGGCCAGCGGCGCGAGGCACCCGCGGCTGTGCGGGTTCGGGTAGCGCAGCCGTTAATGCGTCTCCAACGCGCATATGCGTTAGAGACGACTGCCTGGGTCGCCCCTGCGCCTCGCGTGCGCGCCGGCATGACAGGGAGCTCGAGAGGCCCTGGGGCGTGTCGTCATAAGATAAGGCGGCGCATCGGCGGCCAAGCCGCGGCAAGACAAGGCATCGCGAGCGTAGCGTGGTCATGCCACGTAAGCGAGCGATAACGCCGAATTGCCGCGGCTTGGCCGTCGACCCTCCGGGTTGTCCGCGCCGGACGCGCCATGCGGCGTTGCGGACCTTGACCGTGGCCCGCCACGCTCGGCGGCCCGCGCCTTGCCTGACACGCCCGGCGCGGGCAATGCGACGTCATATCTTATGACGACACGCCCTCGCCCGGCTCCGCGTCGTAGAGGTTTGCACGCAGCACGTTAAAGATTTCGTTGCCATCGAGTCCTGCGAATTCGAAGCCGCTATCACGCCCTAGATGCCCGAAACGTTGCTCGGCCGCGGCCTGTGCGCCGACGTAGGCCATTGCCCAGCTGGAAAATACACGGGCATCCGAAGGCTCGAACAACAGCACGGTCACGTCGGAATGGCGTTCGTCGCACTGGATGCGTTCGAAGGTGGCCTGGATCGCATGGTGCGGGCCTTCGAGCACCTGGGCGAAACAGCCGCTATTGAACATGAGTGCGCCGGTGATCTGGGCTTGGCGGTTGTTTTCGCGCGAGATTTCCAGAATGCCGCCGATCTGCGGTTCCATCTCGTCGCTAATATCGTTACGGCTCATATAAACGAGGCGGTAGAGCGTATCGGGCATCGTGTCTCCTGAAGGCTAGCTCGCCTGCGCGGCGGACAGGCGGAATTGGCCGAGAAAGTCGGCGATCTGCTCGGCCGGCATGGGCCGGGCAATGTAGTAGCCTTGGGCTAGATTGCAGCCTTCGTGTTCGAGCTGGCGGTATTGTTCGAGTGTTTCGATGCCCTCGGCCGTGGTGGCCATGCCGAGGTTCGACCCCATGGCAAGAATGCCGCTGATCAAGGCCTTTGCACGCGGCGAAGGCTCGGCCTGGATGAAGGATTTGTCGATCTTGATCTTGGAGAACGGGAAGCTGTTGAGATAGCCCAGCGATGCATAGCCGGTGCCGAAATCGTCGATCGCGATGGCCACGCCCAGTTCCTGAATGGCCCAGAGCCGACGCATGATCGCTTCCGATTCATCGAGGAACAGGCCTTCGGTAATCTCCAGCTCGAGACGCGCCGGCGCGAGGCCGCTGTGGGCGAGCGCATCGCGAACGACGTCGATGATGGTGTCGTCGGCGAACTGGGCCGGGGAGACGTTGACCGCCACGATCAGGCGTTCGTCGCGCCAGGTCATGGCCTGTTCACAGGCCTTGCGGATCACCCAGCGGCCAATGGATGCAATTTCGCCGATCTCTTCGGCCAGCGGGATGAAGTCCAGCGGCGATACGCGCCCGCGCGTGGGATGCTCCCAGCGAATCAGCGCTTCGAAGCCGATCACGCGTTCGTCGCGGATCGAGGTCTGTGGCTGATAGTGCAGGGTGAATTGGCGCAGGCCGAGCGCGCGCCGCAGATCGACTTCAAAGTCGCGCCGGTCGAAGGCGCGTTGTTCCAGCTGGGACTGGAACACGTAATGGCCCGCGCGCCCCTGATGCTTGGCCTCGTAGAGGGCGAGATCGGCATGGCGCAACAGGTCCTGAAGCTGTTCGCTGTCGCCCACGAGCGTGGCAATGCCGATGCTCGCACCGATATTGATCTGGTGGCCGTTGACCAGAAACGGGCGTCCGAGCAGGTTGACCAGTCGGGCCGCCAGCGCTTCGAGGCCTTCGCGCCGTTTTTCCTCCGGTATGAGGATCACGAATTCGTCGCCGCCGAGCCGGATGAGCGTATCGTTGCCGCGGGTCGAGGCGCGAATACGCTGGGCGACCAGCACCAGCAGTTCGTCGCCGGCGCCGTGCCCGAGCGTGTCGTTGACCTGCTTGAAGTGGTCGAGGTCGATGACGAGCACGGCCGCGCAGCGCGCGCCGGTGGCTTCGAGCTCACGCAGGCGTTCGGCATACATCAGGCGGTTGCCGAAGCCGGTCAATGGATCGAGCTGTGCGGCGAGATCGAGCGTGGACTCTTCGCGACGGGGCCAGCCGCTGGCTACGATAACCATGCGTTGGTCGTCGCGGCGTGCGCCGATATAGAACGTCAGCGTCCGGCCGGGCGCGATCTCGATGGTGAGCGCCGATTCGCCGATATCCCGCAGCTGCCATTCGAGCAGGTCGCGGGAACGGGCTTCAGGCAGGGTGATATCCGTGAGCCGGCGCGGCAGCACCTCAATATTTAGCCGCCGGGCGAACGTGGTATTGGCATACGTAATGACGTTGTCGCCATCGATAATGGCGATGCCCGTGGCAAGCGCCTCAAGCTCCGTCACGCTGTCGATCATGCTCATGGCCCGTTCGTCGCACACAGCGACAATAGACAGACCGGCACAGCCGGGTCTGCGCTAATAAATTGGTAGTACGACGTTTGATCGGCGGTTGCGCCGCCAACTTGAACGGATGTTTGGCTGTCGGCTAGCCGCAGTTCACGCGGTCGCGGCCGTCGTCCTTGGCGCTGTAGAGCGCATCGTCGGCGCGCTTGAGCACCTGAGCCGGCGTCTCGTCGTTCTGGGCGCAGGTCACCCCGGCGGAGACGGTGAGGGTGATTTGCTCGCCTTCGATTTCGAGCGGGGTATCGCGTACGCGAGCCACGAGGCGCTCGAGCGTGTTGGCGGCCGCGGGCAGCGTTGTTTCGGGTAGCAGCGCCAGAAATTCCTCCCCGCCCCAGCGGCCGATCGTGTCGCTGTTGCGCAGCGTCTGGCGCGCGATATCGGCGAACAGTTTGAGCGCGGCATCGCCGGCGGCGTGGCCGTAGCGGTCGTTGAGCTGCTTAAAGTGATCGAAATCGATCAGGGCCACGCTCAGGTTGCGCGTATAGCGCTGGCCGCGATTGAGTTCATGATCGAGCTGCTCGGAGAGCAGCCGCCGGTTGGCCAAGCCGGTCAACTCGTCCTGCGTGGCAAGCGTTTGAAGTCGTTCGTGCGCATGGCGAAGTGCGGCGAGATCCTGTTCGCGCGCGATTTCATGACCCAGCCACTGGGCGAACATGGCGATCAGATCGTAGTCTTGCTGAGTGAAGGGGGACGACGGCAGAGAGCTGGAGAAACTCAACACACCATAAACACGGCCGTCCACGGTGATCGGGGCGCCCAGATACGACTCGAGCCGGAATTTCGCATAGCAGGGATGGGCGTTGAGTTTGCTCTCGCCGGCGTGATGAACGCCGAACGGACCCCGCTTCGAAAGCACGTGATAGCAGTACGTATCGGGCAGTTCATAGATAGCGCCGACGGCGATGCTGCCGTCCGGCGATTCGGCCTCTTTGACTTCGTAGCGCTGGCCGTCGATTTTCGCGACCACCCCGTAGGCCATGGCGAAATGCTGGACGCCCAGCTCGACAATCTCACGCCGGCGTTGCTCGAACCCGCGGGTCGGATCGGACGTGATCTGGTTGAGCGAGTGCAGCACCTTGTTCGTGGCGATATGCGACGATACGTCGCGAATAATCCCCAAAAACAGTGGCGTGCCGCGGTCGCCGTGGCGGATCGCACCGGCGGTGGTCTCACCTTCGAATACGCTGCCGTCGCGACGCCGATAGCGCATGAGATAAGTATGACGGGCGTCGTCGGCCTGGGCGTTGTAGCGCGTCGCGCCGAGCTGCTCGAAATCTTCACGCCGCTCGTATAACGCCGCCGTGGAAAGGCCGGCGAATTCAGCTGCGGTATAACGAAAGAGGCGGTTGGCGGCTTCGTTGGTCATCACCACCCGTCGGTCGACGTCGCTGATGATGACGGCCTCGCTGACCTCGGCAAACACCCGGGCGAGCAGAACACGCAGCGATTGACTGTCGAGCGCCAGTGCTTCGTCTGCGATCATATCTGCGCTTAGGTTTTTCAAGATGCCCCCCTGGCACGCGTAGGGTCGCGTGTTTCGCCGCCGAACATCGCGTGCGCGATCTGGCCACCTCCAAAGCGTACCGCAAACCCGCCCGGCCTTTGTGCGAAGTATGGCTTTTATCGCCGGCCGGGCATGTGCTATGCCATACCCAGGCGGCGTCAAGACCGCTTTGAACCGCGAACCGGAGGATAGACCTTGCTGATCGACCACCCGGGATATTCGTGGCGTGTGCGTGGTGGCGCGCCCGTCGAGCCCGAACGATGACGGCGAAAGCGTCGAGCAGCGGCGTGCCTGATCCCGCGGGTCGCTGGCAGGCATTGCTGATTCTCGCGGCGGCGCTGCTTTTGGGCATGACGGCCTGGTTTTCGGCCACCGCGGTCGTGCCCCAGCTGCGTGCCGGCTGGGCCCTATCGCGGGGTGCGGCGGCCTGGATGACCATCGCGGTACAGCTTGGCTTCGTGATCGGCGCGCTGGCCAGCGCGGTTTTCAATATCGCCGATCGTATGGCGCCGCGCCGGCTGATGTTCTACGGCGCGCTGCTGGCCGCGATCTCCAACGCGGCGTTGCTGCTGGCCCCGCCGGTGGCCCTGGCCGTCTTACTGCGCGTGCTCACCGGCATCGGCCTGGCCAGCGTCTATCCGCCTGCCCTGAAAGCGATGGCGACCTGGTTCAAGGTTAAGCGCGGCACGGCGCTGGGCATCATGGTGGGTGCGTTGACCCTCGGGTCGGCCGCGCCGCATCTGGTCAACGGACTGGGCGGGCTGGACTGGCGGGTGGTGATCGCCGCGAGTTCGATCATGTCCTTCGCCGGCGGCGTGATCGCCCGCTATCTGGGCCGCGACGGGCCGTTCGACTTCCCGCGTGCCGTGTTCGACCCGCGCAAGGCTTGGCAGGTGTTTTCGGATCGGCCGGTGCGTCTGGCCTGTATCGGCTACTTCGGCCACATGTGGGAGCTCTATGCCATGTGGGCCTGGTTCGGCGTATTTCTTGGCGATGTGCTTGATAGGAATGCGTTCGAGGCACCCCGGGCGCTGGGCGCGGTCGCCACCTTTGCCGCCATCGGGGTGGGGGCCGTTGGCTGCTGGGTGGGCGGTATTCTGGGCGATCGCTGGGGGCGCGGCAAAGCCACCGTGTTGGCCATGGTCGTATCCGGCGGCTGTGCGCTGATTATCGGTTTCATTCCGACCACCGCCTGGCCGCTCATTCTGATCGTGGGGCTGATCTGGGGATTCTGGGTGGTGGCCGATTCGGCCCAGTTCTCGACCGCGATCACGGAGCTGGGCGATCAACGCTATGTCGGGACCGCGCTGACGCTGCAGCAGGCCATCGGCTATGTGCTGACCATCCCCACGATCTGGCTGATACCGATCGTGCATGAATCCATGGGTTGGTCGTATGCGTTCGCACTGCTCGCGCTTGGGCCGCTGGTCGGCACGATCGCGATGCGCAAGCTCGCGCAGATTGAAAATGCGCCGGCCCGGGGCGGGCCGGCGTAGCGTCTGCCGTAGGGCGTATCAGCTGGCCAGAAGCGTATTCAGCTCGGGCGGCAGGTCGAAGGTGACGTCGACGAATTCGCCGGTGGTCACCGCCTGCTTGAGCGTATTGATCACCGCACGCACGGGTTCCTGCACGTCGTTTGCGTCCATGTTCGCGCGGGTGGCGACTTCGCTATAGAAATCGTCCAGGGCCACCGAGCCTTCGGCCTGGCCCCTGTGCTGCTGGCCGCCCTTGAGTGCGGCCTGGGACAGTTCCGACGGCAGCTGCGAGGTGAGCTTGCGAATCTCTTCCTGCGGCAGGTGCAGGCACAGCGATTCGATGGTCGCGAATGTCACGTTGGTGGCTACGGTGCGATCGTTAACGCCGCTGGCCTGTTCTACGCGGGCAATGAAATCTTCGGTCTGCATGGGCAATCCCTGTTCTGTCGTTCGATTCGGATACGCCGTCAAACGTATCCACTGGCCGGGGACTATGCCCGCACTGCCCCCGCGCGGCTATCGGGGCAACCACGTAATTGCGGGCATGCACGGGCCACGGGCGTGGCCGCTCGCAACAAAGATCGGTTAGAGCGAGGCTGCGCGCAGGCGTAGCGCGTTCGTGATCACCGACACCGACGACAGGCTCATCGCTGCCGCGGCGAGCATGGGCGACAGCAGGGTGCCCAGCAGCGGATACAGCACGCCCGCTGCGATGGGTACGCCGATGCCGTTGTAGGCAAAGGCAAAGAACAGGTTCTGGCGAATATTGCGCATGCTCTGGGCCGAGAGTCGCTGGGCCTTGGCGATGCCGCGCAGATCGCCTTTCACCAGCGTAATCGGCGCGCTTTCCATGGCGATATCGGTGCCGGTGCCCATGGCGATACCCACATCGGCCTGGGCCAGCGCCGGCGCGTCGTTCACGCCGTCGCCGGCCATGGCCACGCGGTGCCCTTGTTGCTGAAGTTTTTCCACCAGGGCGTGTTTGTCTTCGGGCAGGGCACCGGCATGGACTTCGTCGATGCCCAGCTCGGCCGCGACCGCTTTTGCGGTGGCTTCGCTGTCGCCGGTGAGCATCACCAGACGCAGGCCGGCCTCGTGCAGAATGGCCACCGCATCCCGGGTGTTGGCCTTGATCGGGTCGGCCACGGCCACGAAGCCCGCCAGGGCGCCGTCGACGGCGATCCACATCACCGTTTCGCCGCTACCGCGGCGTTCGTTGGCCTGGGTCGTCAGTGCCGTGGTGTCGATGCCGTAATGCGTCATCAGTGCGGCATTGCCGACCTGAACCGTACGCCCGTCGATACGCCCGGCCACGCCCCGGCCGGTGATCGATTCGAAATCGCCGGCCTGTTCGAGCGACAGCTCGCGTTCGCTGGCGGCCGCGCAGATCGCGCGCGCCAGCGGATGCTCGCTGGCGCGCTCAAGGCTCGCGGCCAGGCGCAGCAGTTCGGCCTCGTCGAAACCGCCCGCCGTCTCGATAGCGACCACGCGCGGCGCGCCTTCGGTGAGGGTGCCGGTCTTGTCCATGAGCAGCACGTCGACGTCCTGCATGCGCTCGAGCGCCTCGGCGTCGCGGATGAGTACGCCTTCGCGGGCACCGCGGCCGATGCCCACCATCACCGACATCGGCGTGGCCAGGCCCAGCGCACAGGGGCAGGCGATGATGAGCACCGAAATGGCGGCTACCAGCGCATGGGACAGTGCCGGTGCCGGCCCGAACAACGCCCATGCCGCAAAAGCAATAACGGCAGCCAGCACCACCGCCGGCACGAACACGCCAGCCACCTTGTCGGCCATGCTCTGAATCGGCGCGCGTGAACGCTGGGCGGCGGCGACCATATCCACGATGCGCGACAGCACCGTGTCGTCGCCGACCGATTCGGCCTGCATCACGAAGCCGCCGGCCTGATTGACCGTGCCGCCGGTCACCTTGTCGCCGGATTGCTTGTTCTGGGGTTCGGGCTCGCCGGTGATCATGGATTCGTCCAGCGTGGAACGGCCGTCGACGATCACGCCGTCCACCGGCACCTTTTCGCCCGGGCGTACCCGCAGGCGGTCGCCGGCGGCCAGATCGTCGAGGGCGACATCGGTTTCGTTGCCGTCGTCGTCGAGCCGGTGGGCGCTGGGCGGGGCGAGATCGAGCAGGGCCGACAGGGCACGCGAGGTCGCGCCGCGGGCACGCGCTTCCATGACCTGGCCGAGCAGAATCAGGGTGATGATCACCGCGGCGGCCTCGAAATACAGCGGCGTATGTCCGTTCTGGGCGAACGCGGCGGGCAATACACCCGGCAGCAACAGGGCGACGATGGAAAAGCCGTAGGCCGCGCCCACGCCGAGCGCGATCAGCGTCCACATATTGGGGCTGACGTTGACCACCGATTGCCAGGCGCGCTTGAAGGCAAAGCCGCCGCAATAGAACACCACCGGCGTGGCCATGGCGAACTGCAGCCAGCCGAAGCCCGCACCCAGCCAGGTGTGCAGATCCACGCCGGGAATCATGTCGCCCATGGCGAGTACGAACACGGCGCCGGCCAGCGGCAGGCTGATCCAGAACCGACGCTGCATGGCCTGGAGTTCCGGATCTTCGCTGTCCGGACTGACGGCGGTGGGCTCCAGCGCCATGCCGCATTTCGGACAGTCGCCGGGCTTGTCTTCGACGATTTCCGGGTGCATGGGACAGGTGTACTGCGTCTGGCGTTTCGGCGGCTTGGCCGGTTCCAGCGCCATGCCACATTTGGGGCAATCGTCCGGGTGGTCGCTTTCCACGCCCGGACACATGGGGCAGATATAGCGGGTGCCGGGCGGCGCGGGCGTATCGTCTTGTACCGGGTTCAGAAACGATTCCGGATCGGCGGCGAAACGCTCGCGACAGCGCGTGCAGCAAAAATGAAAGGTCTGACCGTTGTAGTCGTAGTGCGGCTTTTCGCCGGGCACCACGGTCATGCCGCAGACCGGGTCCTTGGCCGTATTGTCGTGGTCGGCCTGTGCGTGGCAGCAATCACTCATTGTCGTTCAACGTTTCGATGATGGGGCAGCCCTCGACCGGGCCGTGGCCCGAGCAGCGCCGGGTCATGTCTTCGAGCGTGGCGCGCATGCGCTGCAAATCGTCCAGACGGGTTTCGATCTCTTCGAGCTTGGCCTCGGCAATCGCCTTGATATCCGCGCGCTGGCCGCCGGCCTGCAGCTGCAGCAGGGCCGCTATCTCGTCGAGCGTAAAGCCCAGCCGCTTCGAGCGGCGAATGAAGCGCAGCCGCTGAACGGCATCGGCCGGGTAGCGCCGATAGCCGCTGGCCGCGCGCGGCGGCTCCGGCATCAAGCCTCGCCGTTCGTAGTAGCGAATGGTTTCGATACCCGTATCCGTGGCCTTGGCCAGTTGTCCGATCGAATAGGTCATGGCGTCACCTGCGTAGGGACTTCAAACCTTAAGTCTGTAGTCGGCTACAGAGTCAAGCCTTTATTGCAGCGTTGGCATCTGCTCGGGCTGAAGGCAGGGACGTTGTGCCCGGGTTTTCGACCGTGGGTAGGGCCTGTCGTCGCGAGAGAAGCCGTCGCATCGGCGACCAAGCCGCGGCAAGACAAGGCATCGCGAGTGCCGCGTGGTTGTGTCACGTAAGCGAGCCAACCCATGAACCATAACGCTGAATTGCCGTGGCTTGGCCGCCGACCGATCGTTATTCGTTGGGGGTTGCGATGGTATATCCCGCGACGACAGGCCCTAGTACCAGGCGCGCAGGCCCACCACGAACGCGGTCGAGGAAGTGGCTTCGCCCTCGGCGCGGGCCATGTCCTTGGTGTCGCCGTAGGTCTGCTCCCAGCGCACGCCGATATAGGGGGCGAACTCGCGCATGAATTCGTAGCGCAGGCGCAGCCCCATCTCGGTATTGTTCAGGCCGCTGCCGATGCCGTAGGCGGGCACGTCCTGGACGGCGACGTTGATTTCGGCGCGTGGCTGCAGGATCAGCTTCTGGGTGAGCAGCAGTTCGTATTCGAACTCGCCGCGCAGGCTGGCGTCCCCGTCTTCGCTGACGAAGGCGGCCAGATCGGTTTCGAGCCAGTACGGGGCCAGGCCCTGTAATCCGAGCACGGCAAAGCCGCGGTCCGGGTTGGGATTGATGTCGTAGCGCAGGCCTGCCTGTGCGCTCCAGAACGGCGAGATCGTGCGGCTGTAGAGGGCCTGGAATTCGGTGTCCTCGGGCGAGCCACCGCGCATGGGCCCTTCGCCTTCGGTCTTGAGCCAGAGCTTGTTGAGGTCGCCGCCGATCCAGGCCTGGGCATCCCAGAGATAGTTGTTGGTGCCGTCGATGTCGCCGTATTCGAGGCGGTCGAGCAGCACGAAGGTATGGGTCTGCTTGTCGTGGATCGGTTTGTTCCATGCGGCCGGAGCGCCGCTGTTGGGGTCGGCCGGGCCTGCCGGAATCACCGACTCCAGAGCGGCCTTGCCGTCGCCGTCGGCCTGCGCCCATGCCGACGTATTCACGCCCGACAGCAGGGCGCAGCACAGGAGCGTGAGTGCTTGGTTATGCATCGGCGCCTCCGGCCCGGTCGCTCACGCGCACAACGCGAAACATGCCCATTTCCATGTGGTAGAGCAGGTGGCAATGAAACGCCCAGCGGCCCGGCTCGTCGGCGGTGACGAGTAGCGAGGCACGCGAGGCCGGCAATACGCTCAGCGTGTGCTTGAAGGGCAGCCGGTCGCCCTGGCCGTTTTCCAGCTCCATGAACATGCCGTGCAGATGGATCGGGTGCTCCATCATGGTGTCGTTGACCAGGATCAGGCGGATGCGCTCGCCGTAGGGGAACTCGATCGGCGTCGAATCGGAATATTTCACGCCGTCGAAGGACCACATGTAGCTGTCCATATTGCCGGTGAGATGAATTTCGATGGTGCGTGATGGCTCGCGGCGATCCTGCATGGGCCGTACGTTGCGCAACTGGCTGTAGGTAAGCACGCGATGATCGACGTGCTCGAGGCCGGTGCCCCGTTCGGCCAGCCGGTCGCGCTGCACGGTGGCGACATTGATATTGCCCGCGCCGTGCATGTCGGGCCCGTGTTCGGCGACGATCGGTCCCGCCTGTTCCATCATCGCGCCGGTGCCCGTATGTTCGGCGTTTGGCCCACTGCCATGGGTCATCTTGCTCATGTCGTGGTCCATGCCCGCCGTTGTCGCGCCGTCGGTGGCGTGACTCTGATGGCGTGTATGGCCCATGCCGGCCATGCCGTGGTTCTCTTGCGCGGCCGGCATGCCCGGCATCGAGTCATGGTTCATGTCCTGGCTCATCGCGTCGCCGTGCTGGCCGTGGCCCATCTTCATGTGGCCCATATCCATATCGCCCATGGCCATGCCCATGTCCATCATCGTGCGCTGTGGCTGTTCGCGCAGCGCGGGCACGGGGGCGGCCATGCCCACGCGCGGCGCGAGGGTGCCGCGGGCATAGCCGCTGCGGTCCATGCTTTCGGCCATGACCGTATAAGCCTGGTCGGCGGTGGGTTCGACGACCACATCAAACGTTTCGGCGACGCCGATCTGGAATTCGTCGGTCTCGACCGGTTCGACTTCCTTGCCGTCGGCGGCGACCACGGTCATCGGCAGGCCGGGCACTCGGACGTTGAAGTAGGTCATGGCCGAGGCGTTGATCACCCGCAGGCGGATACGCTCGCCCGGCGTGAACAGCCCCGTCCAGTTGGCCTCGGGGTGCAGGCCGTTCATGAGATAGGTGTAGGTATGGCCCGTCACATCGGCGATATCGCGGGCGCTCATGCGCATTTCGCCCCAGGCCAGACGGTCCCTGAGGGTGCTGGCGACTCCGGCGGTACGAAAATCCTCGGCCAAGTCGCCCAGGGTGCGCTCGCTGAAGTTGTAGTAGTCGCTCATCTTCTTGAGTCGGGCGACGATGCGGTGCGGATCCTCGAAGGTCCAGTCGTTGAGCACGATGACGTACTCACGGTCGGCGTCGATGCCGTCGTCGTCGGCCGGATGAATCACGATAGGGCCGATCTGGCCGCTTTGTTCCTGCAACCCCGAATGGCTGTGATACCAGTAGGTGCCCGCCTGCCGGACCGGGAAATCGACTTCGAAGCGCTCGCCCGCGGCGATCCCCGGGAAGGCCACACCGGGCACGCCGTCCATCTGAAACGGCAGCAAGAGGCCGTGCCAGTGCATCGAGGTCGGTTCATCCAGATGGTTATGCACCCGCAAACGGGCGTTACGGCCTTCCCAGAGTTCCAGGATCGGGCCGGGCGTACTGTGGTTGATGGTCAGCGCCGAGGCCCGGCCGCCGGCGATATCGATGCGCTCGCGACGCACGTGCAGATCCATGACGACATCCCGGGGCGCCCCGCCTGCGACCCGGGCCGCGGGGGCGCTCGGCTGCTGTCGTGCGTCGGCGCCCCGGTTGTCCCGGGCATAGGCCGGCAACAGGGCGTTGAAGCCGGCCAGCAGCCCGCTCGCACCCATGGCGCGCAACAGGCGGCGGCGGTCGCTATCGGTGGTTCGTTGACCCATGAGTCCTCCCGAATTCGAAATCCGGCGCCGGATTCGGCGCGGGTCTAGAGGCGCGCATAGACATCGCCCTGCAAGGTGCGCACGACGAAGGTCTGCGTTTTCTCGCCCGGCATGCCGGGGGTGCCGATCGGCATGCCGGGCAGGGCGATGCCGTCGATGTCCGGCTGTTCGCGCAGCAGTTTCGCCACGACTTCGAGCGGCACATGGCCGACCACGGTATAGCCACCGATGCGCATCAGATGGCAGGAACTCAGCTCGGGGGCTACGCCCGCGGCCCGAAACCGCTCGGCGCGATCGCCCATTTCGGCCACGGTTACGTCGAAGCCGGCCGCGCGCAGATGATCGACATACTTGTGACAGCAGCCACAATTGGCATCGCGATACAGGGTCGCGCTCAGCGGCGCGGCGACCGCGGCGCTGGCGAGTGCCCATAGCAGCATGGCGGCCGTGAATCGGTAGAGCGTGCGAAAACGAGACGCGGTCATGGCGTGGCTCCGACAGCTGGGCGCGTAGCATGCGCGGGGTTGGGTCACGCCGAATATAGCCATGCCAAGGCTACGGCGACAACGTGGACCCGGGTACGGACTTGGGTGCTGGGTCGGTCGATAAAATATTTTTAATCAATAGCCTGAGAGCCATGCGGGAAATTCTGTCGGAGGCTGGCCGACAGGCAGCCGGCACTCAATCCGCGCCGTTCGAGCGGCGGCCGCCACACGAGTGTCCAGGCCCGGTCGGGCCTGCTTGAAGACAAGCGCGTACACTACGGCGCGTTACGAACCGGTGACAGGACGACGACGTATGCGAGTAGTGGCGATTGGGGCCGGCGCCTGGGGCAAGAACATCATCCGTAATCTCGACGAGCTCGGCGTGCTGGCCGGGATTGTGGAAGGCAATACGGAACGGCTGAACGGCTACGGCGAGCAGTATCCGGGCGTATCGCTATTCGAGGACTGGCGTGCCGCCCTGGAATCTGCCGACTGCGATGCCGTCACCATTGCCACGCCCACGCCGTCGCATTTCGAGATTGCCATGGCGGCCATCGAGGCCGGCAAGGATGTGTTCGTCGAAAAACCGCTCACGCACAGCTCTGGCGAAGCGCGCCAACTGGTAGACGCCGCGCGGCACAATGACGCCATTCTCATGGTCGGCCATCTGCTGATCTACCAGCCCGCGATCGCCTGGATACGCGAATACGTCGCGAACGGCGAGATCGGCGAGCTGTTTTCGATTCGCCACGAGCGGCTCAATCTCGGGCGTGCGCGCAGTGCCGAGAACGTGATCTGGGATATCGGCGTGCATGATATGGCGGTGATGCTGTATCTCGTCGGCGAAGCCCCCGAACGGGTCCGTGGTACCGGCCATCGCATGCTTGGCCTGGGCGTCGAGGACGAGGTGCATGTGCATCTGGAATTCGCCAACGGCGTGCGCGGCAATATCCATACATCCTGGCTGTGGCCGGAAACCGACCGGCGCACCATCCTGCGCGGCTCGCGCGGCATGCTCGTTTACGACGAAGTCGCCCAGACGGTCACCCATCATCGCCGCTGGATCGATGCCGAACTGCAGAATCACGATGAAGGCAGCGAGGTCGTCCACCGCGGCGACGGCCAGCCGCTCAAGCTCGAGCTGCAGCACTTCCTCGACCGCGTGAAGGATCGCGAGCCTGCCCGCTCCGACGGCGAAAGCGCGCTGGCCGTGGTGGAAACGCTGGAGCGCATCAACGCGGCGGTAGAGGAATCCAGCCGCTATTGACGTTGTGGTAGTACAGGGGGCCGGGTATAACGCTCGGCCGATCAATCGGAACGGCGATGGCCGGCCGGCGAATGGTGACCGGGGTATTCACGCGTCTGAGTAAAGCAGCCGTTGATCCCTGTTTACCCGGTCGACGATGAAATGCCAGCTGCGGTTAACGGCGTCGAAGCGATGCAGGTCGCGGTTGGTGGATATCCAGTAATGCCGCACGAAGCGCAGATCGTCGGTCAGCACCCGGGCCAGGCGCGGCTCGTGCGCCGCCATGTAGTCGGGCAGGATCGATAGCCCCACGCCTGCCAGCGCCGCTTCCTTCTGAGCGCCGATGGTGGTGCTTTGGAACACGAAATTCAGCTGCGGCGCGATCTCGTAGTGGTACCTCAGTTCGCCGGTGAACAGCCTGTTGTCGATATAGCCGATCCATCCATGATCAATGAGCTGGCTGCGATGGCGAATGGCGGCGTGCCGGGCGAGATAGTCGTGGCTGGCATAAACGCCCAGCGTATAGGCGGTCAGCAGACGCCGGATCACGAATTCCCCGGTCGGCTGCTCCAGCGTGATGCTGATATCGGCTTCACGGCTGGTGACGGTGGTCGACTTGGGCAACGAGATGAAATCGATATCGATACCGCTGTCGGGTACCCAGGCCGCAATGCGGCGTGACAGGTAGTTGTCGCCCAGCCCTTCGGTGACGCCGATGCGTACGCGCGATCGTGCGCCCGGCGCCTCGATCCCCTCCAGGCCGAGACGAAGATTGCGTTCCAGATTTTCCGCGTGGCGTAACAGGCCCATGCCGACGTGGGTCAGCTTGAAACCGTCGCCTGTCTGCACGAACAACTGTGCGTCGAGCGCGCTTTCGAGTACCCGGATACGGTTGCCGACAGTCACACGAGAGGCGTCGAGCACACGTGCGGCCCGGGTCAGGCGCCCGTGTCGGGCAAGCGCCAGGAAATACTTCAGGTCGTTCCAGTTTGTCGCGAGTAGTTGGGCTTCGTCTGACATGTCAGCCAAGGTGGCATAGTGGCGAGCGTAAAAATTATGACATGCGCTGTAACAATTTTTATCTATCGCAGGGCCGGCATGAGCGGCTAGCTTCTCGACATTGAATCAATCGAGAAGATGTCTTGGTGATGAAAGCGAACACGGCTGTATCAGTGGTGCAGCACGCGCCCGGCGACATGGGGCAGATGGAAGCCAACCTGGTCTATATCGAGCAGCGGCTCGAAGAGGAAGGCCAGCGTGGCAGTGAACTCGTGGTGTTCCCCGAAATGGGCATCACGAGTTTTTTCCGGCACGAACCCGGCGGCTATGAACGCTACTGGCGCGAAGCCACGATCGAGCTCGACGGTCCGGAACTCGGTCGTGTGGCCGACGCGGCCCGGGCCGCCAACACCCATGCCGTGGTCGGGTTCGCCGAGCGTGCAGATACCACCGGCGTGATCTACAACAGCGCCGCATTGATCGGCCCAGACGGTCTGCTCGGGGTTACCCGAAAGGTCCACCTGCCAGGTCTGGAAAAGCTCTATTACACGCCTGCAGATTCGATCGAAGTCATCGATAGTCCGCTCGGACGTATCGGTATCGCGATCTGCTACGACGTGATGTTCCCCGAGTATTTTCGAGCGCTGTCCGACCAGGGCGCAGAAATCATCGTGTTCTGTTCGTCCACCTGGCGCGGTGGCGCCAAGGGCGGGGTCGGAATCGAGCACGTCAAACGCGATTACTGGGCGGCGCTGCCGATGGTCACGGCGATACAGAACCAGGCCTTCGTCGTGGGCTGCAACGCCTGCGGAAGCCTCGATATGGGCTCTCAGGCCGGTGTCTGGGAGCGCCTCGGCCTGAGCCAGATCGTCGCGCCGACCGGCCAGATCCTTGCGACGGCGGGTGAGCGCGACAGCGAAATTCTAAGGGCCGAGCTGGATAGGGAAGACCTGATCGCTGCCCGCACCAGCTATCGCTTTCTGACTGACCGGCTGCTCTAGCAAGCGGGCATCGCTTGGAAGGCGTTGAAAACAGCTGACGCAGCCAGCTGTCTTGGTGCCGGATTAATAATCACTGAAATTGGGGGAGTCAACGTGAACGACACGCGAATAATGATATGGATCGGCCTGGTGATATTTTTGGCGCTGATTGCCGTGCTCGGCTATATCGGCTCCAAGAAAACCGCCACCATCGCCGACTTTTCCATCGCCGGGGCCTCGCTGGGACCGGTCGTGCTGGGCCTGGCCTATGCCGCGACTTTCTTCAGCGCCTCGACTTTCGTCGGCTATACCGGCTGGGCCTACGAATGGGGCTTTTCGTCGCTTTGGATATTCCTGACCCTGATCGCGGCCTCGCCGCTGGGCCTGATCGTCATCGCCAAGCGCGCACGGGCAATGAATATCAGTCAGAAGTCATTGTCGCTGCCCGATTGGCTGGGTGATCGCTATGACAGCGATTTCGTGCGGGTCGGCGCCGCGTTGATCTGTCTTTTCAACATTTTCTATATCGCCGCACAGTTTGCTGCAGGGGCCTGGATCTTCAACACCCTGCTCGGGTTGCCTTACGACGTCGGCGTCGTTTTCATCGCCGTCATCGTGGTGGCCTATGTGTTCGGTGGCGGTTCCTATGCCGATATCTATACCGATGCGGCCCAGGCCTTGCTGATGGTGATCATGGGGGTGCTGGTGTTCGTCTCCGTGTTCTGGATGTTCGACGGCGGCCTCACCGCCGCGCTGACCGAAATATCGCAGACGCTGGAAGCGCGCGACCCCAATCTGGTGGCCGTGACCAATCCCGATTCGATCGTGTTCTATTCGGTGCCGGCCATCGTGGGTGCTTTCATCATCCAGTTTGCGTTCGCCGCCCAGCCGCAGCTGTTCAACAAGGTGCTGGCGCTCAAGGACCCGAAAGATATGCGCCGCATGATTATCGTCTATATCGTGGCGGCGCTTGGCTTCCTGTTGGTCATATTCGGGGGGCTGTATGCCGCGGTGACCGTGGACGTCGACAACCTGGATACCAGTTTGCTCCAGTACGTGACCGTCGCCTTTCCGCCGATCGTATCGGCGTTTCTCGGCCTGGTCATCATCGCCGCGGCCATGTCCACCACCGACGGGATTTTCGTGGTGATGTCCACGATCGTGGCCAACGATATCTATCTGAAGGTTCTTGTACGCCGTGGCTATATCAAGAAATCGCCGGCCGAAGCCGAACGCTCGGCGCTGCTGCTGTCGCGTATTTCGGTCATCGTAGTCGGCGTGGTCGCGTCTTTGATCGTGTTCAATCCCCCCGAGTCGATCGGCATGTTCATTTGGGTGGGTATTTCCGGGGTGGCCTCGGGCACGCTCGGGCCGTTGCTGGCCAGCCTGTTCTTCCCGGCCTTGGCCACGCGGGCTGCCGCCTCGTGTTCCCTGGTCGCCGGTCTGGTCGCCTATCTGGCCATCATGTTCACGGATGCGATCAAGAGCACCATGGCCGCCGGTTCGGTCGGCGTACTGATCGGTCTGACGGTCATGCTCGTGGTCGGCATTGCCACCCGTCACCATCTCACCACACAGGAGGGCTGAAGCATGTGGGTCAACGAAATGATGACTATCTGGCTCTATGGAACCATCGGGGCGTTGGCGGTCTGCGGGCTCGGTCTGGCCCTGTGGTACCGCGACTGAGCCGGTCAGGTGTTTGCTTGCTGCCCGTAGGCGGGCAGCAAGCGCTTATAGGTCGAACTCGGCCACCACCGGCACATGGTCGGAGGGGCGCTTGCGCCCGCGTTCGCCGACGTGTGCCTTGCAATCGCGACAGGCCTCGACCAGCGCGGGTGTGGCAAGTACATGGTCGATACGCAGCCCGGCGTTGCGTGCCCAGCCGCCGTTGCGATAATCCCACCAGGTAAAACGGTGCCGGCCTTCGCGCTCGTCGAACAGCCGCCAGCAGTCGGTCAGCCCGGCGTCGAGCAGGGTCTGCAGGGCGGCGCGCTCGGGCGGCGAGCACAGAATGCGGCCTTCCCATTTGTCCGAGTCGTAGGTGTCTTCCGGGCGCGGGGCGATATTGAAATCGCCGGTGAGTACGAGTTTGTCGTGGCTTTGCAGCTCGGCTTTCAGCCAGCTGGCGAGGGCTTCGAACCAGGCCAGCTTGTATTCGAACTTGGGTGAATCCAGCGCCTGACCGTTGGGGCAGTACACGCCGATTACGCGTACCCCGTTCACGGTGGCCGCGATCACCCGCTTGTGGTCGTCCTCGAAGCCGGGCAGCGCATAGACGACATCCTCGGCGGGCGTTTTCGTGAGAAGGGCCACGCCGTTGTAGGTTTTCTGGCCGGTGAACACGGTTTCGTAGCCGGCTTCGCGGATGGCATCTCGGGGGAACTTGTCGTCGGTGAGCTTGGTTTCCTGCAGCGCGAGGGCATCGACCGGGTTCTTTTCGAGCCAGGCCAGCACGTGCTCCAGACGCACGTTGAGCGAATTGACGTTCCAGGTGGCGATTTGCATGCGGCGGGGTTCCTTTGCGTTGCGGTCGAGGCGGTCGGCGCGCTATACCTGCGGACAACCTTCTTGCCCGTGCCGGATCACGCCATGCGTCGACTTCTATCCAAGCCTTTTACTGCCGCCATTGTAATGACCTCGGGCCTGATCGGCTGTGCCAGTCCGCCCCCGAAGCAGTTCACCCGTTCGGCAACCGAATTCACGCCCTGTTCGAGCGCGCCCCACTGTGTTTCGTCGCAGGCCGATCGGGACGACTCGAAATACGTCGCGCCGTTTGCCTACAAGCAGGCGACGGCCGCGGCTGCCCGCCAGACCCTGTTGGATATCCTTGGCGCCAGCGAGGGTGCGACCGTGGAGCGCGCCGAAGAGCGCTTCATCCATGCCACCTTTCGCAGCACGCTGGGGTTTGTCGACGACGTGACCTTCATCGTCCAGCCGCAAGCCGAACACATCGACGTAAAGTCGTCGTCGCGGCTGGGCTACTACGATTTCGGCGTCAACCGGAAACGGGTCGAGCAGCTGCGCGCCCGATTCAACGCGCAGCTGTCGGCCCAAACCTGAGCGTGCCGGCCGCGCTAGGCGGCCCGCTCGTTACCGTCCAGCCCGCTGTGGCGCAGCAGGGCATCGATCGACGGTTCGCGCCCACGAAAGGCCACGAAGTTGTCCATCGCATCGCGGGTGCCGCCGCGTTCGAGCACTTCGGTGAGAAAACGCTGGCCGGTGGTGGTATCGAACAGGTCGGTTTCCTCGAAGGCGGCGAATGCGTCTGCGGAGAGCACTTCGGCCCATTTGTAGCTGTAGTAGCCGGCCGCATAGCCGCCCGCGAATACGTGCTGGAAGCTGTGCGGGAAGCGGTTGACCGCCGGCGGCGTGAGCACGGCCACTTCGGCACGCACCTTGGCCAGCGTATCCATCACCTGACTGGCCACGTTCGGGTCGTAGTCGCGATGCAGGCGCAGATCGAACAGTGAAATCTCGACCTGACGCAGCATCTGCCAACCGGCCATGTGATTGCGCGAGGCATAGAGCTTGTCGAACAGATCCTGGGGCAGTGCCTCGCCGGTTTCGTAGTGGGCCGCGAACAGATCCAGCGATGCCCGCTCCCAGCACCAGTTTTCCATGAACTGGCTGGGTAGCTCGACCGCATCCCATTCCACGCCGGAGATGCCCGAGATCGGGCCATAGTCCACACGCGTGAGCATGTGGTGCAGGCCGTGGCCGAACTCATGGAACAGGGTGGTGACCTCGTCGTGGGTCAACAGCGCCGGTTCGCCGCCGATGGGCGGGGAGAAGTTGCAGGTCAGAAAGGCGACCGGCAGCTGCAGGCCGCTGTTGTCCATGCGCCGGCTCTGGAAGCCATCCATCCAGGCGCCGCCGCGCTTGCCTTCGCGGGCATAGGGGTCGAGATAGAACACGCCGCGGCGTTCGTCGGCGTCGTCGCGGATTTCGTAGACGGTGACGTCTTCGTGCCAGGTCGACACGCCCTCGAGCGCGGCGATACGGATGCCGTAGAGTTTTTCTACCACCTTGAACAGACCGTCGATCACCTTCGGCCCCTGGAAATAGGGGCGCAGGTCCTCGGCGGAATAGTCGTAGCGCTGTTCCTTGAGCTTTTCGCTGTAGTAGCCGACATCCCAAGCAGCAAAGTCGTCGATGCCGTCGTCGGCGGCCAGCGACTTGAGTTCGGCCAGCTCGGCTTCGGCCGGGCCCCGGCTGCGCTCGGCCAGATCGAGCAGGAACGCTTCGATCTCGTTTGGCGTTTCTGCCATCTTGGTGGCCAGCGACTTCTCGGCATAGTTGTCGAAGCCGAGCAGGCCCGCGGCTTCATGCCGTAGCGCCAGAATCTCGTCCATGATCGCGCCGTTGTCGAATTCGCCCGCATTGGGGCCGACTTCCGACGCACGACTGGAGAAGGCCTCATAGACTTCGGCACGCAGCTCGCGGTCGTCGGCGTGGGTCATGATGGCGATGAAGCTGGGCGCATCGAGGGTGACCAGCCAGCCGTCGAGATCCTTGTTGCTGGCGTTCTGGGCCAGCAGCGAACGCGCCGACCGGGGCAGGCCGCTCAGGCGTGCTTCGTCGGTGATGTGCTTGCGCCAGGCCTGGGTGGCATCGAGCACGTTCTGCTGGAAGGTGGTCGACAGCTCGCTCAGGCGCTGGGCGATTTCGGCATAGCGTTTCTTGTTGGCGTCGTCGAGTGCCACGCCGGCCAGACGGAAATCACGCAGCATGTCGGTGACCACGCGCTGCTGGGCCGCATCGAGCGTGTCGAATTCGTCGGAGTCGCGCAGGCGCTGCACCGCTTCGAACAGGGCCGTGTTCTGACCGAGTTCGGACGAAAACGCGGTGAGCTTCGGCAAGCAGGCCTGATAGGCCTCGCGCCAGGCCGGCGAATCCATCACCGAATGCAGATGCGATACCGGCGAAAACGCGCGCCCGATGCGGTCCTCGGCTGCATCCAGCGGGGCGATGAGCTTGTCCCAGCTCGGATTCACGCTTTCGGCAATAGCGCGATCCACCGCGCGCCGGGCGTCGGCAATCATGTTCTCGACGGCCGGTTCGGCATGTTCGGGCTTGATGGCGTCGAAATCCGGCAGCTGGCCGCCGTCGAGCATGGTCACCAGCGGGTTGTCTTGCGTATCGGTCATGATGCTCTCGTGTAGGAAACTAGGCGAACACTGCGGAGTCGCCGATGCGTACGAATGTGCGGCTGCGGTGGCGCCGGATCAAGAGCGCCCCACGACGTGCCGCGCTCCGGTGAATACAATGGGCACCATCATATGGCGAGCGAGCAGTTATGAGTGAACATTTCGACCTGGTCGTAATCGGTGGCGGCAGCGGCGGTATGGCGACCGCACGCCGGGCGGCCAGTTATGGCCGGAAAGTGGCGTTGATCGAGCGCGGCCGCCTGGGCGGTACCTGTGTGAACGTGGGCTGCGTGCCCAAGAAGGTGATGTGGCATGCCGCCGAATTCGCCCAGCACGCGGGCGACGCGGCGCACTACGGCTTCGCCACCAGCGTGCCCGAACACGACTGGGCCAAGCTCGTGGATAACCGCGAAACCTATATCAAGCGCCTCAACGGCATCTATGCCCGCAACCTCGACAAGGACGAGGTCGAGTTCATCGCCGGCGACGCACGTTTCATCGGCGAGCGCCGGATTGCGGTCGGCGAGCGCGAGCTCGACGCCGATCATGTCGTGATCGCCACCGGCGGCAAGCCGCATTGGCCGGAGATCCCGGGGGCGGCGCTGGGCACCGATTCGGACGGCTTTTTCACCTGGCGCGAGCGTCCGAACAGCGTGGCGATCGTGGGCAGCGGCTATATCGCCGTGGAACTCGCGGGCGTGCTCAATGCGCTGGGCAGCGACGTCAAGCTGCTGCTGCGCAAGGATCATGTCATCAAGGGCTTCGATTCGATGCTCGGCGACACCCTCATCGAACGCATGAAAGAAGCCGGTATCGATGTGCAGATGCATCGCAGTACCGCCGAGCTCAGCGAAGCCGGCGAGCAGATCCGGGTCGATTTCGAAGACGGCGATTCGGTAACCGTCGACAAGCTCATCTGGGCGATCGGACGGCTGCCGAATACCGATAATCTCGATATAGAGGCTTCAGGTGTGGCGCTGGCGTCCGACGGCACGATCGTCGTCGACGAATGGCAGGACACGTCCATCGACGGCGTGCATGCGCTGGGCGATGTCACCGGCGCGATCGAGCTCACCCCGGTGGCGATCGCCGCCGGCCGGCGCCTGTCGGATCGACTGTTCGGCGGCCAGCCGGATCGCAAGCTCGATTATCACAACATCCCGACCGTGGTGTTCACGCACCCGCCGATCGGCAGCGTGGGCCTGTCCGAGGCCGATGCGCGCGCGCAGTACGGCGACGACGCGGTGAAGATCTATACCAGCCATTACGTCGCGCTCTATCACGGCGTGCTCGAACACAAGATACCCAGCGACATGAAGCTGGTCTGCGTGGGCGCAGAGGAAAAAATCGTCGGTGCGCATGTGATCGGCGACGGCGCCGACGAAATGCTGCAGGGCTTTGCGGTCGCCGTAAAAATGGGCGCGACCAAGAAGGATTTCGACGACACCGTGGCGATTCATCCGACCAGTGCGGAAGAGTTCGTCACCATGACGTGAGGCCTCTACATAACTACTGCGCTCGGTATCTTGGCTGTCGTTGGTGCTCGAAATCCTCATGTATGCGCTTATACATTGCGGTTTTTGCGCTCCAGCGCCAGCCAACCTACCGTCGCTCGCTACGTTATGAAGAGGCTTCACTGTGCATAGATTTCTTCTCGGCTTGAGCGGCTTGGTCGTGTCTTCGTTACTCGCGGCATGCTCCGGGCAGTTCTGGGCCAATGCGTTGACCCCGCGCTGGGGCTACGATCGGCATGCGGATATTGCCTATGGCGATCTCGAGCGCCAGACGCTCGATGTCTATGTGCCCAACGAACACGCGGCTGGCGCGCCGGTCGTCGTGTTCTTCTACGGCGGCAGCTGGCAGAGCGGTAACAAGAACGGCTATCGCTTCGTCGGGCAGGCGCTGGCCTCGCGCGGCTTCATCGCGGTGCTGCCCGATTACCGGCTGTATCCGCCCACGACCTTCCCCGGTTTCGTCGAAGACGGGGCCAAGGCGGTGGCCTGGGCGCAGGCGCATGCGGCCGACTATGGCGGCAATGCCGAGAACCTGTTCGTCTCCGGCCACTCGGCTGGCGCGCATATCGCGGCCATGCTGGCCACCGACGGGCGCTATCTGAACGCGGCCGGTTCATCGGTTTCGGCGCTGGCCGGCTTCGTCGGCATGGCCGGGCCCTATGATTTTCTGCCCATTCGCGATCCGGTGCTGCAGGAGATTTTCGCGCCGCGCGAAGACTGGCCGCAGAGCCAGCCCATCGAGTTCGTCGACGGCGACGAGCCGCCGATGCTGCTCATGCACGGCGCGGCGGATAAAACGGTGTTGCCGAAAAATAGCCGAAACCTGGCAGCTCGCGTGAATGAGGTCGGTGGAAGCGCCGAATTGGAAATCTATCCCAAGACGTCGCATATTGGTCTGATCGCACCGCTTGTCGCGCCTTTGCGCGGGACGGGAAGCGAGCTCGACGACTTCGCCGCCTTCATCAACAAAGTGGCCTCGGACAGCTTACGTTAAGCTTCGGCGTGTATTCTGCGCGGCTTAATCTAGTCGCCTACGTAATCATGCGTCGTTTTGTCATAACAACGATAAGCGTGCTCGTACTGCTGTGCGCGTCAGTTTCCACGGCGATGGCCGAGTCCGTCGAATGGAAAGAACTCAGCGTCTCGGCTACAGCCTATAATTCCGTGCCCTGGCAGACCACGGCGAACAAGCCTTCGGTCGCGGCCTGGGGGGACGAGCTGCGTCCCGGCATGCGCGCCATTGCGGTATCGCGGGATTTGATCAAGCAGGGGCTCACCCACGGTGCTCGGGTCAAGATCGAGGGCATGCCCGGGGTGTATGTGGTTCGCGATAAGATGAACAGCCGCTGGAGTAACAAGATCGATATCTACATGGGCAAGGATATCGACGCGGCACGCGAATTCGGTATACAACACGACCTGCGTATCAGCTGGGCCGAGCCCGGCAGCTGATAACGGGCCGGCGAGCGTTCGTCGGCCGTCCATCGATACAAGGAGAGACGATGCCCGGCAAGCTCGTACTGCTACGCCACGGCCAGAGCCAGTGGAACCTCGAGAACCGATTCACCGGCTGGGTCGACGTCGACCTCACCGATCAGGGCCGGGCCGAGGCGCGCGCGGCGGGCCGCCTGCTGGCCGAAGAAGGCATTCGCTTCGATATCGTGTTCACGTCCATGCTCCAGCGCGCGATCAAGACCATGTGGCTCGCGCTCGAGGAGCTGGAACAGCCCTGGGTCGAGGTGGTACGCCACTGGCGCCTGAACGAGCGCCACTATGGCGGCCTGCAGGGTCTGGACAAGGCCGAAACTGCGGCCAAGCACGGCGAGGAGCAGGTGCATATCTGGCGCCGCAGCTATGATATTCCGCCGCCGGAAATGGCCGCCGACGATCCGGGCCACCCCCGCAACGATCCGCGCTACCGGCATCTGGATGCGCGCGTGCTGCCGGGCACCGAGTCCCTCGCGCTCACGCTCGATCGGGTGCTGCCGTACTGGCACGACGCCATCGCACCGCGCTTGAAGGCCGGCGAGACGGTGCTGGTCACCGCCCACGGCAACAGCCTGCGGGCACTGGTGAAATACCTCGACGGCATTGCCGACGACGTGATCACCGGCGTGAACATCCCCACCGGTATTCCGCAGCTCTACACGCTCGACGATGAACTCAACGTCATCGAGTCGCGTTATCTGGGCGATGCCGAGGCCGCAGAGGCGGCCGCGAAAGCGGTGGCCGATCAGGCCAAGTCGAAATAAACGCGGGCGTGCGCTCAGCGGCGAACGCCGATATTGAGCGCACCGCTCTCGGGCTCGATCAGGCCGGCGGCGACGAGCCAGGCATGGGCGTCTTCGGCGTCCTCGGCAAACCAGGCCGCGGCGCTGCCCAGGCGAAAGGTGTAGCCCCAGCGGTCCATGTCGGCGCACATACGCGCTTGGCTCATGCCGTCGAGATGTTCGCTGGCCAGAATCTGCCAGTAGCAGACCGCGTTTTCCTCGTCGTAGGTGCCGCCGGCGTTCGTGTGCAGCGCGTCGCGGCGCGTCTGGTCCATACACACATAGTGGCCGGCTTCGTGCATGGCCGAATGCACCGGCGTATCGTCGCGCACGTAAAGCGTGTCGCCGATCAGACCGGCTTCCTCGTCGCCCCAGAAACTGCCGGGGATGGGTTGGCCCTTGGGCACACGCGCAAGCGTCAGGCCCAGACGGCCGAAAAAGCGCCTCAGCGACTCGAAACCAAGCGCCTCGACGGCGAGTACCGCAAGCGTTTCGGGCACGGCGTGGGGGCTTTGGCGTACAGTATGCAGATTGCTCAATGCACAGGTGAAACGTGAAACCGCAAGCGAAATCCTATCTTATTGGCGTGTTGATGGCTGCTGCCGTGTTGGCGGGCTGTGCGACCGGCCCGGCCGACAAAGCGGCGCAGGAAAGCGCCGCCGACCGCGTGATGGCCGCTTACGACGTGCCGGATCTGCTCGCCCAGGCCGCGCCTGCGGTCACGCAGTCGCTCAACCAGAACCTGCCCGACGACGTGGATACGACCACGCGCAGCGCGCTGCGCGATGCCGTCTACGAAGCCTACGATCCGCAGACGCTGCAGCAGGACGTGCTCGATCGGCTGCGCGATGCCGCCGCCCGGGATGACCAGCAGCGTGCGCTCATGAGCGCGGCCGATGCCCTGCATACGCCGCTTGCCACCCGCATGATCGCGCTGGAGTCGGCCACCGGGGATCCGGACTTCGCCGCCAACTTCAAGGCGTTCGTCGAACAGCCGGCCACGCCGGAACGCAAGGAGCGTCTGCGCAAGGTCGATATGCTCGCCGAGAACATGAAGGTCGTGGAGCTGCAGACCGACTTCAACGTCACCCTGCTCGAAGCCATGATCCGTGCCCGCAACGAAGCCTCGGCGGCGGAATACCAGGTCGATAACAGCCGTGTGGAGCAGATGGTGGCCGAAACGCGCGCGGACATCGGCAACAAGCTCGAACAGCGTGTGCCGCTGATGCTGTTGTACGTTTATCGCGACGTCGACGATAGCACCCTGAGCGAATATACCGCGCTGCAAAACCAGCCGGAGTTGGTCTGGGCCAATCAGGCGCTCAAGAACGCAATCATCGACACGCTCTCCGCCGCCAGCGATCGCGTGAGCGAGAATTTCACCCCCGTTTCCAGCTGATTCACATGCCGATAGTTACCGAAGATAGTCGTATTCGAGAAATCCTGGCGCAGACCCGTCGCGTGATCGTGATCGGGCTGTCCTCCAATCCGGACCGGCCGTCCCATGAAGTCGCCCAGGCGCTCCAGAGCGAGGGCTTCGATATCGTTCCGGTCAACCCGAACGAGCGTGAAGTGCTGGGCGTGAACGCGTTCCCGGATCTACGTCACGTCACGGGTATGACGGATGTCGTGGACGTGTTCCGTTCCTCCGAGCACGTACCCCAGATCGTCGACGCCTGCATCGAGCGCCATGTGCGCACCCTGTGGCTGCAGGAAGGGGTGATTCACCACGAAGCCGCGCAGAAGGCCGTGGATGCCGGCATCGAAGTCATCATGGATCGGTGCATGCTTAAAGAGTACCGGCGCCTGCTGGGCTGACAAGCCCATAGCCTCGGCTCGAACCGCCCGTTGCTGGCGCAGGATTGTTGCCAGTGACGGGCCGCGAGCCCAGGGTGTTGCCGTGCCCCTGCGTCTGCCCCACGCAGACGGCGCGCAAGGCCGTCGATCGCGACCAAGGTTGCACGCTTGGCACTTGCCGTTCGCGGCGCGACGACACAGTATGGGGCGCACGTCCGATTCATGCCCTGCCCCCGGGAGATACCGCTCCATGGCCAATCTCAGCCCTCTTGTCCTCATCCTGATCGTCGTCGTATGCGCCGGCATCGCGCTCGCGGTCGGTTATTTCCTCGGTAGCCGCTTTGGCGGCAAGAAATCCGTGGCCATGAAAGAGGCGACGGAAAAGCACGACAGCTACAAGAACGACGTACGCGAACACTTCGAACAGACCTCGGCGATCATGTCGCGCATGGTCGACGACTATCGCGACATGTATAAGCACATGGCCGATGGCGCCGAGAAGCTGGCCGAAATGCATCCGGAAAAGCTGGTGACCCCGCCGCCGGCCCCGGAAGCGATTACCCGCGACACGCCGGTCGATCAATCGGCTACCAAGACCCAGGCCGCCCAGTCGAAGCAGGGCGGCGATCGCAGCGCCAACAATACGGCCGAAGCCAAACCCGCCGCCGCGCCGCAGAAATCGGCCGGGACCAACCCCCAGTCGTCCACGCAGGCCAAGACAAGCGAGCCGGCGGGCAGCCAGTCCTCAGCCAAGGCGGCCGCATCGGCACCGGGCAAGAACCAAAGCGATACTGCCGCTACAGCGGCGAAAGCCGACTCTAAAGCGTCTGCGAGCGCAGCGGGGGCCGAGAAGGCCGGCAGCGCGACCACGCCTGGCGCCAAGGCTGATACCGATCCCAAGGCCAGGCCCGATGCCAAGGCCGATACGAATACCGGAGATGCCGCCAACCGCGATGCGGTGATGAACAGCGACTCCTCCAACGACCGGCCCTGGAACAAGGAAAGCAAGAACAAGGACGGCAAGCGCTACGGTCTGGAATGATCGGCTCACGTCGGCGCTCCATGCGCTTGCGTGAAAAACGAAATACTGTTCTGATTCAGCCGGCCCTGTGCCGGCTGTTTTCGTATGGAGCGCCGGCGCATACGAAATAAAACAATGATCGAGGAGTAAGCCGGTGGAACGCAGCAATACCCCCTACGGTAACCATCAGTTCGGTATCTACAGCGCCGGGCTCAAGGGCGAGCTGCCCACGTTGCCGTTGCGCTATGAAGACCTGGAAGCGCGAGCGCGGGACGTGCTCGACCCCGCGGCCTACTGGTATGTGGCGGGCGGCGCGGGCGAGGCCTCCATGGCGGCCAATCGCAGCAGTTTCGATCGCTATCCGCTGTTTCCGCGCATGCTCACCGACGTGAGCGAACGCGACCTGACCACCACGGTGCTCGGCAAGAAGCACGCCACGCCGTTGATGCTCGCCCCGCTGGGTGTCCAGGAGATTCTGCATCCCGACGCCGAGCTCGCGGTCGCACGCGCCGCGGCCGACGTGGGCGTACCCATGATCCTGTCGACGGTGTCGTCCTATCCGATGGAGCAGGTCAAACACGAGCTCGGCGACACCACCGGCTGGTATCAGCTGTACTGGCCCAACGACGACGAACTGGCCACCAGCCTGGTACAGCGGGCCGAGAAAGCCGGCTACGAAGCGATCGTCATCACGCTGGACACCAAGATGCTGGCCTGGCGCGAACGTGATCTCGAAGGCGCCTATCTGCCGTTTCTCCAGGGCAAGGGGCTGGCCAACTACACCAGCGATCCGGTCTTTCGTGCCGGGCTCGACAAGGCGCCGGAAGAAGACGTGATTGCCACGGTCAAGCACTGGTCGCAGGTGTATGCCTCGCCCGAGCGCAGCTGGCCCGATCTGGCCAAGCTGCGTGCGGCCACGAACCTGCCGCTGATCCTGAAAGGCGTGCTACACCCCGAAGACGCGCTGGCCGCGCGCCGTGCCGGCATGGACGGCGTGATCGTGTCCAACCACGGCGGGCGCCAGGTCGATGGCAGTATTGCCGCGATCGATGCCCTGGCCGGTGTAGTGGACGCCGTGGGCGATCATATGACCGTACTCTTTGACAGCGGCATTCGTCGTGGTGCGGACGTACTCAAGGCAGTGGCCCTGGGCGCGGATGCGGTACTGGTTGGGCGCCCGTTCGCCTGGGGGCTGGCCTGTGCCGGCGAGCAGGGCGTGGCCGAAGTCCTGCGCCGGCTGTTGGCCGATATCGATCTGACCCTGGCCTTGACCGGCCACGATCGGATCGACGGGCTCACACGCGCAGCGATCGCGCCCGTTCGCTATTGATTGTGGCGTGACGCGGCTTGCCTGCCTTGTGCCCTGTTGGATTACGCTTCGCTAATCCAACCTACGTCCACTGCGGCCTCAATACCTGGCCGAAGCCGCGTAGGTTGGCGTAGGTTGGCTTAGGCCGCAGGCCGTAAGCCCACAGGAAGCGCCTCGGGGCCGGCCGCAGCCACGGGGCGAGGCGCGGCTTGCGTGCGGTGTTCCCTGTTGGATTACGGTTCGCTAATCCGACCTACGCCCAACGCGCGGTGTATTACATGCGCCCGAGATGCATGCCGGCGTCGAGCAGCAGGGTTTCGCCGGTGGTAATGCCTGCGCCGGCGGCGAAATAGGCGATCGACTCGGCCACGTCTTCGGGTGTGCAGACACGGGCCAGCGGCGAGTTGGCTTCCAGGCGCTCGATCATCGCCGTGTAGCGTTTCTCGCCCAGGCCTTCGGCCAGCCAGCTGCCGCGTACGAAGCCGGGGCAGACCGCGTTCACGCGGATCGCCGGGCCGAGTGCTCGTGCCAGCGACTTGGTCATGGTAATGAGCGCGCCCTTGGAAGCGGCATAGGCGATCGAGCTGCCAAAGCCCATCACGCCGGCAATCGAGGCCACGTTCACGACGCTGCCCGTGCCAGCGGCCTGCATCGCAGGCGCGACCGCGCGCACCATCTGGTAAGCGCCGACCGTATTCACGGCATAGAGGTCCTGGAAATCCTGTGCGCTCAGGCCTTCAAGGTTTTCGTGCGCGCAGAAACGGGTGGTGCCGGCGTTGTTGACCAGAGCATCGATACGGCCCCAGCGTTCGAGCGCGCTGTCGGCCAAGGCGCGACAGTGCGCATCCTCGGCCACGTTGGCCTGCTGGACGAGCGTTTCTGCGCCCAGCGCTTCGCATTCTGCGGCTACCTGTTCGGCGGCCTCGGCGCTGCGAGAATAGTTGATGACCACATTGTAGCCGCGTTCGGACAGCCGGCGGGCAGTGGCCGCGCCGATGCCGGAGGAGGAGCCGGTGATCAGGGCGACGGGACGATTGTTGGACATGCGCTAATTCCTGAGCGGGCCGCGCATGAAAAGTCAGGCCAAGGCGCGGCGTGAATCGACGCCGCAGCATAGCCGATCGTTGCGGTGCTAGGGCCTGTCGCTAGGAATCGAGCTGCCGGTGGGCGGTGCGCTGGATGGTTTCCACCATCGAGTACAGCCCGTTGCGCCGGTTCATGGTGATGTGCTGTTCCAGGTTGAGGTCGGCGAATATCTGGTTGATATCGATCTCGGCGATCTCTTGCGGCGTCTTGTCGGAATAGATCATCAGCAGCACGCCGATCAGCCCGCGCACGATATGGGCATCCGAATCGCCCCGAAAATGCAGCTTGTCGTCGTTGCTTTCGTCGGCCACGAGCCACACCTGGCTCATGCAGCCGCGCACGCGGGTGGCCTCGTTGCGCTCTTCGTCGTCCAGCGGCTCGAGCTTGCGGCCCAGATCGATGATGAAACGATAGCGTTCCTCCCAGTCGGGCAGCATCTCGAAGGTGGTCTTGAGTTGCTCGATCTGTGTATCCATAGGGCGCGTGTTCAAGCAGGGTGTACCTGTTACAAGCTTGGGCCATAGCGCGCGCCAGTCAAGCGTTCGCACTCGTGTACGCCGTCGCCAGCGGCTAGACTGGCCACATGCAAAGCCCATCGGCCATGGCCAGAATCTCGACAGCGCTGCGCTGGCTGGTTGTGCGCCTGCTGCAGCTGCCGATCGTGATCTATCGCTATACGCTCTCGCCGCTGCTGGGCCCGCGCTGTCGCTATATGCCCAGCTGCTCGGCCTATGCGCTGGAGGCGCTGAAGGTACACGGGCCGATTCGCGGTTCCTGGCTGGCGTTTCGGCGTATTACCCGCTGCCATCCGCTGCGCGAAGGCGGTTTCGACCCGGTGCCGCCACCCCGCGACAAGCGTTGACAGCGGCGTAGCACCGATGCATGGGGCGCACGCAGGGTTTATGATGGCGCGCTTTCATTGACTAATCCGCCTGGATCGACGTCTCGCCCATGACCGGTTTCACCGAACACAAGCCGCTGGATCTGTCTGCACTGGATGGCGATATCCGCCGCTGGTGGGATCAGGAAGACGTATTCGAGGCCAGCACCGCCGCGCGTGCCGATGGCCCGACCTTCACTTTTTATGAAGGCCCGCCCACGGCCAACGGCCGGCCGGGCATCCACCACGTGCTCGGGCGCACGATCAAGGACACCTTCTGCCGCTACAAGACGATGTGCGGCTATCGGGTCGACCGCAAGGCCGGTTGGGATACCCACGGCCTGCCGGTCGAAATCGAGGTGGAGAAGGAACTGGGGCTGTCCTCGCGCGAGGATATCGAGAACTACGGCATCGCCGAATACAACGCCGCCTGTCGCGAGTCCGTGCTGCGCTACAAGACCCAGTGGGACGAACTGACCCGGCGCATCGGTTTCTGGGCCGATCTGGATGCGCCGTACGTCACCTTCTCGAACGAGTACATCGAATCGGTGTGGTGGCTGCTCAAGCAGCTCCACGAGCAGGGCCTGCTCTACAAGGGCCACAAGGTGCACTGGTATTCGCCGGGTTCGGGCACGGTGCTGTCGTCGCACGAGGTCAGCCTCGGCTACAAGGAAGTGCAGGATCCGTCGATCACGGTGAAGTTCTTCCTCGAAGACGAGCCCGACGTGGCGATTCTGGCCTGGACCACCACGCCCTGGACCATGCCATCTAACGTGGCCCTGGCGGTCGGCCCGAAAATCGAATACGCCAAGGCACGCGGCGAGGATGGATCGGTCTACATCGTGGCCCGCGACTGTGTGGCCGCCACGCTCGGCGAGCATGCCGAAATCCTGGAAACCTTCGGCGCCGATGTGCTCATCGGCAAGCGCTACAAGCCGCCCTACGACTGCTTTGCCGATCATCCCGAGGCCGATCAGGCCTGGCGCGTGATCGCGGCCGATTTCATTACCACCGACGATGGCACCGGCATTGCCCATGAAGCGCCGGCCTTCGGCGCCGATGACTTCCGGGTGACCACGGCCGAAGGCATGCCGGTATTCAATCCGATCGAGCGCGACGGCCATTTCCAGGCCGACTTCCCGCTAGTGGGCGGGCTGTGGTTCAAGGACGCCGACAAGCCGGTGGCGCGCGATCTCAAGGAGCGCGGGCTGCTGTTCGAGCAGAGCGTGACGGTGCATAACTACCCGCACGACTGGCGCAAGGGCACGCCCTTGATGAACTACCCGGTCGAGTCCTGGTTCGTAGCAACCCAGCAGAACAAGGACAAGCTGGTCGCCTACAACGACCGCATCAACTGGTTCCCGGCTCATGTCGGCACCGGCCGCTTCGGCGACTGGCTGGAAAACAACGTCGACTGGGCGCTGTCCCGGCATCGCTACTGGGGCACGCCGCTGCCGATCTGGGTCAACGACAACAACCCGGACGATATCGTCGTCATCGGCTCCATTGCCGAGCTGCGCGAGTACGCCGGCGATCAGGTCGCCGCCGACGACACGCTGGATCTGCACAAGCCGCAGGTCGATGCCATCACTTGGATGGCAAAAGACGGCGGCACCATGCGCCGGGTGCCCGAGATCATCGACGTCTGGTTCGACTCGGGCGCCATGCCGTTTGCCCAGTGGCACTACCCGTTCGAAAACAAGGAACGCTTCGAGGCCAACTTCCCGGCCGATTTCATCTGCGAAGGCGTGGATCAGACCCGTGGCTGGTTCTATTCGCTGCATGCCATCGGCACGCTCATCAAGGACTCGCCGGCCTACAAGAACGTCGTGGTCAACGGCCTGCTGCTCGACGCCAACGGCGAGAAGATGTCCAAGTCCAAGGGCAATACGGTCGATCCGTTCGAAGCCCTGGATACCCACGGCGCCGACGTCATCCGTTGGTACATGCTGGCCAACAGCCCGCCGTGGGATAACACCAAATACGCCGACCGCGGCCTGCGGGAAACGCGTACCAAGGTGTTCGGCACCCTGGAAAACGTGTATTCGTTCTTTGCCACCTACGCCAATATCGACGGTTTCAACGCCGATACCCCGGCACCGGCCGTGGCAGAGCGGCCGGAGCTGGATCGCTGGATTCTCTCCAGGCTGCAATCCACGGCCGCCGAAGCATCGGCCGCACTGGACGAATACAACCCGACCCGGGCCGCGCGTGCGGTGGAGCGCTTCATCGACGCGCTTTCGAACTGGTATATCCGCCGCTCGCGGGCCCGTTTCTGGGCCGGCGCGCGTGCCGATGCCGGCGGCGATGCCAGCGAATCAGACGTCGCTGACAAGCGCTCGGCCTATCACACCACGCTCACCTGTCTGCGCGATGTGGCAGCGATGATGGCGCCGATCGCGCCGTTCTTCTCCGACTGGCTGTACGGGCAGCTGGCCAACGAAAACGGCGCACGGGCATCGGTGCATCTCGCCGACTTCCCGGCCGCCGATGCCGCGCTCATCGATGCCGACCTGGAACGGCGCATGGCGCTGGCACGGGCGATCGTGGCCAACGCGTTGGCCTTGCGTAACGAAGCCGGGCTGAACGTGCGCCAGCCGCTGGCACGCATTCTAGTGGTCGAGGAAGCCGAGGTGGCACGCGCCGACGTCGACGCCATCGCCGCCATCGTGCGCGACGAGATCAACGTCGACGCCATCGAATTCGTGGCCGGCGAGGGCGATCTGGTCAAGCGCAGCGCCAAGCCCAACTTCAAGACCCTGGGCAAGCGTCTGGGCAAGAAGATGAAGGCGGTGGCCGGCGCCGTGGCGGCCCTCGACGACGAAGCCATCGCGCGTTACATGCGTGACATGCGGCTGATCGTCACCGCCGACGGCGAGGATATCGAACTCGGCGAAGGCGACCTGCTGGTATCCGCAGAAGGCGTGGAAGGCTGGCTCGTCGGCCGCGAAGATGGCGTTACGGTCGCACTTGATAGTACACTGACGGATTCACTACGCGAACGCGGGCTGGCGCGCGAAGTGATCAATCGCGTACAGCGGTTGCGCAAACAGGCCGAATTTCATGTCGCCGATCGGATTCGCGTGCAGTATCACGCCGACGACGAGCTGGCGAAAGCGATCGAAAGCCACAGGGCGGTGATCGCGCGTGAAACCCTGGCCGAAGCGTACGCGCCGAACGCGCAGCCGTCGGGCGAGGTCGAGCAGGCCTTCGATATCGACGGCGCGCAGATCACGCTAGCCCTGGCGCGCGTTCGATAACGCGCGTATCGCAACGGTTTTACTTTTTAACGATCGACAGTCGAGACAGCAGGCCATGCAGAAAGACATCCACCCCAACTATCGCCCCGTCGTATTCAAGGACATGGGCGGCGATTTCGCGTTTCTCACGCGCTCGACCATCGAGACCAACGAAACCATCGAATGGGAAGATGGCAACGAGTACCCGCTCGTGAAGCTGGAAGTCACGAGTGCGACGCACCCGTTCTATACCGGCAAGCAGAACATCATGGACACGACCGGCAAGGTCGAGCGCTTCAACCGGCGCTTTGGCATGATGAAGGGCGCCAAGAAGCAGTAAGGCTTCTGGCTCCCGCGCCCGATCTGATTCGGGCGCGGGGCTCGCTGAATTCGAGCCGGCCGGCGTGAAATACGCCGGCCGGCTTTTGCGTGTCCGGCGTTTGCGTTGCGAGGCCGGGGCGTCGGATGGGGCGGCTGTTTCAACGCATGGCGCCGATGGGCAGCGCGGACACCCGCTGCATCTCGGCATCGTCGTCGAGGCTGGCCGGGTCAGCCAGGTATTGCGCGGCCATGGGCATCGCATCCGCGCCCCAGAACAGTTCCTTGCCGATCGCAAGCGTCGGTACACCGAATACGCCGCGCGCACAGGCCTGCTCTGTCTCGACGCGCAGCTGCTGTTTGACCTCGGGCGCGGCCAGCCGGGCCGGGTCCACGTTCAGCGCCTGCGCCAGCGTCTGCACCACGCCCGGATCCTGCGCATCGACGCCGGTCGTCCATAGCCCGGCGAAGATACGATCAATCGCCTGCGTAGTGCTGCCGGCCGCGATCGCCAGCCGCAGATAGGGCAGGGAATTGAACGGATGCGCGGCCGGCATGCGAAACGCCAGCCCGTGTTCGCGTGCATGCCAGGCACACCAGCGATAGGTCCAGCGTCGTTTCGGACCGATTTCGGCCGGGCCTTTCTGACCGTGGTGGGAGAGCAATCCCGCCAACAGAATCGGTCGATACGTGATCGTCGCATCCGTGGCCAGCTCCGGCAGGCGTTGCCAGGCGAAATACGCGAACGGGGAAATGAAATCGAAGTACCAGTCGATGGTACGGGTTTCGTTCATTGAGCGTCCTGAGCGGGCTGCGGGGCGAAAATCGAGGTTAGCGGAACACGTGAGCACTGGCGCTATTGCGGTTCGAATCGTTTGAGTTCTGGATCAATTGAGCAGGCAAATTTTGGCTTTGGGTTTCGCACTGCTGCGCGAGGTACTTCTCTTTGCTTGTCCAAAGAGAAGTACCCAAGAGAAAAGACACCCTGTCTTGCGTCGGCGCTGCGCGCCGATGCCCTGCGCGGCTCCGGCCGAACGCGGGCCAGCCGGAAACTCGCTTCGCTCAAACATCCGGCCGGCTTGATCCGCGCTCGGCCTCCACTGCTCGGCGCTACGCCCAAGGGGCCGATACAGACAAGCTCGCTGGCGCTCGCTTAAGGTCGGCTTAGCGAAGCGTAAGCCGACAAGAACGCAGCCAACGGCCTCGGTTCCGGTATGTAGCTGAACCGACTGATCGCTATGGGCTACCCGCTGTATTCGGGCTCCGTGTGAAGCGAACGAGAAGCACAGGGCCGAAGGGTTCCGGCGCACGGCGCCGGGGCGGCCAGCCTGTTTGAGGATCGCGAAAGCGATCCGGCCTACTTATGTCATCAAGGGGCCGCACCCTTCGGCCCGAGAACTTATCGAACGAATTGGCAGTGGTTCGGCGCGTAGCGCCGACGTGTAATCCGGGCGTCTTTTCCTTTGCCTACTTACCTGGACAAGCAAACGAAAGTGGGTCGCGCAGCAGCGCGAAACCAAAGGACTGACAGACTCGTGAGCGCCGAAAGCAGATAGCCTGGGCCTGTTTTTTCCGACTTAACTCCAGGGGTAAATCTGGTCTAGGGTGCTGCGCTGCGACGGAAAACCCGACGCGGCCCCTCAGTCAAACCCTCTCCCTATGCGCAGCGGCAAGCTCAAGAAACCCCTCGAGCGCCGGCAGCCCGCGATCACCGCGGCGCACGCCCAGATGAATCTGTTTGGCGATACCCTGCTCGCCCAGGGGGCAGGCGACGATGGCAAGCTGGGGCTGGTATTCCTCGATCAGCCAGCGCGGCAGGGCGGCCACGCCACGCCCAGCGGCGACCATCTGCAGCATGATGTCGGTCGATTCCACCGTCTTGTGGCGATGCGGCGTCACGCCGGCCGGGGTGAGCAGCGATACGTACACGTCCAGCCGGCTGGGGTCGACGGGGTAAGACAGCAACGTCTCTGCAGCCAGATCTTCTGCCTGTACCGCGCCGCACGCGGCCAACGGATGGTCGGCCGCCACCGCCAGCACCTGTTCGTAATCGAACACCGGCTCGAACTGCACGCCTTTCTTCTTGAGCGGGTCGGGCGTGACGAGGATATCGATCTCGTGGTTGAACAGGGCGGCCATGCCGCCGAACTGAAACTGCTGGACCACATCGACATCCACCCCGGGCCAGGCGCTCAGATAGGGCTCCACCACCTTGAGCAACCAGCGATAGCAGGGATGGCATTCCATGCCGATACGCAGGGAGCCGACGGCGCCGCTGGCATAGTCGGCCAGCATGTCGTCGACCCGTTCGAGCTGGGGCAGCAGCCGATTGGCGGCGGCCAGCATCTGCTCGCCGGCAGCGGTGAGTCGTACCCGCCGTCCTTCCCGGCTCCAGATCGTGCTACCCGAGCGCCGTTCGAGCTTGCGGATCGCATGGCTCAGCGCAGACTGGCTCAAATGCAGGGTTCGCGCCGCCGCGGTAAGCGAGCCTTCCCGGTCGATGGCCCGGAGGATGCTCAGGTGGATACGCTCGATCATGGCATTTAATGAGATGAATTCATATATCGATGTAAATATACCAATGTTATTCATTGGTAGCGCGCTATAGAGTTCCGGTTCGCGAACATCGGCGTCAGGCATTTGGACGTCGGCTGCACCCAACCCATCGGAGCGACCATGACGATTTCCCAGAACCTCGGTTTTCCGCGTATCGGCGAACGCCGCGAACTCAAAAAGGCCACCGAGGCCTACTGGAAAGGCGATCTCGACTACCCAGGCCTCGAAGCCACCGGCGCCGAGCTGCGTCGCGCCAACTGGGCGAAACAGAAGGCGGCAGGCATCGACCTGATCCCGTCGAACGATTTCTCCTTCTACGACCAGGTGTTGGGGCTGTCGTGTCTCATCGGCAACGTGCCCGAGCGCTTCGGCTGGGATGGCGAGGCCATGAATATCGACGTGGCCTTCGACATGGCCCGCGGCACCGATGCTGCGATTGCCTGTGAAATGACCAAGTGGTTCGATACCAACTACCACTACATCGTGCCGGAATTCACCCGCGACACGACGTTCGAACTCGTGGGCACGAAGATCTTCGACGAGTTCGCCGAGGCCAAGGCACAGGGCATCATCACCAAGCCCGTGATCGTCGGTCCGGCGACCTATCTGACGCTCGGCAAGGTCACCGACGGCTCCGATCTGAACAAGTTCGATCTCGCCGACGAGCTGATCGCGATCTATGTCCAGATCGCCGAACGGCTGGCCGAGCAGGGCGCCGAATGGCTGCAGATCGACGAGCCGATCTTTTCGCTGGACCTGAATGACGCCCAGCGCGAGGTCGTTCGCAAGGCCTACGATGCGCTCGCGGGCGTTGCCGGCATCAAGATCATGGTCGCCAACTATTTCGGCGCGCTGGCCGACAACCGCGAGCTGTTCGTATCGCTGCCCGTCGCCGCCCTGCATATCGACGGCGTACGCGGCGTCGAGGAAGTCGAAGCCGTAGCCGCACGTTTGTCCGACGACAAGCTGCTCTCGGTCGGCATCGTCGACGGACGCAATATCTGGAAAACCGATTTCACGCGCGCCTTGGACCGGTTGCAGCCCGTGCTCGGCGAACTGGGCAGCGAGCGTCTGATCGTCGCGCCCAGCTGTTCGCTGCTGCATTGCCCGGTCACCCTGCGCAGCGAGCACAAGCTCGACGACGAATTGCTCAACTGGCTGGCGTTCGCGGAGGAAAAACTCGACGAAATCGTGTTCCTCGCCCGTGCGGCGAACGGCAAGGTCGACAAGGACATGCTTGCCGCCAACGCGGCCGCGATGGTGGACCGTGCCAACTCGACGCGTATTCATGACAGCGCGGTCAAGAACCGGGTGGCGAATACGGGCGCGGCCGACTACAAGCGTTTTTCTGCTTACCCGGAACGCGCTGAAAAACAGCAGGCCAAACTCGATCTGCCGGCGTTTCCGACCACCACGATCGGCTCCTTTCCGCAGACTGCGCAGGTGCGCAAGGCACGCGCGGCCCACAAGCGCGGCGATATGAACGACGCCGACTACGACGCCTTTCTGGAAGCCCAGATCGCCGAGGCCGTGACCATGCAGGAAGCCATGGGCTTCGACATGCTCGTGCACGGCGAATTCGAGCGTAACGACATGGTGGAGTATTTCGGCGAACAGCTGGCCGGCTATGCCTTCACCAAGTTCGGCTGGGTACAGAGCTATGGCACCCGCTATGTGAAGCCGCCGATCATCTTCGGCGATGTGTCGCGGCCCGAACCGATGACCGTGAAATGGTCGAAATATGCCCAGTCGCTGACCGACAAGCCCATGAAAGGGATGCTCACCGGGCCGGTCACCATGGTGCAGTGGGCGTTCGTGCGCGACGACCAGCCCCGATCCGAAACGGTCAAACAGGTGGCCCTGGCCATTCGCGACGAGGTCTGCGATCTCGAAGCCGCCGGCCTGGCGGCCATCCAGATCGACGAGGCGGCTTTTCGTGAAGGCCTGCCGCTGCGGCGTTCCGAGTGGGCCGAGTATCTGGACTGGGCGAGCGCCAGCTTTCGCCTGACCGCGGGCGGCGTCGCCGACGACACCCAGGTGCATACCCATATGTGCTATTCGGAATTCAACGACATCATCGAGGCGATCGCGGCCATGGACGCCGATTGTATTTCCATCGAAACCTCGCGTTCGCAGATGGAGCTGCTCGACGCCTTCGTGAAATTCCAGTACCCGAACGAGATCGGCCCCGGCGTCTACGACATTCACAGCCCGCGCGTGCCGGCCAAGGCGGAAATGATCGCGCTGCTGGAAAAAGCGACCGAAGTGCTGCCACCCGAGCGGATCTGGGTGAACCCGGACTGCGGCCTCAAGACTCGCGGCTGGGCCGAGGTTCGGCCCGCGCTCGAACATATGGTCGATGCCGCCCGCGAGCTGCGGCAGAGGCAGGCCGCCTGAGCCGATCACCGCGACCGTTCGGCCGTCCCGATGAATTCCGGGACGGCCGAGCGCGATCTCACGGCCCCCAGCGCAGCGTGTGATCGGCGCGTAATACGCCGTCTGCGTCCCAGTCGGGCCAGCCGGTGAATGGGATCGGTCGGGCCGAATCGAGCGCGCTCAGGCGTTCGGCCCAGTCGTGTTTAAGGCTGTCGAGGTGCTGCTCGAACACGTCGCGCTGTTCGTAGGCGATGCCGCCGCCCTGGATGCCGTGGGCGACGAATGGCGCCAATACGTCGAAGCCCATGTAGTGCAGCGAGTAGTGGATGGGCCAGAGCAGGCGCTCGATCGGCCCGCCGCGGCCGTAGGGCGAAAAGGTGGCCGCCGGCCCGCCGGTGGTCACCGACAGCATCGCGCGCTTGCCGCGAAAATGGCCTTCGTCGTAGCGCCGGCGCCCGGTATAGAGCTCGCCGTAGACGAACACGCGATCGAACCAGCCCTTGAGGATGGCCGGCTGGGCATGCCACCAGAGCGGAAACTGGAGGATGACCAGATCGGCCGCGGTCAATCGATCGATTTCGCGCTGTATTTCGGCGGCGCGGCTTTGCTCGTTGCCGGCGTGGCGTTGTTCGGTTAAAGCAGAGAAATAGCCCGCGTCGGCGCGCTCGTCCGCGTGATAGTGGGCCGGGCCTTCGACAGGATCGAAACATTCCGCGTACAGATCGGAGCGTGTGACCGTCATGCCCCGGCCGGCCAGGGTTTCATCGGCGATATCGGCGAGTGCGCCGTTGAAGGATTTCGGTTCGGGATGGGCGAATACGATATGGGCGTGCATGACGTCTGCGAGTAGAAATCAGGCCGCTAGTCTGCTGTTTGCGTTATCGTCACGAAATAGACAGAACGGCAAGCTGTATTTGCGCTTATGCAAACCGATATCGCCTGGGACGATCTGCGCCTGGTGCTGGCCATTGCACGGGCCGAAACGCTGGCCGGTGCTGCACGCACGCTCGGGCTGCACCACGCCACGGTCTATCGACGGCTGATCGCCTGTGAACGCGCCCTGGGCACGGCGCTGTTCGAACGGGATCGGGGGCGTCATGTGCCCACCGCGGTCGGCGCGGAATGGGTGGCCGTGGCCGACGACATGGACGGTGCGGTGGTGGATGCCGCGCGCCGTATCGCCGGGCGGGATGTTACCCCGGCCGGTACGGTGCATCTGACCACCACGGATACGCTGCTGCACGGGCTCGTATCGCCCATGCTGGCCACGTTTCGGGAACGCTTTCCGGCCATTCGCCTGGACGTACGCCTATCCAATGCGCCGTTCGATCTGGCACGCCGGGATGCCGACTTGGCGATTCGCGCCGCCGACGAGCCGCCGGACCCGTTGATTGCCCAGCGCCTTGGCGAGATTGTCATGGCGCGTTATCGCTGTGCGCAGCATGCGCCGCCGTCGAATGCCTGGGTGGGGTTGAGCGAAGCCGTGCCGTTTGCGGCCTTGCATCGATGGATGGCCGCCGGCGTCGACGCGAACGATATCGCCTTGCAGGTCGACAGCATGCTTGCCATGCAGCGTGCTGCAGCCGACGGGCTGGGCGACGCGCTGCTGCCCTGTTATCTCGCCGATACCGATGCGCAGCTGCTGCGCGTCGGCGCGCCCATACCGGAATTGACCACGCCGGCCTGGCTGCTGGTCCATCCGGACATGCGACGTACGGCGCGTGTTCGCGCGCTTAGAGATGCACTCATCGATGCGTTCGCCAGCCCGGATGTGCGTTTGCGGCTGGCCGGTGGATAGGGCGCCGATTCAGTTGCCGAGCGTGCGTTTAAGCCCTTCGTGGGACGCAACGAAACCCAGGCTTTCATAGAAGCGTAGGGCGTCGGGACGCTGCTTGTCGGTGGTGAGCTGGATGAGTCGGCAGCCGCGTTCTTCTGCGCGCTCGATCGCCCATTCGAACAGCGTTCGGCCGAGCCCCTGACCGCGTCGACTACCGGCGATGCGTACGCCTTCGACCAGCGCGCGCCAGCTTCCTTGATAGGTCAGATAAGGGATATAGGTCAGCTGCAGCATGCCCGCGATCTCGCCATCCTGCTCGGCGACGATGAGCTCGTTGTTGGGATCGGCATCGATCGCTGCAAACGCCTGGCTGTAACTCGTCGGCAACGGGCTGGATGGGCACTCGCGTGTCGCGCCCAGGGCATCGTCGGCCAGCAGCTGTACGAGCGCGTCGAGATCAGCGGCCCGGGCCGTACGAAAAACGAGTTCGGACATGGTCACTCCCGGTGTTCTTTGAACGCAGTCAGTCTGCACGCCTGCCCTAGGACTTCGCAGTCACATCCTATCGCGGCACGGCCTTCGCGCCAGTCGAGTGCGCATACCGTGTTGTCGAGGTTGTCGTTTCCGGGTGTGGATGTGCAGGCGCCGGTACAGGTGTTCGCCAGGCGGGGCGTGCATACAGTCGAATCGTTGACCAAAGCAACGCATGCGATAGGCGATCGGGCCACCCGCCATCGGGCGGATTGTTAAACTACGCCGCCTGTCACTACCTGCCCGGCCTTTTGCCATGACGATCACTACCCGTTTCGCGCCGTCGCCGACCGGTTATCTGCATATCGGGGGCGCACGTACCGCGCTGTATTCCTGGCTGCATGCAAAGGCCAGCGGCGGCCGCTTCGTATTGCGTATCGAGGACACCGACCGCGAACGCTCGACCGACGAAGCCGTGCAGGCGATTCTGGATGCCATGGAATGGCTCGATCTCGAGCACGACGGCGAGATTTACTACCAGACCAAGCGCTTCGATCGATACGCCGAAGTCATCGACTGGCTGCTTGCCGAAGGCAAGGCCTATCGCTGTTATTCGAGCGCCGAGGAAGTCGAAGCCATGCGCGAAGCCGCGCGGGCCAAGGGCGAAAAGCCGAAATACGACGGCACCTGGCGGCCGATGCCGGGCAAGACATTGCCCGAGCCGCCGGCAGGCGTCGATCCGGTCATCCGTTTTGCCACGCCGCTGGACGGCGAGACCGTTATCCACGACATGGTCAAGGGCGATATCACCATCTCGAATACGGAGCTGGACGATCTGGTGATTGCCCGTGCCGACGGCACGCCGACCTACAACTTCTGTGTGGTGGTCGACGATATGGATATGGCCATCAGCCATATCATTCGCGGCGATGACCACGTCAACAACACGCCGCGCCAGATCAATATCCTGAAAGCCTTGATCGGCGATTTTGCCGAGCTGCCGGTCTATGCCCATGTGCCCATGATTCTCGGGCCCGATGGCAAGCGGCTCTCCAAGCGCCACGGCGCGGTGGGCGTGATGCGCTATCGCGAAGAAGGATTTCTGCCGGGCGCGCTGCTCAATTATCTGGTGCGCCTGGGCTGGGCCCATGGCGATCAGGAAATCTTCACCCGCGAACAGATGCTCGAACATTTCGATATCGAGCATGTTCAGGGCGGCGCCTCGACCTTCGACCCGGACAAGCTGCTGTGGGTGAATCAGGAGCACCTGAAGATGGCCGCCCCCGAGGATCTGGTCGGCGAGCTGCGCTGGCACCTCGCGCGTCTGGGCATCGACGGCGTGGACGACACGCGCCTGGCCGAGATCGCTGCCATTCAGAAGGGCCGCTGCAAGACCGTGCTGGAAATGGCCGAGCAAACACTGTTCGTGTTCCAGCCGGTCACCGAATACGAACCCAAGGCGGTGAAGAAACATATCAAGGCCGGCACGCCGGATTTGCTAGCGCAGGTACGCGACGGCCTGGCAGCGCTCGACGACTGGAACGGCGAAGCCGCGAGTGCGGTGGTCAAGCAGGTATCGGCCGACAACGAAGTCGGCATGGGCAAGGTCGCCCAGCCGATCCGTATCGCGGTGACCGGCGGGCCCGTGTCGCCGTCGATCGACGATACGCTGGTGCTCCTCGGTCGCGATGAAACGCTGGCACGCCTGGATGCGGCCGTGGCGGCGTTTGCTTCGGACGAGGGCTAGCGAGCGAGTTTTTCGGGAAAGACGGCCGGCGACAGGCCTATAGCAGCGCGTCCAGCTCGGCCAGCGTGGTGATCGTGTAATCGGGCACGATCGCCGTCTCGTTGGCCCGGCCGTCGCGGTTGAGCCAGACGGAGGTGGCACCGATGGCGTTGGCGCCGGCGATATCGGTGTCCAGCGCGTCGCCGACATGAATCATCTGCGCCGGGCTGCAACCCGTATGCAAGAGCGCGTGCGAAAACATGTCCGGCGCCGGCTTGGCACGGTGGGCGTCGCCGGCAAATGCGATGACGTCAAAGCGATCGGCAATACCCAGGTGCTGCGGATGGGTATTGCCATTCGAGAGCAGCGCGAGTCGTAGATTGCGATTGAGCCCGGCGAAAAACGGCGCCGTGTCGCTGTATAGCGCCGTTGCCTCGAGCCGGTGTTGCAGATAGGCCGTATACAGTTCGTCGCCCAGCGCCTCGTCGGGGCGGTCGTGTTCGGCCAGCAGGGCATGAAACGCACGTCGGCGGATTTCGGCGAATGACAGATGTGCGGCGCTTTCCTCGACCAGAATGCGATCGCGCAAAGCAATCATCGGTGTGATATCGACCAGCGCCGCGGCCATATGCGGCCGGCGTTCGAGCAACAGCGTACGCGTGCGTTCGAGCGCGGCGTGCATGCCAGCCTCGAAATCCCAGAGCGTCATGTCCCCGTCGAAGCTGAGCAGCCGGTAGTGCAACGCGACAGTGACCCGATTCGTATCGTGCGAAATACCATAACAGGCGCGTGCTCGATACAATGCTTGTTCAATTGTCGAGGTTCGCATGACCACCACCTATCTTGAACTGCAGGTTCTGAGCACCGGCCAGACCTCGCGCCTGGCCGAGATGTTTCGCCTGCTGGGCGAGCCGAACCGGCTATCGCTGGTCTATGCCTGCCTCGAAGAGCCGCAGAGCGTGCAGACGCTCGCGGCCGATATCGATATCTCCATGTCGCTGGCCAGCCATCATCTGCGCCTGCTGCGGGCCGCGCGTTTGCTGCGCGCCGAGCGTCGCGGCAAGCAGGTGTTCTATGTGGCCGCCGACGCGCACGTGCAGCGCGTGCTGCGCGACATGGTCGAACACAGCGTTCAGGAGTAGGCGTCATGGCTCATGCGCATGCCCACGACAGTCATGAGCACGGCCACGAGCACGGCCACGAGCACGGACTGGGCGGACACCACCATCATGGCGGCAGCGGTCGGGCGCTCGTGCTGTCGCTGTGCCTGACGCTTTCCTTTGCCTTCGTCGAAGCCGTCGGCGGCTGGTGGGCCGATTCGCTGGCATTGATGTCCGACGCTGGTCATATGTTCACCGATAGCTCCTCGCTTGCTATCGGGGCGCTTGCGGCCTGGATGGCCAAGCGCCCGGCGTCCAAGGTGCATTCCTTCGGCCTGCAGCGCGCCGAGGTGTTGGGCGCACTCATTAACGCCGTGCTGATGATCGTGGTGGTCGTGGCGATCGCGTTCTCTGCGATCCAGCGCTTTGCCGAGCCGCGCGAAGTGGCCGGCGTGCCGGTGATGATCATCGCCACCATCGGGCTGGTGATGAATATCGCGGTGGCCGCCATTCTCATGCGCGGCGAACAGACCATGAACGTGCGCGGCGCGCTCATTCACGTGCTGGGCGACCTGCTGGGCTCGGTGGCCGCGATCGTGGCCGGCGCGGTGATTTTGCTGACTGGCTGGATGCCGATCGATCCGCTGCTTTCGCTGCTGGTGAGCGCGCTGATTCTGGTATCGGCCTGGCGTCTGCTCAAGGACGTCGTGCACGTACTCATGGAAGGCGTGCCCAAGGGCCTGGATGCCGCAAGAGTCAGCAAGGAACTCGCCGGTATTGAAGGCGTGCATTCGGTGCACGACCTGCATATCTGGAGCCTGTCATCGAGCCAGCGTGCGCTGGCCGCGCATATCGAAATCGGCCGCATGAGCGACTGGCAGGCCATCCTGCCGCGGCTGCAGACGCTGCTGGCCGAGCGATTCTCGATCACCCATACCACGCTGCAGCCGGAAGACCGTCAGACCGCGCTGGCCTGTGCGGTGGATTCGGACTGCGGCGTGGCCACTTGAAGACAGTGCCCGTGGGAGAACGGGCAGGGGGTTGGCAATGTCGATACAACTCAAGCGTATCTACGATTCCGTAGCGGACGACGACGGCCGCCGCCTGCTGGTGGACGGCATGTGGCCGCGCGGCGTCAAGAAGACCGATGCCGCGCTCGACGACTGGTACAAATCGGTCGCGCCGTCGAGCGAGCTGCGGCGCTGGTTCGGCCACGATCGCGATCGCTGGGAGACATTTCGCGAAAGCTATCGCGCCGAGCTGGACGACTCCGACAACGAGGATCTCGACGCCCTGCGTGAAATCGTGGCCCAGGAAGACGAAGTGACCCTGCTGTTTGCCGCGCGCGATACCGAATGCAACCACGCGGTAGTGCTCAAGAATTGGCTGGAAGACGCCGCATGAGCGACCCGGCCGGCCTGGACGACGCCGAACGCGTTCGCGACGCCTGTATCGAAGCCGCGCTTGCCGGCTACGAGGACGCCGCCATGGCCGGCCTCTGCGGGGAAGGCGCCTTGGAGATGGCGATCAGCGCGATACGCCGTCTCGACATGGCCGAGGTGATTGGCAACAGCGATGCCGCCGCGGCCGACAGTACCCATAAGCCGTAATAGCGCAGGCGCGTAGCCGCGGCGCGTGCGGACAGGCATGAAAAAGCCCGGGCCGCATACGGCGTGCCCGGGCTTTGAAACGACGCGCGCGCGTCGGTCGCGCTATTTGCTCTGGTAGTACTGCATCAGAATCTCGGCGACTTCCGGGCGCGAGAATTCTTCCGGCGGGGCGATACCGTTGCCCAGCATTTCACGCACCTTGGTGCCGGACAGGATCACGAAGTCTTCCTTGGTGTGATCGGGCACGTCGCGCATCATCACCACCTTGCCGAGTTTCTTCGAAAACGCGGTGTGGTCGGCGGCGAAGATCTCGATATCCAGGGCGTCGTCGGGTACGCGTTCCTCGAAGATCTTCTGGGCATCGAAGGGGCCGAAGAAATCGCCCACGCCGGCATGGTCGCGGCCGACGATCAGATAGGAGCAGCCGGCGTTCTGGCGGAACACGGCATGCAGCACGGCCTCGCGGGGGCCGGCATAGAGCATGTCGAAGCCATAGCCGGTGATCATCACCGAGTTCTTGGGGAAGTAATGATCCACCATCGTGCGAATGGCGGCATCTCGCACGTTGGCCGGAATATCGCCGGGCTTGAGCTTGCCCAGCAGCATATGCACGAGAATGCCGTCGGCGCCGGTGGCTTCCATGGCCATCTTGCACAGTTCTTCATGGGCGCGGTGCATGGGGTTGCGGGTCTGGAAGGCCACGACCTTTTCCCAGCCGCGTTCGGCGAATTCGTCGCGAATCGACTGCGCGGTACGGAAGGTATCGGGGAAATCCTTCTCGAAATAGCTGAAGTTCAGCACCTGGATCGGCCCGTGCACGACATGGCGGCCAAGCGATTTGAAGGTGGCCACGCCGGGGTGTTCTTCGTCGGTGGTGGTGAAGATCTGCTCGAGCAGCGTGTTCAGCTCGTCGTCGCTGAATTCGTCGACGCCCTCGATGTCCTGCACCGCGATCACCGGGTTGCCCTCGACGTTGGGGTCGCGCAGGGCGATACGGGCCGCGCCCTTGATGGGCTCGATATCGTCGACCAGGTTGAGCACCGGCACCGGCCAGAACAGGCCGTCGCTGGTCCGCAGGTCGCGACCCACCGATAGCGCATCGGCCTTGCTCATGAAGCCGGTCAGCGGGTTGAAATAGCCGGCGCCGAGCATCACGGCGTTGGCCGCGGCGGCCGAGCTGACGGTGATCGCCGGCAGTTCGTGGGCTTCCTGTATGAGTTGCTCGCGGGCGGCCTCGTCGGCCACATACAGCGGGTTGAGCGTATCGGAACCGTGCGGTTTGATCATGTCGTCGCGCCTTGCGTTGTCGAATGGCAAAAACGGGTCGCATGACGCGCCGTGCGTGCCATGCATAACGGAAAACGCGGCTGTCGTGCCGCGTTTCGACCGTCAGGATTTTGCGGATTCTAACGTATTGCGGGCGCGATGCCCGTGACACAAGGGCGTATTAGGGAACCTCTGATCTATTCATCCACGGTCGCGTTTGAGTCCCAAAAGGCCGCGATACAAGGCGCATGGCGCCGCGTCATAGGCACTCTATGATCCAGCCATGCAACGCCGTAGCGCGGCCTTTTGGGCCAAACCGCGTAGCGGCCGGGCTTTTGCGCGCGCCTGAGCGGCGTTGCCGCTCGCTTATCTGCATTCAGCAAACGGCGCTCGCGGCGTCTTGTCAGACGCGCGCAAAAGACACCGGCGCGACCGTAGATGAATAGATCAGAGGTTCCTTAGGCCCTGGGCCACGCTCAAGGGGCGAAGTGTCGCGGCTACGAGCTCTTCTTGCTGGTGTCGTTTTCGCAGTTGTCCGTGCGGCATTCGCCGTAGAGCACCAGCGTATGCTTGGACAGGTCAAAACCGGATTTCTGGGCCACGTCGCGCTGACGCTGCTGGATTTCGGTATCGAAGAACTCCTCGATCTTGCCGCACTTCACGCAGATGAGGTGATCGTGCGGGCCCTGTTCGAGCTCGAACAGGGCATGGCCGTCCTCGAAATGATGGCGAATCACCAGGCCCGCGTCCTCGAACTGGGACAGCACGCGATAGATCGTGGCCAGGCCGATGTCCTCGTCTTCGGCCATGAGGCGGCGATAGACGTCTTCGGCCGAGAGATGATCCTCCCGGTTGTTTTGCAGCACTTCCAGGATCTTCAGGCGGGGTAGTGTCGCCTTGAGTCCGGCTTTGCGCAGATCGCTGGTTTCCATGCGTCGGCACCTCGATAAATCGCAGAACGGTCCGTTTGATAAGGACCGTCCGGGCGCTGAATGATTCAGCCCGGTCGGGGCGCTGCCTAGCGTGCGTGGTCGCGATCGTAGGTCAGCGCTCGGCCGATACAGCCTCGGCTAAGTTTACCTTCATGATAGGCCAGTTGGCCAGACACGAAAGTGCTCATGATGCGGCTTTGAAAGGTATGGCCGGCAAACGGCGACCAGCCGCATTTGGCCAGGATCGGTTCGTGATCGACCACGGTCTGTCCGCTCAGGTCCGCAATCACCAGATCGGCCCAGTAGCCTCCCCGAATATAACCCCGCTCGGCGATATCGAAGCGATCCGCCACATTATGCGCGCTCTTGGTCACCAGCTGTTCCAGGCTGAAATGCCCCGCACTGACGTGATCGAGTAGCGAAGGCATCGCATGCTGAACCAGAGGCAGCCCCGCCGGCGCGCCAAAGTAGGATTTTTCCTTCTCCGATAGCTGATGCGGTGCATGATCCGTGGCTAATACATCGATGCGGTCGTCGGCGACGGCTTTCAACAGGGCCATGCGATCGGCATGGGTCTTAATGGCCGGATTGCACTTGATCAGCGTGCCGCGGGCCGCGTAATCGCTGTCTTCGAAGAAAAGATGATGGGCACAGGCCTCGGCGGTGATCTGCTTGGGCCCCATGGCGCCGGCGTCGAACAGATCCAGCTCGTCGGCGGTGGTGATATGCAGGATATGCAGCCGTGCTCCGTGGCGTCGGGCCAGGTCGATCGCTTTCGACGAGGAGGCATAGCAGGCCTCGCGCGAGCGAATGACCGGGTGCTCGCTCATCGGCACATCCTCGCCGTAGAGCTCGCGCGCCCGGGCTGCGTTCGCCTCGATCATGGGCGTGTCTTCGCAGTGGGTGAGGATGGTCAGCGGCGAATGCTCGAAAATCTGTTCGAGCGCGGTGTCATCGTCGACCAGCATGCGCCCCGTGGAGGCGCCCATGAAGATCTTCACGCCGGCCGACAAGCGGGTGTCGAGCTTCTTGATTTCTTCGATGTTGTCGTTGGTGGCACCGAAGTGAAAACCGTAGTTCGCCGTGCAGCGCCCGTGCGCGAGCGCGTGCTTGGCCACCATGGCGTCGTGGTCGACGGTCGGCGGCTTGACGTTGGGCATGTCCATGAAGCTGGTGATGCCGCCGGCCACGGCCGCGGCCGATTCACTGGCCAGGTCGGCCTTGTCGGTCAGGCCCGGCTCGCGAAAATGCACCTGGTCGTCGATCATGCCGGGCAGCAGGTAGTGCCCGCCGGCATCGATGACTTCGACATCGGCCGGCGCAGCGATATGGCCGGCAATCTTCTCGATTCGCCCGTTACGAATCAGCACGTCGGCTTCGCGGCGCTGTCCTTCGTTCACGAGGCGGGCGTTCGCAATCAGGTAGTCGGTCATGCGGCGGGGCGGTAGGAATTTGCCCCCAGTTTATGACCTGTGGACGTTTCGTACGAGTCTACGCCCAGGGCTGCGGCCTGATTGTTGTCGGCAAACGGCTGTGCCGCTCGCGGCGCGGGCAGGCGCGGTGCGACGGGCGGCTAGGCCCTAGACAGATCGATCCCGCGCTCGGGCAGCATCACCGGAATCCCGTCGTCGACCCGATAGGCGGTATGGCGATCGGCGGTAACCAGGGCCTGTTCGAGCGGCGAGTCCACCGTGCTGTCGTCGGCATAGCGTGCCTGGCCGGCGCTTACGCGTTCGTTGAGTCGGGCCAGGGTGTCCTGATCGGCCAGCGTGACGGCCGCGCCCGATACCGGGCACACCAGAATATCCAGCAGTTTCTTGTCCACGATGGCCACTCGTTGCGATCCAGGCCGGCGATTCTAGCATCGGCGGGGCCCGGTTCGGGCGCTATTCAAGAATCGCGGCGCATGGCCGCTATCCGTTTTCAGGATATAAGCCGTGGGCCGGCGAGAGCATGTGCGCGGCGCGCAACGAGAATGCCATGCAACACGTGACCGGCCCCCTCATCACTGCCTACCGACAGCGTATCGACCCGCACATGGGCGCGGTGGCACTCCTGCTCATGCTGGTGTGTCTGGGGGTGGGGCTGGGCAGTGGCAGCATGCTGCTCGCGCTGGGCGTGCTCGTGCCAAGCGCGGCGCTCACCCTTCTGATTGTCTTCCTGGCGCCGGGTACGATGGCCAGCGCGCTGTTGATGGCGGCTCAGTTCGTCGTGCTCTCGGCCCTGCTCATAGACCAGACCGGCGGGCGCATCGAGGCGCATCTGAGTGTGTTCATCGCGCTTGCGGCGCTCGTCGCCTATGCCGACTGGCGCGTGCCGGTGGTGGGTGTGGCCCTCGCGCTCGTTCATCACGCGTTATTCGCTTACCTGCAATACCGGGGCCTGGTCACGCTCTATGCCCCATCGCTCGAGCCGACGGCGCTGCCGGTGCGATTCGCGATGCATGCCGGCGTGCTGGTGGCCTATGCCGGGGTGCTCGGCTATGTCGGGGCAACCCTGGGGCGCGCGGTACGCGATACTGCCGCCATCCAGGCGTTCGCCGAAGCGGCCGAACGCGGCACGCTGACCCAGGCATTCACCGCCGCGCAGCTGCAGCGCCCGGCGATCGCCGCCGTCGCCCGTCTGCAATCGCGCTTTTCGCAGCGGCTGGCCGCGGCCGGCAAGGCAGCGAACGCGGTTCGCCGGCTCAGCGGCGATGCCGCGCAGGCGCAGCAAAAGCTTCAGGTTCAGACCGAGCGCAGCGGCGTCCATATCGAGCGCATGGCCAGCAGCAATCGGACGCTGGCTACGACCAGCCGCCAGAGTACGGACCAGGCCGAGCAGGGCCACGCGCTGGCCACGAACGTGGGCGGCGCGCTCGATCAGAGCGCACAAAGCGTACAGCGCCTGGACGATACGATGGCACGGGTCGATGAAAGCGCGCGCGATATCGCGCGGCTTCTGGGCGAGATCGATGCGATCAGCGCCCAGACCAATCTGCTCGCGCTCAATGCCTCGGTAGAGGCCGCCCGCGCCGGCGAGCAGGGGCGCGGGTTCGCAGTGGTGGCCGGCGAGGTGCGCAAGCTCTCGCAGCGCAGCAGTGACATCGCCCGTTCAATTCGCGAGCGCGTCGAGCGTTCGCTCGGCCATGTCGAAACCGGGGTGGCCGATGTCGAGTGCGCGGCCGAGCGCATGCATGCCGTGGTGGCCGTGTTCGAACAGATCCAGCAGCGCCTGCACGAAATCAGCGCTTCAGGGCACCAGCAGCAGGACGGTATCGATGTGCTCGATGAAGGCATCCGCGCCATGCAACAGGCGATGGCTGCCTCGGCGCAATCGATCGAGAGCACGCAGGACGTCGCCGAGCGTTTGAATCGCGAAGCCGACATGCTCGGCGAGGCGATCGGTTATTTCCGTATCCCGGCCGAAGAGACAGCCGGGCCCGGCGGGCGACGCGAACGCCGGCATCGCCAGCGTCCGCCCAAGGAATCGGTCACCGAGTCGGTACGCCGCGGCGTATTGCCGACCTGAAGGCCGACCACAAGTCCATGCCGCGGCCGGCCATGGCGGCCGTGCAATGCGGCGGTATAAGCTGTAGCGGTCGTTCCACGTATACGATCGATCATGCGCGACGAGGTCAAGGACTATTACGGCCGCCAGCTCACCGGCAGCCAGGATCTGGCCACCACGGCCTGCTGCGATCAGGCCCCGCCTGAGCATCTCAAGCCGGTATTGGCGAAGCTCCATGACGAGGTGATCAGCCGCTACTACGGCTGCGGTCTGGTTGCACCGGCCGCGCTCGAGGGCATGCGTATTCTGGATCTGGGCAGTGGCAGCGGGCGCGATGTCTATCTGTTGTCGGCCCTGGTCGGCGAAACGGGCGAAGTCGTCGGTGTCGACATGACCGACGAACAGCTCGAGATCGCCTGCCGGCATCAGGATTATCATCGTCAGGCCTTCGGCTTCGAACGCTCCAACGTGCGTTTTCTCAAGGGCTATATCGAAGCGCTCGACGAACTCGATCTGGCGCCGGCGAGCTTCGATATCGTGATCTCGAACTGCGTGATCAATCTAAGTACCGACAAGGCCAAGGTGCTGGCCGACGTCAAACGGTTGCTCAAACCCGGTGGCGAATTCTATTTTTCGGATGTCTATGCCGATCGCCGCGTGCCGGCCGAGCTCGCACGCGACCCGGTGCTCTACGGCGAATGTCTGGCCGGCGCGCTCTATTGGAACGATTTCGAAAATCTCGCCCGTGCCAGTGGCTTTGGCGACCCGCGCCTGGTGGAATCGCGGCGCCTGGGCATCGACAACCCGGCCATCGAAGCGCGGCTTGGCAATATCCGTTTCTATTCGGCGACCTATCGGCTGTTCAATATCGATGCCCTGGAGCCGGCCTGTGAGGATTACGGTCAGGCCGTGATCTATCAGGGCACGCTCGCCGACATGCCGCACGCCTTCGTGCTCGATGGCCACCACAGGATCGAAACGGGCCGGGTATTTCCGGTATGCGGCAATACCTGGCGCATGCTCGCCGAGAGCCGTTTCGCGGCGCATTTCGAGTTCATCGGCAATTTCGATACCCATTACGGCATTTTCGCCGGCTGCGGCACGGCGCTGCCTTTCGATGAACAGATGCCTGCGACAGCCGAGGCCGGTGGCTGCTGTTAGCTCGGGGCCGGGTGGGCTGGCTTGGGCCGCCAGGCCGTAAGCGAACATGGAACGCCCGCCTCGGGATTGAAAGCGGTGGGAATCGAACCCGCGGGCTGCGTTCCCTGTTGGATTACGCTGCGCTAATCCAACCTACGCCCTTCGTTCGCGGGTGATCGTTATCGTCGTCGAATGGCGAGCCATCCTTTGATCGCTTGGTGTCCATCTGCGGACTTTGGTGGTCGTTAGGTGAGGCCGCGTAGGTTGGCTTAGGCCGACAGCCAACAGGTCACGGCTTCTGTGGCGCGTGCGAAAGACGCGGGTCGAATCGCGCGCTCTTATTCGCGCTTTTAGCGTTCGTTCGCGGACTTCCTCGTCCGCCGAAGCTCGCCAGAGTCAATAACTGCTCTTGAGCCCGACCACTGCGACCACGATTGCCAGCACGCACACCAGCCGGGCCGGGCGCGCCGAATCGCCCCAGAACAGGATACCCAGCAGCGTGCTGCCCACCGCGCCCACGCCGGTAAACACGCCGTAGGCCACGGCCATGGGAATGCTGTGCATCGCGTAATGCAGACAGGCCAGCCCCAGGCCGAAGCCGCCCACACCGAGCAGCAAGCCGGAAGCATAGATACGCCGCGTCAGGCGTTCGAAGCCGGCCACGCCCACGATTTCAAAGGCCCCTGCGCATAACAAGGCCAGCCAGCTCATGACGTGGCCTTCGCGCTCGAAGTGGCGGTGAGCTTGAGCCCGCAGATCGCCGCCAGCAGCAGGGTCAACCAGGCGAGCGCGGCCGGGTCGAAGCGCATGCCGAAGGCGAAGTGGTCCAGCAAGGCGGTGCCGGCTGTGCCCAGGCCGACGAACAGGATATAGACCGTGGTGGCGGCCAGCCGGCGTGCCGCGAGCAGGGCCAGGCCGAAACTGGCGATGACGCAGCCACCGGTCGCAGCCCAGTCGATGATGCTATCGGCGGCATTGAGTCCGAAAATCCAGCCGACTTCCGCAGCGGCGGCCAGAACCAGCCAGATCAGGTTTTGCATCGTTCGCTCCTGCTAACTAACGGTCGTTAGTATAAGCCAGCGCGGTCGAACTGCAAGGGCCGGTGCGGCCTGGTTCGCTCGCGCTAGAATGGCTGCGATGAACGACGCCGCTGCATCCACCGCCGAACGGATCGAAAAAACCGCCCTCGCGCTGTTCGCACGCCAGGGCTACGAAGCCACCACGCTCGCGCAGATCGCCGACGGCGTGGGTATTCGCAAGCCTTCGCTGTACAACCATATCGACAGCAAGGCGGCGCTGTTTCTGGCCCTGGTCACCCAGGTGGAGGCAGCTTTCTTCGTGGTTCAGGATGCAAGTCTGGCCCGGCATGCCGAGGCCGATGTAAAGACCCGGCTGCACGCGCTCGTCGAGGACTTGAGCGCCTTTATCTTCACCGAGTCCCAGGGGGCGTTCTACAAGCGCTGCCTGTTGTTTCCCCCGGAGCCGCTGGCCGCGCAGATCCGCGAAATCAACGCGGCCAACGAACGCCGTATCGACCGTGCCCTGCGTGACCTCTACCTACAGGGCCAGCGCGAGGGCTGTTGGTGGGCGATTGGGGAGCGGGCTTTTCTGGACGCGTTCTACTGCCTGATGGACGGCCTATACAGTCAGCGCTTCATCTACGACGAGGCGGAATATCGACGCCGGCTGGCTTCGAGTTTGGCTGTCTTCTGGGCCGGGCTCGTACACGCGCACGATTGAAGCCCGGTTTGGTTCTACTTTACCCGTATGGTAAAAATGTAATGTTATTTCATTTTATTTATCAGTCGGGGATCTCATGCGGGGGAATCATCAGTACGGGCCGGTCGCGGTACAGCGGCCGTGGCGGCGTTCGGCCGTCTGTCTTGCATTGCTGTGCGTGCCGGCGTCGGCCTGGGCGGCCGGTAACGACGCCGACACGCTCGCCTTGCCCGGCCAGGGTGCCAAGCAGCAGGCACTGGGCCCGATTTCGGTGACCGGCGCGCCGCTGCCGGGCAGTCCGTTGTCGCAGGCGGCGGATGTCGACGTGGTGGAATCCGACGATATCGAAGCCAAGGGCGCGACCAATCTCGGCGAGGCGGTCGAGGACCTGGCCGGCGTGGATTCGATCAGCACCGGCAACAGCGTGGGCAAGCCGGTGATTCGCGGCCTGTCCGGCGAGCGCATCAAGATTCTGTCGAATGGTGTGGGCGTCGATCACCAGCAGTACGGCGTGCGCCATATGCCCACCACCGACACGTTCCTGATGGATCGGGTGGAAGTCGTGCGCGGTGCCTCGAGCGTGCTTTATGGATCGAGCGCGCTGGGCGGCGCAATCAACCTGCTGCCCCCGGCCATTGCCTGGGACACGCCGGTGCAAGGCGAGGCGCTGACCCGCTATGCCACCAACAACGGTCAGTGGGATACGGGCGTGAAGGCCACCGGCGGCAACGGCCGCTTCGGTTACGCGGCCGGGCTCATCCGGCGCAGCGCGGGTAATATCGAAACGCCCGACGAAACGACCTATTTCCCGCCGCCGCCGGCCGAGCGGTTTCGCGACGCGCCGGCCTATACCGGCACGCTCGGCTATACCGACTTCAATCAGGTCAACGGCGATTTCGCGCTGGGCTATCGCGACGACGACGGTGGCGAATGGACCGCGCGCTACTCGCGCTACAACGACGAGCACAATTTTCTACTGCCGCCGCCTGCGGGCAACCTGCCGCCGGCCGCCGGTGAAGAAGGCGTGGGTCAGTACATCGACAACGAGCAGGTCGAGCTGGCCGGTAACAAGCAGGCCGGTGGCATCACCTGGAAGCCCAAGCTCGTCTGGCAGAACAATCGGCGCCGCTCGAACGCTGCCGGCACGCCCCGCGCGGCCGGTTTCGATAACGCCATCGATATCGAATTCGACCAGTACACGGCGCGCCTGGAAGGCCAGCACGGCCCGGTGCTCGGCCTGGACGGCGGCACGGTGGGTATCGAGTACGTGAACAAGGATCAGGTGTCGCGTGGCACCACCCAGCTGTCGCCGGGCGGCACGGTCGAGAACGCGGCGATCTTTGCCTTCGAGGAGAAAGGCGTCGGCGACCTGCTGCTGCAGGCCGGCCTGCGCTACGACCACCACGAGATCGAGGGTAATGCCTCCAAGACGGCGAACCCGTCGCAGAGCGTGCTCGATGCCGATACGCAATCCTATGATGTGGTGACCGGCTCGCTCGGCGGGATCTACAGTCTGACCGACCGTCTGTCGGTCGCGGCCAACGTTGGCCGCGGGTTTCGTGCGCCGAGCCTGTTCGAGCTGTATGTCGCCGGCCAGCACGGCGGCGTGGCGGCATTCCAGCAGGGCAATGCCGATCTCGACGAGGAAACCTCGCTCAATACCGATCTGTCGCTGCGCTGGGCCTCGGGTACGCTGCGTGCCAAGGCCACCGTGTATCGCAATGCCATCGACGACTACATCTTTCTGGCCAACACCGGCGAGACGATCAACGGCCTGCCGGTGGCGGCCTACAACCAGGCAGACGCCAAGCTCACCGGCGCCGAGTTGTCCATCGAAAAGGATATCGGCAGCTGGATGACGCTCAGCGCTGCGGCCGCCACCGTGGACGGCGAGCGCAGGGACAACGGCGACGAGCTGCCGCTGCTGCCGGCCGATAATGTCCGTCTGGGCGCCGAGTTCACGCCTGCCAGCGACGGCTGGATTCAGGACCCGAGAGCATCGGTAACGGTTCGCTACTACGCCTCCAAGGACGCCGCCCCCGGCGAGCCCTTCGCCCAGTTCGACGATGCGCCGTTCGGGTCGGCCTCCACCGACGACTACTACCTGGTCGATCTCGGCGCCGGCTTTTCGCCCGAGGTGGCGGGGCAGACGGTGCATCTCGATGTCGCCATCAACAACCTGCTGGACGAGGACTACCGCGGTTTTCTGGATACCTATAAAGGCTATGCGCTGTCGCCGGGCCGCGATGTGCGTCTGACCGCACGTGTTCCGTTCTAGACGTGATGCGTATCGACACCCGGTCCGGCAGGCGTGCGGCCGGCCCATCGAGCGCGGGCGGCCCGCGCAACTGCAGTCGCGGTCGTAACCCGTGATGACGCAATCGGCAGTGGATGCGCCGGTCGATCGCTCCGGGCGCAGCGCCGGCTACACGATCGCGGCGGTTTTTATCGTCGCGGTCGGCTTTGCGGCACTCACGGGCTATACGAAGGTCGCCTCGATCGCCCTGATTGCCTGCGTGGCCATGCTGGCCGGCGGCGTGCTCGGCTATCGGACCCAGGGCACGAGCGCATTCTGGCAGGCCCTGGACGGCGTGGCCGGCGGGGCGATGATCGCGGCCGCCTGTATCCTGCTGTTGCCCAAGGCCGTGTCCCTGGATGCGGGCCTGGCGGGTGTGGGCGTGTCGTTCGGCCTGCTGTTCGGTCTGGCCCTGCATCGTGCCTGTCGTTTCCAGGCCTGGCGCCCCGGGGCGCTGGGCGAATCCAGCCTGCTTGCGTTGACCGTGCATTCGGCCGGGGCGGGCGTGGTGATCGGCATGCTGTATGCGCAGACGCCTGGCCTGGGGTTATGGGTGGGCAGCGTCATCGTGGCCCACAAGTTCCCGGCCGGCTATGCGGTAGCAAGGCGTCTGCGCGCCAACGGCGGCGCGCTGGCCGGTATCCTGCTGCCGGCCTGTGCGGTGGGCATCGTCGCCGTGCTCGCGGCCATGACCACCGGCGTGTTGCCGCCCTCGGTCGGGGTGGGGGCGCTCGCCCAGGGCCTGGCTGCCGGGATCTTTCTGCATGTGGGTCTGGAATGCGTCGCCCTCGAGGGTCCGGCCTCCGCTAGGCCCGACACGCCGGGCTGGCATATCTGGTTGCCGGTCGCGCTCGGCATTCTTCTCATGCTTGTCTTGAAGCTCGCGATGGGGTGAGCGCCAAGGCCGGCGAGTGACCCGCTTGACAGCTTCTATATAGTTTATTTGTTATGTTATAACGTAGATAAATTATGACAGAAGACGAACTCCGGGCCATGCCCGACAGCCAGTACATGAGTCCGGATCAGCTCGCGTTCTTTCGCGGGCGCCTGTTGCGGCTGCGCGAAGAAGTGCTCGTACGCGAGCGGGATATTCGCGTACGGCTCAATGAAAACCTCACGTTCGCGGATCCGGGCGACCGCGCCCTGGCCGAAGAGGCGCGCTGGCTCGATCTGCGCCTGCGGGATCGCGAAGCCCAGCTGCGCAACAAGATCGATGCCTCGCTAAAGCTGATCCGCGACGGCGACTACGGCTGGTGCGAGGTCTCCGGTGAGCCGATCGGTATCGAGCGCCTGCTGGCCCGTCCGACCGCCACCACCTGTGCCGACGTCAAGACCGACGCCGAGCTGCGCGAGCGCGCGTTTCGCGCGGCGCGCTGAATACCCCCACACGCTTTCAAAAAGGATTGGATATGCGCGATACACGCCTGCCGGTCACCGTGCTTTCGGGCTTTCTCGGCGCGGGCAAGACCACCGTACTCAACCACGTGCTCGCCAACCGCGACGGCCTGCGCGTGGCGGTCATCGTCAACGATATGAGCGAGATCAATATCGATGCCGCCCGTATTCGCGATAGCGGCGCGTTGTCGCGCGTCGACGAGAAGCTGGTCGAATTTTCCAACGGCTGCATCTGCTGCACGCTGCGCGACGATCTGCTGGCCGAGGTCACGCGGCTGGCACGCGAAGAGCGCTTCGACTATCTGCTGATCGAATCCACCGGTATCTCCGAGCCCATGCCGGTCGCGGCCACATTCGCGGTGCGCGACGAAGAAGGCTTCTCGCTGGCCGACGTGGCACGTCTGGACACCATGGCGACCGTAGTCGATGCCGCTGCGCTGCTGGCCGACTACGAAAGCGCGGACTTCATCGCCGATCGCGGCGAGTCGCTGGGCGAAGAAGACGAGCGCAGCGTGGTGGATCTACTCGTCGACCAGATCGAGTTTGCCGACGTCATCGTGCTCAACAAGATCGACCTGGCCACGCCGGAACAACGCCGTGCGGCGCGCGGTGTGATTGCTGCGCTCAACCCGGCCGCGCAGGTGGTCGAGGCCGAACACGGCCGCATCGCCACGGGCGATATCGTCGGCACCGGGCGCTTCGATTTCGATCGCGCGGCGATGTCGGCCGGCTGGGTACGCGAACTGCAGGGCGTACATACGCCGGAGACCGAAGAATACGGCATCAGCAGCTTCGTCTATCGGCGTCGCCAGCCTTTTCACCCCCAGCGTCTGCTCGATCTGTTCCATTCGGACTGGCCCGGCGTGCTGCGCAGCAAGGGCTGGTTCTGGCTGGCCACGCGGCCCGACTTTGTTGGCGAAATGGCCCAGGCCGGTGGCGCGCTCACGCATCAGGCGATTGGCCTGTGGTGGGCCAGCGACCGGGCCGGGCAGGCGCCGGAAGACGCCGAAGCACGGGCCACCGTCGATGCCCTGTGGGATCCGCTCTACGGCGACCGGCGCCAGGAAATCGTGATCATCGGCATGGGCATGGACGAAGCGGCGCTGATCGAGCGTCTGGATGCCTGTCTGCTGACCGAGGCCGAATGCATGGGCGGGCCCGAGATGTGGCGCGAATTCGACGACCCGTTCCCCCGTTGGCAGCTTGCTGCCCATTGATCAACGGTCGTCCGTCTGTCCCGGCGTTCGTTTCCTCGCGGCGCCGGGGCCTTTTTATATGAACGAGATAATGGCCACCTGCCTGCGGGCTCGGAACAGTCAGCTGCTATGACTGCGGGCGAAACGCCGGGCGGGGTGAATCATTCGACGCGTACGAAATGCCCATCCACAAACTTGAGTGCCAATGAGCGCTCTGCATTCTTGTTCAGTATGGAATGCTGGAGCCGGCTCGAATCCTGGGCCACCAAGACTTTATCGCGACCGGGTTTTTTACGACTCAGTCCGGGAATGAATTGACTGTCCAGATCGACAAAGGAAAGGACCTGCGTATCCGCATCGAACGACATGTGTTGCCGATACGAATTCGGCCTGCGTGCATCGTAAATCGACGCCTCGAGTAACGGATAGCGTTCTTTGAAGGCCGGATAGTCGAGCTTCAGCTCATCGCCCTCGAAAGCAATGACCAGCGCCGTGATATACGCTGGCTCACGGTTGCCCGCCTGGTCGCCGAGTAGCAGATACAGCTCTTCGTCGGCCGGCTGCAGCTTATGGATTGCCCTGACCTCGGCCTGTGCACCCTCCTGGCGTACCTGTGGCCACTCGCCGTCCATTTTGTAGAGGCTGCGTGCGCCCCAGGAACCGTTGGCCTTGCGCCACTGAATGATCGGATAGACATTGATCGCGTAACAGTTCTGCCCGGAGCATTCCTGTTGCTCGTATCGGACGTGCTGGAAGCTGTTCTGGTGCCAGAGCGTCGCCACATGGATCGCGCGATCCGACTGCTGCCATGACACCTGGCGCAGATGTTGTTGGTTGTCGGGCTGCAAGTCCTCGATCAATGCCGGTAGCGCCACCTCGTGCGCGCGCTCGATCAGCGCGTCGGTGATACGGGCCGCCAGTTTTTCCTGTTCGGGCGGATACCCATTGCTGACCATTTCTTCGATCAACGCATTCACGTCCGGTTGGGCGACGGCGCTGGTGGCAAGGAAAAACAGCGCGAACGGGATCACGAGTCGAAGCGTCATTGGACGGGCCCGGGTTGTATGCCTTGTTCCGGCCACCGTCGGCACGCGGCGACCGAAACTCATTGATAAACGGGCTTTATACAGCAGGCGCGAGGGATATCGGGGATACCGTGTTCGAGCGCGCTGGACAGGCGGCCTCGCCGCGCAGCCATCGTTCCAGAACGGCGCACACGCGAAGTGCGTCGCTATGCCGAGGCCTCCAGCGCGGCCAGAATGCCCGCCAGCGAGTCGCGCGGAATATCGCGGGTGATGAATACCAGCCGCGAGCGCCGGTCGTCGTCGGGCCAGGCGTCCAGCCAGGTCATGGGGTGGAAAATATGCTGTACCCCGTGGATGACGGCGGGTCGGGCTTCGCCGGCGATATGGATCAAGCCCTTGATACGCAGCATGCGCTCGCCCATGAGCGACACCATCAGCTGCAGCCAGACCTCGAGGCGATCGGCGTCGATGGGCGTATCGAAGGTAAAGCAGTGCGCCCGAACCCGATCATCGTGGCGATTCGGATCGTTGGCCACCGGTGTCGGCATGAGCGTCGATGTCGGCGATGCCACGGCTGCGCCCAGACGCAGTCCGGTCGCGGCGCCGGGCTGCGGCGTATTCTTGGCGGGTGCGGTGCCCAGCCAGCGTTCGATATCTGCACCGTGCGCGCGCTGCGGGTCGATACCCAGGTCGGTCAATTCGCTGGCATCGACATGGCCGTGGGTCACCGTCATCTGGCGGGCGCCGCTGTTGAGCGCGCCGAGCCGTGCGCGCAGATTCGCCAGCGTGTCGGCCGCGGTGAGATCGGCTTTGGTAATTAACAGTAGATCGGCCATGGCGGCCTGCTTCATTGCCTCGTCGTGCGCATCGAGGCTGGCCTGCCCGTGGACGGCATCAACGCAGGTCACCACGCCGTCCAGCCGATAGGCGCGGGCGATACGGGCGTCGGTCATCAGGGTATGCAGAATGGGCGCCGGGTCGGCCAGGCCGGTGGTTTCGATTACCAATCGATCGAAAAAGCGTTCGCCCTCGCGGGCGAAACGCCAGGTGGCATCCCGCAGGGTGCGCACCAGATCGCCGCGCACCGTGCAGCACAGGCAGCCACTCTCAAGCGCGACAGGCTCGGTTTCGCGGCTGGCGCTGAACAGCTGATGGTCCAGGCCTATTTCGCCGAACTCGTTGATCACGACGAGCGTCCGGTTCATGCCGGGCTGGCGTACCAACCGATTGAGCAGCGTGGTCTTGCCGCTGCCCAGAAAACCGGTCAGCAGCGTGATAGGGATCGGGGTATCAGTGGATGCGGGCATTAGCGGTGATCGTTGAGCATAGTGCAGCGCCCAGCCCTATCCACGCGGCGAGTCGGCCGCGTTCAGCTCGGCGCCGGCGCGTTCGAACCAGCCGATGACCGCACGATGGTGTGCCGGTCCGTAGACTGCGATGAACCGTCGGGTGGCGTCATCGTTGTCATCGCGCAGTGCGTGCAGCCGTTGTTCTATATAGGCCGGCGTGAGTGCCATGCCGCAGTCGACCGTGATGCAGTGTCGCCACTGTTCGTAGGTGCGGGGAACGAGGTCGTTATGCGATGCCATGGCGGCCTCTTGCAGCAGGTTGTCGATAGGATAAGTTCAGCGATGCGCTGCGCGGTGCAAAAGCCCGCCGCATGGTGCATGCGACGGGCCGGTTCGCGACCTGGCAGGTCAGGCGGGTTCGACCACCGCGTTGCTGGACGTGACGAGTTCGCCCGGCAGATCCGGGGTGAGGGTTTCGTCGCGATAGTGAATCACCGAACGGATGGCCTGGCCGGTACGCAGCAGTTCGAAGGCCGTGTTGACCTGCTCGTGGTCCATGTTGTGGGTGATGTATGGATCCACGTCGATGGTGCCGTTAAGCCATTCGTCGACCATGCCGGGCAGCTCGGAGCGACCCAGTACGCCGCCGAAGGCGGAGCCGCGCCAGACCCGGCCGGTCACCAGCTGGAACGGGCGGGTCGAGATCTCCTCGCCGGCCCCGGCCACGCCGATGATGATGCTCTCGCCCCAGCCCTTGTGGCAGCACTCCAGGGCCGCGCGCATCAATTCCACGCTGCCCACGCACTCGAAGGAGAAGTCCACGCCGCCGTTGGTCATATCGATGACGACTTCGTGCAGCGGCTCGGAATAGTCGCGCGGGTTGATGCACTCGGTCGCACCGAGCGATTCGGCCAGGGCGAACTTGTTGGGGTTGATGTCGATGCCGATGATGCGTCCGGCACCCTGGAGTACCGCGCCCTGGATGACCGCCATGCCGACCGCGCCGAGGCCGAATACGGCGACCGTATCACCGGGCTGCACCTTGGCCGTATTGCGTACCGCGCCGACGCCCGTGGGCACGGCACAGCCCATTACGCAGGCCTTGGACAGCGGTGCGGCCGGGTCGATTTTGGCGACCGCGATCTCGGGCAGTACGGTGTATTCGGCAAACGTCGACGTGCCCATATAGTGGTGCAGCATCTGCCCGCGATAAGAAAAGCGGCTCGTGCCGTCCGGCATCAGCCCCTGGCCCTGGGTCTTGCGGATGGTCTGACACAGATTGGTCTTGCCCGATTTGATGTAAGGGCAGTTCGGATCTTCCGGCTGGTAGAGCGGAATGACGACGTCGCCTTCCTTGACGGACGTGACGCCCTTGCCGACATCTTCGACGATACCGCAGCCTTCGTGGCCGAGAATGCAGGGAAAATTACCTTCCGGATCGCGCCCCGAAAGGGTGAACATATCCGTATGGCAAAGACTGGTGGTGACGATACGCACCAAAACTTCCCCCGCCTTGGGGCCTTGTAGATCGACCTCTTCGATCTCGAGCGGGGTGTTGGGCGCCCAGGCGATGGCAGCACGCGTTTTCATTTGCAAACCCTTGGGTTCTGTTAAGGACGTTATAACATAGCAATCTTGTCAACCACGCTGACCATGCGGCCTTACAGGGGGCGGTGCGTGCAGCGGCAGCCGGGCCGGTGCCTGACGCCCGGCAATGCCGACCCGCGCTAGCGGTTGACGACTCGGGCGTCGGTCAGCCGGTAGAGCAGGCCGTCGTCGGTCTGGGTTTCGGCCTGGAGCGTGCCTTCGACCACAACCGGCTCCCAGGTCATGTCCATGGCGCGCTGGGTGTGCACGTCCACAACGGTGGCCGGGCCGCCCGGCATATGAAAGAAGCACACCGGCGGGTTGGCCGAAAGGATGAAGCGAGTCTGGGTCGTGGACATCTGCATGGGCAGCATGTAGCCGACCAGACGCACGGTCTGGCCGAAGCGCTCTTTCAGCGCCGCCGGGTAGATGGCGGATACCCGAAACTGTTCGTCGTAGTCGATCTGGGCCTGCATGAGCGCCGCCCAGCCGAGCACGTTATCGCTGTCGTCGATGCCTTCCAGCGCGCTGGCATAGTCATCCACTGCGTCGGGTTCACGCACGTCGAGGCCGATCTGGGTGGACACCGGCCCGGCCGACACCGTGAGCGTATCGCGCCCTAGGGAGCGGGCTACCAGGGCCAGGTCGGTATAGCCGCCGTCACGCGTTACCGGCTTCGGGCCGACCAGTTCGTTATCTCGGGTAGAGCTTAAGCTGATAGGTACATCGTCGAGCAGCTCGCCGTCGGCGTCGCGCACCTCGGCGGCCAGGTAGACGATATCGTTCTGAATGGCCGGAATCACGGGCGCGCCGTCGCTGGGGGCGAGCTGTTCGTAGATCAGGTCGATGGACGCCGGTTCATTCGCCCAGGCGGTGCTGGCGATCAGCGCGATCGCCAGGCCTATCAGCAGGCTGCATCCGTGTGCACGCCGATTCATTCGCCGGCCAGCGTACGGGCGATATCCACGCGATAGGCCTGGATCGCCGGCAGCAGTGCGGCCAGCAGGCCCACGATCACGGCCATGGCCAGAAGCCCCCATTCCGCGGGCTGCCACGCCCAGCCGGTCAGATGAAACAGTTGTGCGTCCTGCAGCCATAAACCCAATCCTTCGGTCACCAGATGTCCGATCAACAAGCCCAGTGTGACACCGCCCATCGCCAGCATCTGACCTTCGAGCAGGATATGGCGCAGAAGTTGTGCGCGCGACGCACCGAGCGAGCGCATCATGGCCAGGTCGACGCGGCGGGCGCGCAGCGCGTTGTACAGGGCCACGAATACACTCAGCGCGGCCGCTGCAATCATCAGCCCGGCGAAGGCGGCCAGCGTGTCCAGGCCGAAGCCGATCAACCCGAGCAGCCGGGTGATTTCGGCTACCGGCGCAGCCGCCTGCAGGCTGGATACACGGTTGATCAGCCGTGGCAGGGTCAGCCCCGCCAGCGGCGAGTCCGAGATCAGCAGCAGCGCGGTGATCTGGCGGCCCGTGGCAGGGAAGTCCGGGGCCAGGATCGACGGCAACGGAGTGTGATCCACCGCGGTGGGCGCGTTGTGGTGGGAGGCGCCATGCCCGTCGCCGGCATGATCGTCTTCGTGCTCGTGCTCGTGCTCGTGCTCATGGTCATGACCGGCTTCGTGCGCTGCGTCGTGGCCCGATGCGCCGTGTAGTGCCCAGACGCTGCGCACGTCGGTGAGCGCCAGGCGGTCGATCACGCTGCGCGTGGGCGCCAGTACGCCGACCACGCGGTAGCGGGCATGCTCGTGGTTGTGTCCGCTGGCGGCAAAACCATGCACGCCCGCAAAGGTATCGCCCACCGCCAGTCCGGTCGCGGCCGCGACCCGGGCGCCCAGTACGGCTTCCATTGGCGCATGCCAGCTGCGGCCGTTGGCGATCTCGGCGTCGTAGAGCGCCGGGAAGTCGTCGCTCGTACCCACGATACGAAAGCCCTGCACGCTGTCGCCGAGCGCGACCGGCATAGCGCGGTCGACCAGCCGATGCCGGGACCATCGCCGTGCCTCGGCAAGATCGATATTCCCGGTGGGCGTATCGATATGGTAGATGCCCGACAGAATCAGCTGCAGTGGCGAGCCCTTGGCACCCACCACAAGATCGATCCCGCCGGCATCGCGGACCAGATTGTCCTTGAGCTGGGTGGATGCCAGCAGTAGCACCACGATGATGGCACTACCCAGCGCCAGCAGAAACACGTTCAACGCGGCCGTGAGTTTCTGGTGGCGCAGATAGGCCAGGCTCAGGCGCCACAGATTCATGCGACCACTCCGGCTTCGCCGAGCATGAGCCGGCGCTCAAACCGATCGGCCAGGCGACGATCATGGGTGGTCACCATCAGCGCGGCGCCGGCCGCACGGGCCCGCTCGATCAACAGCGTGGCCACACGCTCGGCGTTGGCGTCGTCCAGGCTGGAGGTGGGCTCGTCGGCCAGAATCAGCCGCGGCTCGTTGACCAGCGCACGGGCCAGCGCCACGCGTTGTCGTTGGCCCTGGCTGAGTTGTGCCGGATAGCTGCCCTTGAACGCGGCCAGGCCGACACGATCGAGCGTTTCATCGATACGCGCGGCATCGGGCGCGAGGCCGGCGAGATAGCGCGCCAGGGCCAGATTGTCGGCCACCGACAGGGCCGCGATCAGGTGCAGGCTCTGGTAGACCAGCCCGATATGGCGGCCGCGAAAGCGATCGCGCGCGGACTCGCGCATGGCGGCCAGCGATTGATCGCAAACCCGGATATCGCCGCGTGTCGGGGTGAGCACGCCGGCCAGCAAATGCAGCAGCGTCGACTTGCCGCTGCCGGACGGCCCGAGGATGGCCAGTTGTTCGCCGGCTGCCACGTCCAGGCGCTGTAGGCGTACGACGGGCACGTCGGTATAGCAGTGCTCCAGATCGCGAATACAGAGCATGGATTAATAAAGAAGGCCAGGGATGCTATAACGTTACATATTTTAAGCCCGGATGTCTGCCGATTTCGGCATCCCGCGCCCAAAAAAAGGTTCATCGCACATTAC